>JAZOSF010000147.1:0-9262 GCA_045657025.1 Lachnospiraceae bacterium | reverse complement strand
CCTGTGGAAATAACTTCGTCATCCTTTACAATAACAGCTCCATATAATCTACGCAGACAGGTTCCTCTTTGGGCAACTGCCTCCGCCAAATCCAAATAATAATTTACTTTGTCTCGTCTCATGTATAGCTCCTATCTGTCTTAACGTTCCATTTCAGAAACGCGACCCGTTGTCTGATGGTCTTTAATCATGGCATCAATTTCTTTTAAGTCAGAAACCAGTAAATCGCCAAGCACTGTATTTTTCATTGCACCGCAAGCATTACCATATTCTAATGCCTTTCTGCAGTCCATATCATGCTTCAACAAACCATATAATGCACCGGAAATGTACGCATCACCGGAACCGATGCGGTCAACCACGTCAATATTACGATATGGCTCTTCCTCGTAATATTTGTCTTCCTCTGCATTGTAAATAATAGAACCAAATGTGTGACTCTTCGGACTATGTACAATGCGCTGTGTGGATGCAACAATCTTCAAATCATATTCCTTTGCAAACTCTTTCATAATAGACTTAACATCGCCTTCCTTCAAAAATGTAAGGCGCGCCGTATCTTCTGAACAGAAGAAAATATCAATGTATGGTAAAATTGCTTCGATACACTCTTTTGCTTCTGCACCGGTCCATAAATTACCTCGGAAGTTTACGTCAAAGGAAATCAAGGTGCCCTGTGCCTTGAAACGTTTGATCATCTCAATAGCTGTATCACGACAATTCTGACTCAAAGCTAACGTAATACCGCTGGTATGGAAGCATCTTGCCTGGGTATATAAGGAATCATCGAAATCATTTATAGAAATTTTGTTTACGGAACTGTTTTTTCTGTCGTAAATAATTCTAGGTTTACGCGGATATGCGCCATATTCATAAAAATATACGCCCATACGTGCATCCGGAGTTTTGTCAAATACAATATACTGGTCATTTACATTACCGAATCGAATACGGTTTCTTGCAAAAGTTGTCAAGTCGTTATCCGGCAACTTAGAAATAACTGCCGTTTTTAAACCCAATGCTGCCGCACCTGCTGCAGTATTTAATTCCGCACCACCGGTTCTTTTACGAAGATTATCATGACGCTGTAATCTTTCGTTCTCACTGGTAGATAAACGCAACATAATTTCGCCTAATGCGATTAAATCAAATGTTCTGTTCGCACTCATTTCTCTAAACCCTTTCTATAACAACTTTTGCCAAATTTATACCCAAATTGTACCATACAATATTTGCTTTGTAACTAGAAAATTATATTTTGACTCCCTCATAACCAACCATTTTGAAAAACAAAACCTTTTTCAGCCAAAATCGCACTTCTTCCTTATATTGCAACGGAAATGCCGGAAGTAATACTTCCCCAAATTCCATTTCTTTACCGCGAAAACGCTTTTTGGCTTTTAAAAACTCGGCTTGCTTATCATCTGCCAAATATACGTGCAATTCCGAAATCTCAATATCTGATGTGTCTGCCGTTACGACTTCAATAACAATGTGCTTCTTCCCGGTGCGCTCCATATGCTCTTTTAAATCATTTTCAATCGAAAAATTCATATTTGCCCCTCTATTATCACTTCATCCAGTAGCTTTCGCCACACACCAAGCGAATGAAAAACTCTGTTCCGCAATATAAATGCAGCCAATAAACTAACGTCATTCCGGCCAAAATACACTTTTGAAGATAATTTTTTCTAGGATATTGCAACCACTTGATTCCTGTATACAAGAACAGCACAAACAAACAGAAGCTATAGCCCCAAAGGAAATTGCCGTCCACGGAACGATTGCCGCTTTCCACCAGGCAAAGAGCCTCCATAAAACCAAGCATCGCCATCAGAATGACAAACAAGTACTTTTTGTCCTTGAATACATCCTTCAAGGTAGCCAAAACAACTACTCCGCAAAAAGCAGCAGATAAAATTACCACAACCTTAGGATGGTCTGCATGCAAGGAAAAGGTGTACCACGGATTCAAGGTCATGCCATTTCCGGTGTCTGCGCCGAAAAGCACTGCGTTTTGCCAAAGCACCACACCACCGCTTGGAAGAAGGGCAGAACCGAAAATAAAAATACGCTTAAGCGGTACTCGTTTCAATAAATCTGCCAGCAGGAAAATACCTACTATTGGAGAGAATGCCAGCAAAAAGCTTGGTTTAATACCCGTTGTAATTACATTTAATACTGCAAAAACAAGCCATTCCTTTAAAGTAATTCCTTCACGATACTTGCGCTCCAGCTTAAAGTAATAAAGGAAGGTCACAAGCGCAAATAACTTCATGCATATATAAGTGGAATTGTGCCAAATATTCGGAGACTGATAGCTGACATAACGATAAGCGCCCACGGATTCTATCCAGATTGGCATCACCAAGTTGGCGCACAGTGCAAACATAAGCGTCTGCCATCCTTTTTGGCGCCATCCGCCCAAATAGCAGACTGCCTGCTCCGAAACATAAATGGTAGCCACACTAATCACTGCAAGAAGTAATGCGATGCCTATGGTAGTGCCGCCAAACAGTACATGTAACACCTTGTAGGCATATGCTGTAAAGCTGTAATACCATCCGTCCTCTACAATCATACTAATATGTAACGGTAAATCAGATTGATATGGAATTGCACCTGCTATCGTTAAGTCTGCTACGGATTGCTGATAAAACAGCCACAAGCATGCTAAGCCATATAGCGCAACAAGGGCATGTACCATCAGCCGTAAATATTGTTTTTTCTTTGTTTCCATAAAAACTCCTATCATCTACATACTTCTCTCCAAGGTACGTAAACAATGTATTTTTTTTATTATACAGTATTCCGCATAAATTTTTCAACTCTATGTCTAAAATCCTTACATAATTTCGATTTCTACCGGCCCCAATCCTTCTTTTTTTTCATCTTTCGGAATAATACATTTTAATATTCCGTTATGAAATGCAGCCCGGATGTTATCTTGCGACACACCACATCCGATATAAAACGCCTGACGTTTGCTTCGAGTCGGAAATGTCTGTTTTTCCGCAGTGATAACCAGATATCCATTATTAAAGCAAACCTGTATTTCTGACTTGTTATAATCTTCCATTTCCAACTCTACCACATATATGTTGTCTCTTTCTTTAACGTCGCCGCCATTGGTATCCCGGCTCTTTTCCGTTTCCATGCCATTCTCCTTATCCACGCAGGGTCTTTGCCATGTAGTATTTCACGTTTTTATAATTAATATGCATAAAAAAAGACCACACACCGACCCGAGTCAGTGTGCAGCCTTGTAAAACTTATTTAGAATAAACTTCTTCCAATTACTTATTCTACTGTTGTGTACATGAAGTACTTGTAACCTAATGGGTTAGAGTAGAATCCCTTAACAGAATCATCGATCATGTAAAGGTCTGTGTAGAAGTATAATGGAACGATACAGCCTGTAGACATTAAGATGTCTTCAGCAATGTGCATTAAAGCGTAACGTGTTTCATTGTCTGTGCAAGACTTGATTGTTGCGATTAATACATCGTATGTGTCAGCCCATGTACCATCTTCAACCTTAATATCGTAACCAAGAGCTGTTAAGTCAAGGTCGTAGATAGCAAGATCTGTATGTGCACCCTTACCATACTGAACATCGTTGTTACCAGATACAGATGTCCACATATCTAAGAAGCAGATTGGATCGTTGTAGTCAGCTACCCAACCGTTACGAGCTACAGAGTAGTCGCCGTTCTTACGTGTTTCAAGGAAAGTAGCCCATTCCTGGTTCTCTAAGTTCATTGTAACACCAACGCCTGCTAATGCAGCCTGTAAGTATTCACCGATTGCCTTGTGACCTTCAGATGTGTTGTAAAGGTATGTTAAAGCAGGAACATCTGTAAACATACCTGTTGCTTCATCAAATGTGTAGTATTTCTTTAATGTTTCTAATGCTGCAGCATAGTTAGCTTCATAAGCATCTGCTGCTACATTGTAGTAACCATCAAACTCTTCGCTTGTACCAGCTGTCTTGTAGAATTCTGTACCATCTGGATTTGTCATACCCATAGCAACGAAAGAAGATGCAGGAACCTGACCACCCTGAGCAACAGCTTCTACGATGTAGTTACGGTCGAATAATAAACCAAATGCATTACGGATTTCAGCTCTAGCTGCTTCTGCTTCTGCACCAGTTAATTCACTACCTTCTGGAAGAATTTCTTCGTTTACATTCCAGCATACATAGTATGTACCAATCTGGCCTGCGATAACGAATTCATCCGGATAGTTAACCTTTAAGTTAGCGATTTCATTTGTAGGAACATCATCGATTAACTTCCAAGCACCATTTTCAAAGTTTGTTAACATGTTAGCTGCATCATCAGATAAGTAGAACTCTAATGTAGGCATTGTAACTGCTGCTGCATCATGATAGTTTTCATTCTTTGTTAAGGTGATTAAAGAGTTGTGTTCCCAAGCAGAAATTGTGTATGCACCATTACATACATATGTTGCTGGGTCTGTTGCCCAAGCTTCGTTTGCAACAACATCTTCACGAACTGGATAGTATGTTGGGAATGCAAGTAATTCATTCCAGTATGCAACTGCGTTAGATAATGTAACTTCAAGAGTTTTTTCATCTAATGCTGTTACATTTAAAGCTGCATCTGCTGCTGGTTCTTCAGCCCAAACGTCTGCGTAACCATCAACAACTTCGAACATATAGCCATAGTCAGCTGCAAGTTCAACACTTGCTGCTCTCTTCCAAGCAAATTCGAAATCAGCTGCTGTTACAGGCTGACCATCAGACCATAACAAACCGTCTTTTAATGTGTAGGTGTATGTTACAGTACCGTCTTCGTTTGTAACACCTTCTACTAATTCAGTAGCTGCGTCTGGAACGATTACAAGATTGCCTTCAGCATCCTGTGCCCATTTTGCAAGACCAGAGAATAAGTGAGCTACCATTGTTGCACCATCAACTGCAGAGTTGAGTGCTGGATCAAGTGTTGCAGGTTCACTTGCTAAACATACTGCAAGACTTGTTGCTGCTTCAGTAACTTCTGTTTCTGTACTAGCAGCACCTGTTTCTGTAGACACGTTTGTGTCACCGCAAGCAACTAAGCTTAATGCCATAACAGTTGCAAGCATGAGAGATAATAATTTTTTCATATCTCTTCCTCCTTTTAATTGATTTCATCTATACGATGACATGCTACGAAATGTCCTTTGGACACTTCTTTAAATTCAGGCATTGATTCTGCACATTTGTCTGTCGCATAAGCGCATCTTGTACGGAACGGACAGCCTGACGGTGCATTCAGTGGACTTGGAATGTCTCCTGAAAGCACAATACGTTTATTTTCTCTTGCAATCTTCGGATCCGGAATCGGAACTGCAGATAATAGAGACTTAGAGTAAGGATGAAGTGGGTGGTTGTAGATTTCATCTGCATCTGCTAACTCAACCATTCTTCCTAAATACATTACGGCAATTCTGTCACTAATATGACGAACTACCAATAAATCGTGTGCGATGAATAAATAGGTCAAGCCTAACTTTTCCTGAAGTTCATCGAACATATTGATAACCTGCGCCTGAATAGATACGTCTAATGCAGAAACCGGTTCATCACAAACAATAAATTTCGGATCAACTGCAAGCGCTCTTGCAATACCGATACGCTGACGCTGACCACCAGAGAATTCATGCGCATATCTGGACGCATGTTCACTGTTTAAGCCTACATGGCTCATAAGTTCTAAGATACGCTCTTCACGTGCCTTTTTATCCTGATATATCTTGTGTACATCTAAAGGTTCACCGATAATATCAGATACAGTCATACGAGGATTTAAAGAAGAATATGGATCCTGGAATACCATGGTCGCATTCTTTCTAAACTCGTGTACATCTTCTGCGGTTTTAATCTGTTTGCCATCATACCACACTTCACCAGAAGTCGGCTTATACAGATGGAGGAGTGTTCTACCAACGGTTGTTTTACCACAACCGGACTCTCCTACAAGGCCAAGTGTTTCACCTTTATTAATGGTAAATGATACATCATCTACAGCCTTCAAAGGTTTGCTTTTAAATAGGCCCATATTAATATTGAAATACTGCTTAAGGTTTTTAACCTCAATCAGTGGTCTATTCTGCTCACTCATTTACAACACCTGCCTTTACATTCATCCAGCATGCTGCAGCGTGGTCTTCGTTGATAAGCATTTCCTCTGCACTTTGGCAAAGACAAACTTTCATTGCAGCATCACATCTAGGTGCAAAAGGACATCCCTCCGGCATATTCAAAAGGTCGATTGGTGTACCGGTAATTGGCTCCAATTTCTTTCCGTTTGTTGTTTCGGTTGGAATAGAACGTAACAAACCTTTTGTATACTCGTGTTTTGGATTGTAGAAGATTTCGTCTGCAGTACCACGTTCACAAATGCTCCCTGCATACATAACGATAACTTCATCACACATCTGTGCTACAACACCCAAGTCATGTGTAATCATAATGATTGCCATGCCGAGTTCTTTCTGTAAGTCCTTCATCAGCTCTAAAATCTGTGCCTGAATAGTTACGTCTAACGCCGTTGTAGGCTCATCCGCAATCAAAATATCAGGTTCACAAGCAAGAGCCATCGCAATCATAACACGCTGTCTCATACCACCGGAAAGCTCGTACGGATACTGTTTCATACGCTTTTCCGGTTCGTTGATATTTACTAACCGGAGCATTTCAACTGCTCTCTCATAAGCCTCTTTTTTGTTACGACCTGTGTGAAGCAAAATTGCCTCCTTCAGCTGTCGTCCAATTGTGTAGGTTGGATTCAAAGAGGTCATTGGATCCTGGAAAATAATGCTGACTTTGTTACCACGAACGGTACGCATTTTCTTTTCGCCTGCACCAACTAATTCCTCGCCATCTAATAAAATGCTACCGCCAACGATTTTACCTCTGGAAGCTAAAATCTGCATAATAGAATATGCTGTAACACTTTTTCCGGAACCGGACTCACCTACAATACCTAATACTTTTCCTCTATCCAAAGAAAAAGTAACACCATTTACTGCCTTCACTTCTCCCGCGTCGGTAAAGAAGGAGGTGTGTAAATCATTAACTTCTAATAATCTTGACATATTCTCTACTCCTTACTTAACCGTTCAACTTCGGATCGAATGCATCACGTAAGCCATCACCTAATAAATTCAATGATAAAACAATCAAAGAAATTACAATCGCAGGGATGATCAAACGATATGGGTATGATGAAATACCATTTAACGCATCAGATGCCAAAGAACCTAATGATGGCATCGGTGCATTAACACCTAATCCTAAGAAAGACAAATAACTCTCTGTAAAAATAGCACTTGGAATCTGAAGTGCAGTAGAAATAATAACTACACTAATACAGTTTGGAATTAAGTGCTTGAAAATTATCCATCTGCCCTTTGCGCCCATTGCCTTTGCAGCAAGTACATACTCCTGCTCTCTTAAGGACAAAATCTGACCACGAATCATACGTGACATAGATACCCAGTAAAGCAATGCAAATACGCAGAACAAACTGATAATGTTACTACCTAATTTTGCAAGAATCGTTCCTTCTATGGCGTCACCCAGAATCTGTTTAAAGATAACGGACAACAAAATAACCATCAACATATCCGGCAGGGAATAAATAATATCCACCACTCGCATGATAAACAAGTCGACTTTTCCACCGCAATAACCGGAAATAGAACCAAGGGTCATACCGATAATCAATACGATAATACTTGCGAAGAAACCAACTGCCAAAGAAATACGTGTACCGTAAACTACACGGATAAAATAATCTCTACCCGCAGAGTCTGTACCAAATATGTGAGGGAACACCTCTTCTCCCGCTTCAATTCTTGCTAATTCCGTTCTGCCATATTCAAACGGAGCTAAGTTTGCAAAAGAAGCATCTACCGGCTTACCAGGTGTAATGCCCAACTGCTGCTCATATCCGTATGGCCAGAAAAATGGAATAATAATAGAAGCAAGTGCGATAAAAAGAATGACAAACATACTTATTGTCGCAATTTTATTTTTTAATAATCTTTTAACACCGTCTTTGAAGAAAGTAGAGGATGGTCTCATCTGTACCATATATGCCTTTTCTTCTTCTGTAGCCGGCGTAAACATACTTAAATCTGTATGGAGGCTAAAAGCATTCTTATCCAATTTTCATTCCTCCTACTCTAACGTAATTCTTGGGTCTACAACCTTGTAGAGAATATCTGTCAAAAGGTTCATCACTACAATCAAGATTGCCAATACGATGGTTGTACCCATAACTAATGTATAATCACGGCCCGTAATACTATTTACGAACGCTCTGCCAATACCCGGAACAGCAAAAATCTTCTCAACAACTAAAGAACCTGTAACAATATACGCTAACATTGGTCCAAAGTATGTAATAACCGGAATCAAAGAGTTCTTTAATGCATGACCAAAAATAATACGTGCGCCGGATACACCCTTTGCCTTTGCGGTACGGATGTAATCCTGACCTAATACGTCAAGCATAGAAGATCTTGTCAAACGTGTAATGTATGCCATTGGGTATAATGCCAAAGAAACAACCGGTAAAATCAAACCGCCTTCAGCCGCACCGTTGGCAGGTAATACCTTTAATTTTACAGCAAATAAAATCAAGAATAAGGAACCCATAATAAAGGTAGGCATAGAAACACATGCGGTAGTTACTACCATGATTAATCGGTCAATAAATTTATTTCTGCGCAATGCTGCTGTTGCACCCAAAATAATGCCAACAATTGCAGCACAAAAAGCGGCAATAAGCCCCAGCTTCGCTGAAGTCTTCATACCATCCATTACAATATCAATTACCATTCTACCACGCTGCTTAATAGACGGGCCGAAATCAAACTTGGTAATGATATCTTTTAAATAAGTAAAATACTGTTCTATAACAGGTTTATCCAAACCATACTTTGCCTCTAAGGACTTCTGTGCGGCTTCGGATATAGCCTTCTCTGCTGTGAATGGGCCACCAGGAATTAATCGCATTGCAAAAAATGTAACTGTGATTACTACCCATACAGTTAAAATAGCTAATCCAATTCTTTTTAATATGTACATTAATGTCTTTGAACTCATTTCATCTCACCTTTACCTATACTTCGAAACAATATTATATACCTGTATACAATTTTTTGCAAGGACTTTTTAATAATTTATTATTTTAAATTGTTAAATTGATAAATTGTACACAACCATATAAAAGCAAAATGCAAT
>JAZOSF010000146.1:0-4837 GCA_045657025.1 Lachnospiraceae bacterium | reverse complement strand
ACGCCACTCTGCCTCAAATTCCTGAATGTGCGCACTATCTCTAAGCATAATACTGCATAAGTCTGCTGTTGCAAACGTAGAAACAATATCTCCCTGAAAGCCCTCCTTGCACAAAAGAGGCACCTTGCCTGTATGGTCAATATGTGCATGAGTCAAAAGTACAAAGTCAATTTCAGAAGATTTCACCGGAATCTGTTGATTTTCAAATAAATCCGGTCCCTGCTCCATACCACAGTCTATCAGTATTTTTCTGCCGCAAGCCTCTATTAAATGACAGCTTCCCGTAACCTCATGATCTGCACCTATAAATGTAAGTCTCATCCTGCACCTCCTGCTATTATAAATTTGTTTATTCTATCCAGATTTTAGAAACTACGTGTGTTTGTATCCAGGATATTGTTGGCCCAAATGCAAATGCCATAATAAAAGTTACCACACCTGCTTTAGAACCTAATAATAATCCTAACACACACATCGTAAGATCCCAACCTATTCTCCACGCTTCAAAAGGTATTTTAGGATTTATTTTGCACAACACAAATGGAATTGCATCATACGGTGCCGTCCCCTGTTGCAACGCCACATAAACCGATACTGCCACAATAAATATAATCATAATCGGAATGGCCACCAGCACACGATTAAGCAGCGTGTCAAAGAAATGCTTCGGAATCCAATATCCGTTTACCCAGCTAAAAAAATCAAAACTATATCCTACCAAAAACAGGCTAATAATGGTCCCCCATCTAATCTGCTCCTTTGCAAAAAACCACACAAATATAAACAATACAACATTAAATAGTGCCTGCCAATTTCCAAGGGATATACCTAATTTTGTTGCCATTCCCAAATTAAACATAGTAAAAGGGTCTGTACCAAAATCTAACTCATTAAAAAATGATATGCAGAACCCTATTGTAATTAAACAAATAATCACTAATGCAAGTTTTTTCTTGTTTACATGAAAAAAATTCATAACGTCTTATACATCTCCCGGCAAATTATTACTTTGTATTTAATTATTATAACACAAAGTTGTGTCGTTGGAAATAATCCCGTTAGTATTACGCAGATAAATAACGCAGAATTCCCTTTAAAAAAAGTTTTTTTCATGATATAATAACAGCCGTACAATTATTTATACATTGGAGAACATAAATATGAATCAAAAAAAATCTTTTGTTACTACCCCTTGGGGTATCGGTCTCCTTGCTTGCCTTTGCTGCCTATTATGGGGTAGTGCAACACCTGCCATCAAAATCGGTTACGAATGGTTTGGTATTGCTGCCGGGGACATTGCATCCAGAATCTTATTTGCCGGTGTACGTTTTATTATCGCAGGTATCCAAGCTGCTATTTTGGGTAGTCTTATTGCAAGAAAGCCTTTATTTCCGCAAAAAACATCCTGGGGAATGATTTGGAAACTCAGCTTAATACAAACTGTATTTCAATATATCTTTTTCTACATGGGGTTGGCATACACCACAGGTGTAAAATCCGCCATTATCAATGGTTCTCAAACCTTTATCGCCATTGTATTGGCTTGCCTTGTATTCCGCTATGAAAAACTGACCTTTCAGAAATTTTTAGGCTGCCTTATCGGATTTGCCGGCGTTATTGTTATTAATTTTGATCCTAGCGGACTGTCAGGAGGATTTACCTTCCGTGGCGAAGGTGCTATTTTAATCGCCGCTATCGCCTATGCTTTTTCATCCGCGCTGATCAAAAAGTATTCTCAAAAGGAAAATCCGGTAGTGCTTAGCGGTTATCAATTTATCATCGGTGGTATTATTATGACTATCGTAGGTTTGTTTATGGGAGGAACGCTGACCGGCTGGTCTTTACGTTCTGGCTTACTGTTGTTTTACCTGGCTTTGATTTCTTCCGTAGCTTACTCCATTTGGGGCATTCTTTTAAAGAACAATCCGGTTGGCAAAGTTGCTATTTATTCCTTTACAAACCCTATTTTCAGCGTCCTTTTATCTTTTATATTTTTAAACGAAACCTCTTCCTTTGGAATCGAGTTGATACTTGCACTTGGCTTAGTATGTTGCGGTATTTGGTTAGTAAACAGAGTAAAAGAATAAAACGAAGGGAGCCTGTTGTGGGCTCCCTTTTATTATTTGTTTCCCTTATATATCGGTTGTGATTATTTTAATCGAATGATACCGTAACCATTGTCCTTTCTCTTGTAGATTACTTCTATCTTACCATTGTTGCCATTTTCATAGAGGAAGAATGGATGTCCCAATTCCTCCAACTGAATCATAGCCTCTTCCTCGGTCATTGGCTTGCGCTCGTATTCTTTTACACGAAGCACTTCCATTACTACTTCATCTTCTGCATCCAAATTCATCTGCTTAATGCTCTGGGTCTTGTCAATGCGGGCTTTTTCTTTGATAATTTTCTTTTCTAATGTTTTTACCACATCGCCAAGAAGCTGATAAACAGTCACCCCATGCTTGCCATATTCTTCTACTCGAAGGAGTTTTCCATTATAAGTGGTAGTAAGCTCTACAGACTGCATTTTGGAAGATGCCTTGATGGTCACATTAATCTTTTCAAGGTTGTACTTATCCAATTTTTCCAGCCTATCTTTTACAACGTTTTCTAAAGCTTCAGTTTTTTCTACATTCCTAGTCAAAATATTAATCATAGTATCACCTGACCTTTCGTTTTGTTGTACTATCATTATAAACCAATTTTTTGCTATTTTCAAGCACTTTTGCTATTTGCTTATAAATTATCTGAAAACTTTTGTTTTTGTTTGTGTTTTTCTTTTCCTCAAAATATGTTACACTACTTATGTAATCCGTATTGCGAGGTTTTATTATGTTAAAAAAAGCTTGGAAACATTTTATTTTAGTTTGTCATCATAAATGCGAAGTTTTTATACTCTGCTGCCATGCGGGCATTCCGGTTCAAGGGCTTCTGCACGACATGAGCAAGTTCACTCCTTCTGAATTTTTTGAAAGTGTAAAATATTATAACGGTCACCGTTCCCCGCTTGCCGTAAGCCGTGAAATTAACGGTTACAGCAAAGCCTGGATGCATCACAAAGGTCGCAACAAGCACCATTGGGAATATTGGATTGATGCCTATGTAACAGGCGGCCATGGCTGTATTATCCCTTATAAGTACGCCTGTGAAATGATTTGCGATATGATTGCTGCCAGCAAGGTTTATAAAGGTACTAAATACACTTTAGATTGCCCTTTAACATATTTTAAAGCCCAAACCTATGGACGATTTGTTCACCCACAGATTCAGGCTTTTATGAATGCTTGTTTTACTGCTTATGCCAAAGAAGGCATAGCTGCAATTACCAAAGAAAACTTGTCAAATTTTTATAAGCAGTATGTAGATTAGGCTGCAAACTTCTGGTTGAATTTATCCAAAAATAATGCTGCTACAACACCTATCGCAATACAAATGATGTTCACTACGCAACTGGTTGCAGATGCCATGAAGCTTTCGAGCGGAACTATCATAACAGTTGCGGCAATTACTACACCTACAATTGCATGGAATGATACGGAGTAGTGCTTTTTAAACAATGCATCTACAGTCTTAGCAAATAAAATCACGGTAGCAAGAGCACCGATACCACCCGGAACCAACACTGCAAAGTCCATATGTCCAATACCTGCAACAAATGGTTCATATAACCCTAAAGGCATAAGCAATGTAGAGAAACTCATACCCGGTGCAATTACGCTGAGTGCCAGGCAGAAGCCACAGAAAAGGTACCACACAAAGTTTGGTGCAATCTGCACAGAAAATACCTGTAAGCTGATTAACAATGCAAATACAAGTACCATTGCCACTCCCATAGATATGTAAGAAGCTTTGCTGCGTCCCTGTTCACCTGCTTCTTTAAAAAGAGATGGCAACATACCGGTAATCAAACCGATAAATACACAAACAGATGGTGCCGGATATTTATCCAAAAGGAAAGAAAGCACATTTGCAATTCCCAAAAAACCAATCACACCACCGATACCGATTGGAAGCAATTTAGGGAAATGACTTTTTAACTTGCGGAAAGGATCCGCCAAAAATTCCATAATGGTCTTATAAATACCAAAAATAACACAAAGTACACCGCCGGAAATACCCGGAAGTACTGCGCCAAGCCCAATCAACGCACCTTGAAGCACTTTGATTAAAAAGGTTGATAATTTAAAATTGTCTTTTTGATTCATAATTCACCTCTAAGCATTTTGTTTTAAACTATTTTCTATATTTTGACTCAATACCAACAGTATACACTGCCATGGAAACAATGGCAAGTATCATTACTCCCACCACGCTAAAAATAATCCATGGTGAATTCTGACCTGCCAAAAGCGGAAGTCCCAGCAAAATAAATACAATACCAAAAACAATAAACAATTTACCAAGAGCCTTATTATAAGCCTGCACATTCTTTATTTCGGCCACCTCTGCATTAGCCCAAAAGCCAAAAGGTTTTGTAGTTTTAGCACCATAATCGTACACGCCCATACCAACAAAAAGAAGTCCACATGCACACCAAATCACAAATGCTGCTATCATCTTCACATTCCCATCCAAACTATGCTAATATCAAATAACTTCTACCACAGTCAAAACCTTGTCGTCCACTACAAACCTCACATCAAATCCGGCGAAATTCACTCCGTATTTACGAGTAGGGTCATTATGATATGATGGTCTCGGATCTTGCTTTAATACAGCCACGATGGCATCTCTCTTTTCCTTTGGAATCTTCACCATAAGAGCCTCCGGAAAAATCACTTCTAATTCATAATCCTTTACCTCGTGGGCAAATCCACCCACTGCATCGGTATGACAA
>JAZOSF010000145.1:0-20968 GCA_045657025.1 Lachnospiraceae bacterium | reverse complement strand
CCGTACGGACTTTTTGTAAAAGGTAAACTTCCTTTAGAACAAAAGCCTTCTGTTGCACTAATTGGTGCAAGGGCCTGCTCAGAATATGGGAAAAGAGTAGCGGTAAGATTTGCAGAAAAGTTGGCGGCATATGATGTTCAGGTTATTAGCGGGATGGCGCGAGGGATTGATTCGGTCAGTCAGTCCGCTTGCATTAAAGCGGGTGGAAGTACTTTTGCGGTGTTGGGTAGCGGAGTGGATATTTGCTATCCTGAAGAGCTGATAGAGTTATATACCAAAATTCCAGAAAGAGGAGGAGTGATTTCTACTTATGCCCCGGGAACCCCGCCGGTCTCTGCAAATTTTCCACCAAGAAATCGAATCATCAGCGGATTGTCAAATGTGATTTTGGTGATTGAAGCGCGAAAAAAAAGCGGTACCCTCATTACAGTGGATATGGCCTTGGAACAAGGTAGGGAAGTGGGAATTATTCCCGGGCGTATTACAGATGACTTGAGCCTTGGGTGTCACGAATTGATAAAACAGGGAGCAACGGTGATTGTTGATGAAGAACAATTGCTTGAAATTTTACAACACTCTTATAATTTACAGGCGTGTACGAATAAAGATGGCTCTCGGAAATATAATGTTATGGAGAACAGGACCGATATAACAAATCATATGAAAAGCATATTAAAGGTGCTTTGGGAAGATGCTTCGGAGCCGATGCAAGCAGAAAAAATCTACGAAAAATGGTTGAAACGGGGTAATCAAGGAAGCTTTCAGGAGCTTATGGAAGGACTTTTGGATTTGGAACTTTTGGATTTGTGCAAATCTAACAAAAATTGTTTTTCTATTCGTTGAATTTTAATGAAGTCAAAAAAATTGGTTGCATTAAAAAATTTTTTGTTGTATAGTTTGGTAGATTTTAAAAATGATTTTTTCATTTTGTGATTGATATAAAAGAGGAAAAGTAATGGCAAAGTATTTAGTAATCGTGGAATCCCCTGCAAAAGTAAATACTATAAAAAAGTTTTTGGGTTCCAATTATGAAGTTGTGGCAAGTAATGGCCATGTGAGAGATTTACCAAAGAGTAGTATGGGAATCGAAGTGGAAAATGATTATGAGCCGCACTATATTACCATTCGTGGTAAGGGCGATTTATTAGCTGCCCTTCGTAAAGAAGTGAAAAAGGCAGAAAAAATATATCTTGCAACTGACCCTGACCGTGAGGGAGAGGCTATTAGTTGGCATTTGATGAGTGCTTTGAAGCTGGATGGTAAAAAGGTATATCGTATTACTTTCAATGAAATTACCAAGAATGCAGTAAAGGAATCTTTGAAAAATGCACGAGAAATTGATATGGACCGTGTAGACGCACAGCAGGCAAGAAGATGTCTTGACCGTATGGTTGGATATCGTATATCTCCGGTTTTGTGGGCAAAAGTAAAAAGAGGCTTGAGTGCAGGTCGTGTGCAGTCTGTTGCCCTTCGTATTATTTGTGACAGAGAAGAGCAAATCCAAAACTTTGTTGCAGAAGAATATTGGTCATTGGATGCAGATGTAGTGTTTGAGGGCGAGAAAAAGGCTGTAAAGGCAAAGTATTATGGTGATGAAACCGGTAAGGTTGATTTGAAAACCGGCGAGCAGGTAGCTGCAATTAAGGCAGAGCTTGACAACTGTGATTTCATGGTTAAACAAGTGAAAAAAGGAGAACGTGTGCGCAAGGCACCGTTAGCTTTCACCACATCCACTTTGCAGCAGGAAGCTAGTAAGGTGCTGAATTTTTCAACACATAAAACTATGCGCTTAGCACAGCAGTTATATGAAGGTGTAGAAATTAAGGGACAGGGTACCGTTGCATTGATTACGTATCTTCGTACCGATTCCACACGTATTTCTGACGAAGCATTAGCTCAGTCAAGAAGCTTTATTTCTAATACGTATGGTATGGGATATGTGGGAAATGTAAGCAACTCTGACAATAAAAAAGGTAAAAAAGTTCAGGATGCTCACGAAGCAATTCGCCCTACAGAGGTGAGCCGCATTCCGGCAAACTTAAAGGATTTGATTTCCAGAGATTTGTTTAGATTATACCAGCTCATATGGAAGCGATTTGTTGCAGCAACGATGGCATCAGCAAGATATGAAACTACTTCCATCCAAATAGGTGCAGGCAGACATGTATTTAATGTAGCAGCATCCAGACAGTTGTTTGATGGTTTTATGGCAGTTTACAGCTCCGATGACATGAGAGAAGAAGGCGTGGCATTAAAGAGCGAAGTGGAAGAGGGAACCCCTGTAGAAATAAAAGAAATACAAGGCGAGCAACATTTTACACAACCACCTGCACATTACACAGAAGCCAGTCTTGTTCGTGCCTTAGAAGAACTCGGAATAGGCAGACCTAGTACCTATGCACCGACTATCACTTTGATTTTAGCTCGTCGCTATGTTATTAAGGAGAACAAAAATCTCTACGTAACAGAACTTGGCGAAGTAGTAAATAATCTGATGAAAGAGTCCTTCCCAACTATTGTAGACGTAAACTTTACTGCTATGATGGAAGGCCTTTTGGACCAAGTAGAAGAGGGCAATGTAAACTGGAAGAATATTCTTAAGAATTTTTATCCGGATTTGAATAAAGCAGTTGTTAATGCAGAAAAAGAACTTGCTAAAGTAAAAATTAGCGACGAAGTGTCTGATGTGGAGTGCGAAAACTGCGGACGAATGATGGTATATAAGTATGGCCCTCATGGTAAGTTCTTGGCTTGTCCGGGATTTCCGGAATGCAAAAATACTAAGCCATATTTTGAGAAACTGGATGTGAAGTGTCCAAAATGCGGCAGTGATATCCTTGTTCGCAAGACTAAAAAAGGTCGTCGTTACTACGGATGTAGCAATAATCCGGATTGTGACTATATGGTTTGGCAGAAACCTTCGAAACAATAATGGCAAAATGTTATAAAAAGTCGGAAAATTTAAAGAATTTGCGTTGCAATTAGTAAATTGTCGTGCTATACTAGCTATAAATGATGAAAAGTGTTTCTTTTTTTGATGTGATTAGGAGGAGCATATGAGCAGCGTTCAACTATTAGACAAAACGAGGAAAATCGGCAAGTTGTTACACAACAACAATTCCAGCAAAGTTGTATTTAATGACATTTGTAAAGTCATGAAAGAAATCATGGCTTCCAATGTATTGGTTATCAGTAAGAAGGGAAAGGTTCTCGGAATCGGATATGCGGAAGAAGTTGACTGCATTCATGAACTGATTGATGAGAGCGTTGGCGGTTTTATTGATAATATGTTAAATGAACGTTTTCTTGGTGTTTTGTCTACAAAAGAGAATGTAAATCTTATTACTTTGGGATTTGAAAGTGAAAATATTCGCAAGTTCCAGGCTATTATTTCTCCTATCGAAATCGCAGGCGAAAGATTAGGTACACTGTTTATTTACAAAAATGGTGATCAGTATGATATCGATGATATTATTCTTTGTGAATACGGATCTACAGTAGTAGGTCTTGAGATGCTTCGTGCAGTGAACGAAGAAAGTGCAGAAGAGCAGCGTAAGGTAAATGTAGTAAAATCTGCAATCAATACACTTTCTTTCTCTGAGATGGAAGCAATTGTTCATATATTTGATGAACTTAACGGCATGGAAGGTATTTTGGTTGCAAGTAAGATTGCAGACCGCGTTGGAATAACACGTTCTGTTATTGTAAATGCACTTCGCAAATTTGAAAGTGCCGGCGTTATTGAGTCACGTTCTTCCGGTATGAAAGGTACCTATATCAAAGTATTGAATGACGTAGTATTTGATGAAGTAAAAGAACTGAAAAAACAGACAAGCTACAAATAGTATAATTTTTTTGGAAATAACATATAAAAATGCAAAACACCTATTGCAAAATGGGTGTTTTTGTGTTATTATTCGAATGTTGCAAAAAATCACGCATATCGATTTCTTACTGGTGATGTGTAAAACATAGGGTGAGAGAGTTAACCACATAGACGCTTGTGTGGCGGAAAAGATATGACGGAAGTTAAACCAAATGGAGGTAAATTATGAGCGTTATTTCAATGAAACAGTTATTAGAAGCAGGTGTTCATTTTGGACATCAGACAAGAAGATGGAACCCTAAGATGGCTCCATACATCTTCACAGAGAGAAATGGTATCCACATCATCGACTTACAGAAATCTGTAGGCAAAGTTGATGAAGCTTACAAGGCAATCGCTGACATTGCTGCAGAAGGCGGCACAATTCTTTTTGTTGGTACAAAGAAGCAGGCTCAGGACGCTGTTAAGACAGAAGCTGAACGTTGCGGTATGTTCTACGTAAACGAAAGATGGTTAGGCGGTATGCTTACAAACTTCAAGACAATCCAGAGCCGTATTGCAAGATTGAAAGCAATTGAAACAATGGCTGAAGATGGTACTTTCGATGTATTACCAAAGAAGGAAGTTATTGCATTAAAGAAAGAATGGGAAAAATTAGAAAAGAACCTTGGCGGTATCAAGAACATGGACAGAATTCCAGATGCTATCTTTGTTGTTGACCCTAAGAAGGAAAGAATTTGTATTCAGGAAGCTCATTCTTTAGGCATCAAGTTAATCGGTATCGGCGATACTAACTGTGATCCAGAAGAATTAGACCACATTATCCCAGGTAACGATGACGCTATCAGAGCAGTTAAGTTAATCGTTTCTAAGATGGCAGACGCTGTTATCGAGGCTAACCAGGGCGAAGCTGTTTACACAGAAGCTGATGTAGAAGCAGAAGCAACTGATATTGAAGAAGTAGCAGTTGAAGAATAAGAATATTGTTTAATAGGTTTTATTAAAAATTCGGAGGGTTAAATCATGGCTATTACAGCAGGTATGGTTAAAGAATTGCGTGAACTTACAGGCGCAGGTATGATGGACTGCAAGAAAGCATTAGCTGAAACAAACGGCGATATGGATGCAGCTGTTGAGTTCTTAAGAAAAAATGGTCAGGCTAAGGCTGAAAAGAAGGCTGGCCGTATTGCAGCAGAAGGTTTATGTGCAGTAGTTGTTGCTGGCGACAAGACAGCAGCAGTTGTAGAAGTAAACTCTGAAACAGACTTCGTAGCAAAGAATGAAGAGTTTAGAAGCTTTGTAGCAGGCGTTGCAAATCAGGCAATTGCATCTGATGCAGCTGATATGGATGCATTTATGGCAGAGGCTTGGAATGAAGATACCACTATGACAGTTAGCGAAGCATTAATCGCTAAGGTTGCTCGTATTGGTGAAAAATTATCTATCAGAAGATTTGAAAAAGTTGTTGCTGAAAATGGTTGTGTAGTATCTTACGTACACGGTGGCGGTAGAATTGGTGTTATCGTAGAAGCTACAACAGACGTTGTGAACGACGCAGTTAAGGAAGCTATGACAAACATCGCTATGCAGGTTGCTGCTTTATCTCCAAAGTATGTAACAGCAGATGAAGTTTCTGAAGAATACAAAGCACACGAAATCGAAATCATCAAGGCTCAGATCGAAGCTGATCCTAAGATGGCTGGCAAACCGGAAAAGGTTATTACAGGCGCTGTTATGGGTCGTTTAAACAAGCAGCTTAAAGAAATCTGCTTAGTTGACCAGGTTTATGTAAAGGCTGAAGATGGTAAGCAGAGCGTTGCTCAGTATGTAGCAGAAGTTGCTAAAGCAAATGGTGCAAACCTTTCTATCAAGAGATTCGTTCGTTTTGAAACAGGCGAAGGTATTGAAAAGAAAGTTGATGACTTTGCAGCAGAAGTTGCAGCTCAGGCTGGTTTATAATTTAATTTAACGTTCAGAACCACTTAAATTGCTTCTTAAATGAGGTGATTTAAGTGGTTTTTTTTGCTCTTTTTCGATTGCATATAAATATTTTTTGGGTTATGCTAGTGTTAGTATCAGAGTACCAAGAAAATGAAAAACACAAAAGGAAATTTTATGTATCAGATATATTTGAAAGGTTTTTTGGAAAGATTTGATTATCCGAAAGAAGCCCGTCTTGCATTGGTAAATGCCTTTGAGAAAATAGTAAATAATAAAAGAGCATATCAAAAATTTCTTGAACTAATACGATGTTATGAAAATAATATGAAGTGTGATTTCGGAAAGATACGTGAAGGCATAAAAGAAGTATTTTCCGAAGCCAAAATTCAAGAATATGTAGGAAATACGATATTAGTTATTTGTTTATCCAAAAAACTATTACAGTATTATTTGGAAGCAGGTTATGATGAGGTATTCTGGTATAATACCATGTATGATTTGAAATGGAAGATAATAGAGTGTAATGAAATACATGGTGTTTGGGGTGTTGTTTCACAGGATTGGTACGACCGATTTTTCATGATGGAGCGGTTTCGTTTTGGCAAACTGGAATTTGAACTTGATCCATTTGGAAGAAAGTACGAAAAGAAAGGTGTTTCTTTAGATGTTGACAATCCAGTACTAAATGTACATATACCGCGTACCGGAGCTAAGCTTGATAGAGAAAGTGTATTGGAAGCATATAGCCAGGCAAGTGAATTTTTCAAGGATAAATTTGGAGATAATCCCATTGTTTTTGTCTGCAAATCATGGCTTTTGTTTCCGCGTAATAAAGAGGTTCTTTCCGAACAGTCTAATTTATATAGTTTTATGGCCGATTACGATATAATTGAGCAGGGCGAATACGACGACTATAGTCAGGTGTGGAGACTTTTTACGGCTAAGTATGATGGGAATGTAGACCATCTGCCGCAAAATACTTCTTTGCGACGTGCTTATGCAGATTGGATCAGAAATGGTGAAAAAACCGGTTGGGGCTTTGGCGTTTTTGCGTATACGCATTTGTATATTGAAGATTAGCATATATTGTGGTATTTTAATATTATTGTGAAAATAAACTGTGAATGGCTAAATGAGTAAATTTTTACTGCTTTCACGGCAGAAATGGAGGAAAGTATGAAAAAAATATTGGTTTGTAAAGAAAAAGACCAATTAGAAACAAGAGTTTCTTTGATTCCGGATGACATCAAAAAACTCACCGCTATGGGTTATGAGTTTTCGGTTGTTTCAGGAGCCGGATTAAGGAGCGGATTTACTGATGATGCTTATATAGCATCCGGTGCCAAGATTGTCAAAAATGAAGAGGATGCATATGAGGACAGTGAAATTATTGTTCGAATCATGAAACCGGAAAGTACAAAGGGATTGAAGAAAGATACTTTACATATCAGTTATTTTGATCCTTTTCATGAGAAGGAATTGATGAAGGAAGTTGCTGAACAGGGAATTCAGTTAGTATCTTTGGAAATGATTCCAAGAACAACCCTCGCGCAGAAGATGGATGTGCAGTCATCACAGACTTCTTTGGCCGGTTATGTTGCAGTATTAAATGCAGCAGCTCGTCTTCCTAAGATATTACCGATGATGATGACACCTGCAGGTACTATTTCACCTGCGAGAGTATTTGTTTTGGGTGTTGGCGTGGCAGGTTTGCAGGCAATTGCGACAGCAAAGAGATTAGGTGCAAGAGTAGATGCTTTTGATACAAGACCGGTAGTAGAAGAACAAGTGAAATCTCTTGGAGCAAACTTTGTAAAAATAGATTTAGGGGAAATGGGCCAGACTGAACAGGGATATGCCAAGGAATTAACACCGGAGCAGATTGCAAAACAACAGGAAGCACAGGCAAAGGTATGCGAACGAAGTAATGTTGTTGTTACAACAGCCAAAGTTTTCGGCAGAAAAGCCCCAAGACTGATTACCAAAGAAATGTTAGACAGAATGATGCCGGGAAGTATTGTTGTAGATATGGCAGTTGCCGGCGGTGGTAATGTAGAAGGGTCTAAACTTGGCGAAACAGTTATTACAGACAATGGTGTTATTATTTTGTCAGGTGATATGTTGGAAAGACAGGTTCCATATGATGCATCCAGGATGTTTTCCGGTAATATTACTGCATTCCTTACTCATTTTTACAACAAGGAACAGAAAGAATTACTGGTAAATACAGAGGACGAAATTATGCAGGGATGTCTTTTGACACAGGGCGGTCAAATTGTGCATGAGAGATTTAAATAGGAGGATTTCATTATGGCAGTAGGAGAAATTATGCTTTTAGTTTTTGTATTTGTTATAGCCGGTTTTTTGGGCGTTGAATTAATTTCAAAGGTGCCTTCTCAGTTACATACTCCGCTTATGTCAGGAACCAATGCTATTTCCGGTATTACAATAGTAGGCGCTATTTTAGCAACGGCAGTTGCAGTAAATGTAGATGGCATTGCCGCACAGATTTTGGGCTTTTTAGCAATTGTTTTTGCAACGATAAACGTAGCGGGCGGTTATTTGATTACAAACAGAATGCTTGGTATGTTTAAGAAAAAGGAGGAACCTAAGAAATGATGCAGGCACTTATTACAATCTTTTACATGGTTTCTGCTGTCCTTTTTATTCGAGGCATTAAGCTTCTGGGCAAAGCGGATACAGCCGGTAAAGGCAATTTAATTTCTGCAGTAGGTATGTTAATAGCGGTACTTACTGTTTTGATAGAAAAAGATGTTTTAACAGCTTCCTTGGAAGGATACATTTGGATTCTTGCAGCAGTGGCATTAGGAAGTGTTATTGGTTATGTGTGGTCTAAGAAAGCTCAAATGACAGAAATGCCTCAATTGGTTGCTCTTTTTAATGGTTTTGGTGGTTTGTCTTCCTTCTTAGTGGCAGTATCACAGTACCTTACCACTCCGGCAGATGATATCGAACCTTTTTCAGCATCTACGTTGGCAATTACCATTGCAATTGGTGCCATTACCTTTACCGGTTCTGTGGTTGCTTGGGGCAAATTAGATGGTAAGGTTTTCAAGAAGAATTTGAAACTTCCTGCGAAGAACCTGATTAATGCAATTTTATGTTTTGGCGGCTTAGCAGGTGTAGTTTTATATACAATCAGCAATGGGAATGCTCTATTGGGTTTGGTTGGCGTAGCAATCGTTACACTGACATTCCTTGTTTTGGGTTTCACTATGGTATGGCCTATCGGCGGTGGTGATATGCCGGTTATTATATCCTTGTTAAATGCATGTTCCGGTTTGGCAGCGGCTTTTGCCGGTCTTGCTATTGGCAATTCTGTATTGGTTGTGTCTGGTTGTTTAGTTGGTACTTCCGGCCTTATCTTAACAATCATTATGTGTAAGGCTATGAACAGAACCTTGTTTAGTTTATTATTCTCCAGCTTTGGTGGTGGTGGCTCTTCTAAAAAGGCAACAGGAGAAGCAAAAGAACCAAAGGCTATGAGTGTTGAGGATGCTTACTTAATATTGGAAGCAGCAAGAAATGTTGTATTTATTCCGGGCTATGGTATGGCGGTTGCACAGGCTCAGCATGCAGTAAAAGATTTATGCGATCGATTAGAAGAGAATGGATGCGAAGTTAATTTTGCTATTCATTCTGTAGCAGGCCGTATGCCTGGACATATGAATGTATTGCTTGCAGAAGCAAATATTGCATACGAGCAGCTAAAGACAGGTGAAGAAATGAATCCGCAGATGTCAAATGTAGATGTTGCAATTGTAATTGGCGCAAATGATGTTGTTAATCCATCTGCATTGGATGATGAGACATCACCATTATACGGTATGCCAATTATTAATGCATTTGAAGCAAGAATGGTATTTGTATTGAAGCGTGGACGTGGTACCGGTTTCTCCGGTGTTGAAAATCCACTGTTTACAAATGACAATACCGTTATGATTTATGGTGACGCAAAGCAGACCGTTTCTGCATTGGTAAGTGAATTTGATAATGCTTAGTATAGAGCATAAAAAGAGACTCCTTTTTTGAAGTGGGTCTCTTTTTGTGTGAAATTATTATTGTTTCGTCCAGCACATTGTAGTATACTTTCTTAATAACAATATTTTAAGAGGTCGCTATGATTAAAAAACAAATTACACCTATTGAAAATGTTATAAATAAACATGTTACCGTTACGGTGCCAGGGTCCAAAAGCATTACAAATCGTGCATTGCTTTTGGCAATGTTAGCAGAGGGTGAGAGTAGGCTTAAGGGTGCATTGTTTAGTGACGATTCCAGGCATTTTCTCAAATGTGTGCAGGACTTGGGAGTCAAAACAATAGTAGATGAGCCTAGGCGAGAAATTTGTGTTAAGGGACTTGGTGGAGCGATTCCTAAAAAAGAAGCCAGTATCTATGTGGGGAGTGCAGGTACAGCAGCACGATTTTTAGCAGCATTATTAGGGTGTAGTGAAGGAAGATTTTATTTAGATGCATCTGAACAAATGCGTAAGCGCCCGATGGAGTCATTATTAAAAGCACTTACAAGTATTGGCGCTTGTATAACATGTACAGAGGAAGCAGGACATTTTCCGATGGAGATATGCGGAAATGGAATTGTTAACAATGATATTACAGTAGATATAGATAAAAGTTCACAGTTTTTAAGTGCACTTTTGATTTCCGGGTGCTTATCCAAAGAGGATATGCATATTCATATACAAGGCAGCCACGGCATGTCATACATTCAGATGACAATTGATATGATGGCACAGTTTGGTGTACGCGTAGAAAAAGTGTCTCAGAGTGAATTTGTAATTCCGGCATGTCAAAAGTATAAGGCATTGGATTATTGTATCGAACCGGATGCTTCTGCAGCTGCATATTTTTGGGCAATGGCAGCGGTGCTTGGCATTTCTGTGACTGTAGCCCATACACATTTTGACTCTTTACAAGGGGACGTGGAATTTGCAAAAATCTTAGAAAAAATGGGTTGTAGTGTAGAAGATACCATAGATGGTATTACGGTGACCGGTCCACAGAACGGCAAGTTAAAAGGAATAGAGGTGGACATGTGTTCTTGCTCCGATCAGGCAATTACGTTGGCGGCAATTGCACCTTTTGCAGATGGCCCGGTATGTATCAAAGGCATATCACATATTAGGATGCAAGAAAGCGATAGAATTTCAGCAATTATAGAAAATTTAACTGCATTGGGAGTGCGTGTGGAAGAAAAATTAGACGGAGTGATTATATACCCAAGTGATGATTCGCATAACTTACGACCGGCAGTTATTCAGACTCATGATGACCACAGATTGGCCATGAGTTTTGCAATTACCGGACTTCGAAGTCCAGGTGTGACTATTTCTGACCCAATGTGCTGCAAAAAAACATTTGAAAATTATTTTGATGTATTGGAAGAAACTGTTCACAGTATCCAAGGTAGATAAAACAGGTATAGGAGACCTACATATGGCAACAGACTTATTGGTTTTAAGAGACCGCATAGATGAAATTGACAAGCAGATTGTAGAACTCTATGAAAAGAGAGTGGATGTTTGCAAGGAAGTTGCAGAGTATAAAATCGAGACCGGTAAAAAAGTTTTCGATAAAATACGTGAAGCAGAAAAAATAGAAAAAGTAAAATCCATGGCAAGTACTGAGTTTAATAAGTATGCAGTGCAGGAGTTGTTCGAGCAAATTATGTCTATCAGCCGCAAAATGCAATACCAGCTTTTAACAGAGCACGGATGTGTTAACAAGCTTCCATTTGTAGAATGTGAAGATTTGGGTATCAAGCAGGCCAGAGTAGTATTTCAAGGAACAGAGGGTGCATATTCACAAGCTGCTATGAATCAGTTTTTCGGTAAAGATATTAAAAGTTTTCATGTTGATACTTTCCGCGATGCTATGAGTGCTATTGAGGAAGGCAGCGCGGATTTTGCAGTACTTCCGATTGAAAATTCTACAGCAGGAATTGTAAATGAAATATATGACCTATTGACAGAATTTGAGAATTACATTGTTGGTGAACAGATTATCAAGATTGAACACTGCTTAATGGCTGTTCCGGGTACTAAGAAAGAGGATATTAAAACAGTATATTCTCACCCGCAGTCTCTGGCGCAGTCCTCTAATTATTTAAGTAAAACCGGCTGGCAGCAAATTGGTATGAAAAATAATGCGTTTGCAGCACAAAAGGTAAAAGAAGACGGCCTTACCAATCAAGCGGCAATTGCCGGAGAAGTGGCAGCAAAAATATATGGTCTTGAGATATTGGAAAAAGGGGTAAATAATTTAATAGACAACAGTACCAGATTTATTATTGTAACAAATCGGAAAGTTTTTAAGAGAGATGCAAACAAAATTAGTATTTGTTTTGAGGTTCCTAATGAAAGTGGTTCCTTGTATCATATGCTTTCACATTTTATTTATAATAATTTAAATATGACAAAGATTGAGTCCAGACCATTAGAAGGCCGCAGTTGGGAATATCGCTTTTTCATTGATATTGAGGGGAATTTGGCAGACAGTGCAGTTAAAAATGCGCTTAGAGGTTTAAGAGAAGAGGCACGCAATCTGAGAATTCTAGGGAATTATTGATGGTTGTCTAATAGACAAGAGAGTAGGATGTTGAACAGTATGAAGTGTACAAAGAAAATTATATTAGGCAGTGCGTCACCTCGAAGAAAAGAATTATTGCAACAAATAGATATGGAATTTACCGTTGTTACCAGTGATTGCGAGGAAAAAATATCTAAGGTGGCACCTGCAGAAGTGGTACAGGAATTGTCAGAAATGAAGGCAAAAGATGTTTTTGCAAAAGTGGCATGTAAGGACGAAACCTTAGTAATAGGAGCGGACACCATTGTTGTTTTGGAAGGAGCGATTCTTGGAAAACCACATTCTAAAGAAAGCGCAATTTCCATGCTTAACCACTTGCAAGGCAAGACGCATCAGGTATATACTAGTGTTAGTTTCATATGGGAGCAAGGCGGTGAGATGATGACTCACACATTTTATGAATGTACCGAGGTAGAAGTGCTTCCTATGACAAAAGAAGAAATTGCTTATTATGTAAGTTTGGATTCTTGTATGGACAAAGCAGGCGCGTATGGGATTCAAAACGAATTTGCCTGCTATGTGAAGGGCATAAAGGGCGATTATAACAATGTGGTAGGCCTTCCGGTTGGCAGGGTATATCAAGAGTTGAAGCAATTATCTTTTATTATACTTTAGACGAGAGAGGGAATGACATGAAGAAAGCAGTCATCTTTGATTTGGATGGCACACTTGCAGACTCATTAGAGTCTATTTGGTATTGTGCAAACTACGCCATAGGCACATGTGGTTTTCCGCCGATTGACTTGGAAAAGTACAAGTTTTTTGTTGGGGATGGTGCAGATACTTTGATTAAGCGTTGTTTGGCATATTCGGGTGACGTGGAAGGGACGCATTTTGATAAGGCATTCTTGCAGTATCAATTATTTTTTAAAGAACATTGTATGTATCATGTAAAGCCTTACGATGGCATCGTGGAACTTTTGAATAATTTAAAGCAGGCCGGAATTAAAATAGCTGTTTTTTCAAACAAGCCGCATAGCCGGACTTTGGATGTGGTAGAAACATTATTTGGCAAAGATTATTTCGATGAGATTTTAGGCCAAGAGGATACTCGTCCTAAAAAACCAAATCCCACGGGAGTGTTTTATATGACAGAGAAGTTGGGTGTAGATGTGCAAGATATTGCATATGTGGGTGACACCAGTACCGATATGTTGACCGGCAAAAATGCCGGCGCGTGGACCATTGGCGTACTATGGGGTTTCCGTGACAGAGAAGAATTAGAAAAGTATAAGGCAGATGTGATTGTTGAGAATCCGTTAGACATATTATCACAGGTGCTTTAATATTTTGTATTAGTATTTTAAAGGAGATAGTTAATTATGCATGAATTTGACGAAGCTGTATTACAGTGTTTTTTGGACAATCAAGAGCAGTTGTTTTCCAAAACAGTAATAAGTACTTATGAAGAAGCTGAAGATTTTTTGGTTGATAGTATGGCAGTGATTGTAAATTCTGTAAAAGAAGTATGGGAGTTTTTTGAAGAAGAAGGCATCGATACAGACGGTATGACTGAGGATGATATCTTAGAAGCTGCCGAAGTGTTCGTAATCGGAGACGGACGATACTTAATTGTAGAAGCATAAATAATCGAACAATTTGATACATCAGCATATATAAATAAAAAAGCTTGATAAAATTATTGACAGTTTATCTTAAAAGTAATAATATGAATTATAGTTGAAAATTATAAAGGCTATGAAGGTGCCAGTAGTGTACTGCAATTCCTACAGAGAGAGCGGGTCGTCGGCTGTAAGCCCACTCAGGTTACGGTAATACATGAATTTCCCACCGGAGCTTCCTGATTGAACTTATAGTAGGTCAGGGCGTGTCCGACACGTTACGTCGTTTAAAGAGCCTGCTATAGCAGGAATATGGGTGGTACCACGGTAATTTATCGTCCCTAGTAGACTATGTCTACTAGGGATTTTTTATTTATGAAAAGGAGTATGAAAATGAAAGCAAAGCTTGAAGAAATCAAGAAAAATGCACTGGAAAGCATTGAAGCCAGTGATAGCCTGGACAAGTTAAACGATGTAAGAGTAAATGTTCTTGGTAAAAAGGGTGAACTTACAGCCGTTTTAAAATCCATGAAAGATGTTGCACCTGAGGACAGACCTAAGGTTGGTCAGATGGTAAATGACGTTCGTGTGGAAATCGAGACAGTTTTGGAAGATGCTAAGAAAAAATTGGAGCAGGCAGCATTAGAAGCACGTTTGTTGGCAGAAGAAATCGACGTGACTTTACCTGCAAAGAAGCTTCCTAGAGGTCACAGACATCCAAATACTACTGTGCTAGAAGAAGTTGAGAATATTTTTATCGGCTTGGGTTATGAAGTAGTAGAGGGTCCTGAAGTTGAAAAAGATTATTATAACTTTGAAGCATTAAATATTCCGGCAGATCACCCTGCAAAGGACGAACAGGATACATTCTATATTACAGGTGATATTTTGCTGCGTACTCAGACATCCAGTACACAGGTTCATGAAATGGAAAAAGGCAAATTGCCTATTAGAATGATTGCTCCCGGCAGAGTATTCCGTTCTGACGAAGTAGACGCAACACATAGCCCATCTTTCCATCAGATTGAAGGACTTGTAATTGACAAAAATATTACATTTGCTGACTTAAAGGGTACTTTGGCAGTATTTGCAAAGGAGTTGTTTGGCGAAGACACAAAGGTTAAATTCAGACCTCACCACTTCCCATTTACAGAACCAAGTGCAGAAGTGGATGTTTCTTGCTTTAAATGCGGTGGTAAAGGTTGTCGCTTCTGTAAAGGCAGTGGCTGGATTGAAATTTTAGGTTGCGGTATGGTTCATCCACACGTATTAGAGATGAGCGGCATTGACCCTAATGAATATTCCGGTTTCGCATTTGGTGTAGGCTTAGAGCGTATTACATTACTTAAATATGAAATTGACGACATGAGACTTCTTTATGAAAATGATGAACGTTTCTTGAAGCAGTTCTAGGAGGAAGGAATAATTATGAATACAGCATTATCATGGATTAAAGCCTATGTTCCGGAATTGGAATGCACAGACCAGGAATATTGCGATGCAATGACCTTGTCCGGCACAAAGGTAGAAGGCTTTGAAAAATTAGACAAAAATTTAGATAAAATCGTTGTTGGTGAAATTTTAAAAATTGAAAGACATCCTGATGCGGATAAATTGATTGTATGTCAGGTAAATATCGGCGCTGAAGTAATTCAGATTGTTACCGGTGCACCAAACGTAAAAGAAGGTGACAAAGTTCCAGTTGTTTTAGATGGCGGTAAAGTTGCAGGTGGTCACGACGGCGGTCCGTTACCGGAAGATGGTATCAAGATTAAGGCGGGCAAGCTTCGTGGTGTTCCAAGTAATGGTATGATGTGCTCTATCGAAGAACTTGGATCTAACAGAGAAATGTATCCTGCCGCACCTGAAAATGGTATTTATATTTTACCTGCAGATACAGAAGTTGGTATTGACGCAGTAGAATTACTTGGTCTTCGCGATACTGTGTTTGAATATGAAATAACCTCTAACCGTGTAGATTGTTACAGCGTTCTTGGCATTGCAAGAGAAGCAGCAGCTACTTTCCGTAAGCCTTTTGTTCCACCGGTAGTTGAAGTGAAGGAAAATGACGAAAAGGTAGAAGATTATGTTTCTGTAGAAGTTTTAGATCAGGATCTTTGTTCCAGATATTGCGCTAGAGTTTGTACCAATATTAAAATTGGTCCTAGCCCGGAATGGATGCAGAGAAGACTTGCTAAGAGCGGTATCCGTCCGATTAATAATTTAGTTGACATTACAAACTACGTAATGGAAGAGTACGGTCAGCCAATGCATGCATTTGACTTAGATACTATTGAAGGGCACAAGATTGTTGTTAAGCGTGCAAAAGACGGTGATACTTTCGTGACATTAGATGGACAGGGAAGAAAGCTTGATAGCGAAGTGTTAGTGATTTGCGATGCGGAAAAAGCAGTTGGTATTGCAGGTATCATGGGCGGTGAAAATTCCATGATTACAGATGACGTAAAGACTGTTCTTTTTGAAGCTGCTACTTTCCAGGGGGTAAATATTCGTAAGAGTGCAAAGCGTGTTGGCCTTCGTACAGATGCTTCCGGCAAGTTTGAAAAGGGCTTAGACCCTAGAAATGCAGAAGCTGCAATTAATCGTGCTTGCCAGTTGATTCAGGAGCTTGGTTATGGCGATGTTGTAGGCGGTATGATTGATGTTAAGACAGAGTTCAAATCACTAGTAGTTCTTCCATTTGAGCCAAACCGTATCAATGCATTATTGGGTACTGACATTTCTGATGAAGAAATGCTTGAAATCTTTAAGATGGCTGAAATCGAATACGATGCAACTACAAATACGTTAACCGTTCCTTCTTTCAGACAGGACGTTTTGGGGGTGGCAGACCTTGCAGAAGAAGTGGCTCGTTTCTATGGTTACGACAAGATTCCTACTTCCTTACCGGGCGGCGAATCTACAGCAGGTAAGCTTCCATTTAAGCTGATTGTTGAAGCAAAGGCTAGAGAAATTGCAGAAGCAAATGGTTTTTCTCAGGGCATGTGCTACAGTTTCGAAAGTCCAAAGGTATTTGATAAGTTATTAATTCCTTCAGACAGCGAACTTCGTAACACAGTAACTATTTCCAACCCATTAGGTGAAGACTTCTCTGTTATGAGAACGATTTCCTTAAATGGTATGCTTACAAGCCTTGCAACGAACTACAACAGACGTAATAAAGACGTTAAATTATACGAACTTGCAAACATATATCTTCCAAAGCAGCTTCCAATGACAGAGCTCCCAGATGAAAGAATGCAGTTCACACTCGGTTTCTACGGCGATGGTGATTTCTTCACTATGAAGGGCGTAGTGGAACAGTTCCTTGCAAGTATTGGTTTGAACAAGAAGGTAGAATACGATCCAAAGAATAAGAAGACTTTCTTACATCCAGGTCGTCAGGCTGATATGATGTACGATGGTGTAAAGATTGGTTACCTTGGTGAAGTACATCCTATCGTTTGTGATAATTACGATTTAGCAACGAAGGCTTATGTAGCTGTTATCGATATGCCTTATATTGTGGAGAGAGCAAGTTTCGATCACAAATATGAAGGCGTTTCCAAGTTCCCTGCTGTAACAAGAGATATTTCTATGACCGTACCAAAGACAATATTGGTTGGCGATATTGAAAAAGTTATTACACAGCGTGGTGGTAAGATTTTAGAGAGCGTAAACTTGTTTGATGTATACGAAGGTAGTCAGATTAAAGAAGGATTTAAGTCTGTTGCTTACTCTATTTCTTTCCGTGCTAAAGATAGAAACTTGGAAGAAGCAGATATTTCCGGTGCTATGAAGAAAATCTTAAATGGTTTAGAACAGATTGGCGCAGAATTACGTAAGTAATACAAAAAAAGATATGATGTTTTTTTCGGGCGAAGTGTGGACAAAAGTCTCCGCTTCGTCTGTTTTTTATGAATTGCATTTATATACTATTGAATAAAAGTGCGATTTTTGATAAAATGCATTTATAATTTTCTTTTTGGAGATAAAAATGCAGATACATTATATAGATGAAATCAAAAAGAGCATAGATGAAGCAGAACTTGTAGTAGTTGGCTTGGGTGAAGAGTGGAATATATCATTAGATGCACAACAAAAAGAGCCTTATCAAAGAGTATTGAATGATTTGAAAACGCATCCGGAATATCAATGGTTATTGCCATACTTTTATTATAGATGGACAGATGATAGTTTGAAGCAAGCATATCATAAATTGTTTGGATTATTAGAAGGGAAGAATTATTTTGTTGTTGCAACTACAACAAATCGTTATTTTGCACCGTTGGTTAAAGATGCTCGTTTTGTAATGCCTTGCGGCACAGATGAGGTTATGTGTGACGAATCCCTAACTGAGAGTGCTGATTACAGTGAATTTTTACAATCTGTAGACCGGTATTTGCATGGGCAGATTTCTTTGGAAGAAATTTCATTTGTAAAAGATGATGCCGGTGAAATTGTGACTTTTAACGATATTTATGCACCGGGATATAAAGAAGAAGGATACTTGGACAAGTGGAACATCTATATGAAGTGGCTCCAAGGCACCATGAATAGAAAGGTGTGTCTTTTAGAACTTGGATGTGGTTTGCAATTTCCGAGCGTAATCCGTTTTCCATTTGAAAAGATGGCATATTTTAATCAAAAGGCTGTTTGTTACAGAGTACACAAGAGTCTTTATCAATTAACAGAGGAAATGGCAGAAAGAAGTGTCAGTGTTCCGATGCATGCAGTAGAATTGTTTGAGGATAAATAAATGATTGCAATTATTGATTATGATGCCGGTAACGTAAAAAGTGTAGAAAAAGCACTGCAGTTTTTGGGTGAAGAGGCAGTTTTAACGCGTGATAAAGAATTATTGCTTTCAGCAGACAAGGTTATTTTGCCTGGTGTAGGAGCTTTTGGTAATGCTATGGATAAATTGCGCCAATATGGTTTGGTAGATGTAATTCACCAGATTGTAGCAAAAGGGACTCCCTTTTTAGGAATTTGTCTCGGTTTGCAATTGATGTTTGAAAGCAGTGAAGAAACCCCAGGTGTAGAAGGCCTTGGCCTTTTAAAGGGAAAGATTGTTCGTATTCCGGAAGAAAGTGGCTTAAAAGTACCACATATAGGCTGGAATGACCTGCAATTCCCAAAAGAAAGTCGTTTGTTTAAAGATTTTAACGGTGGTGAGTACGTGTATTTTGTACATTCTTATTACTTGCAAGCGGAAGATGAGAAGGATGTAGCAGCAACTACAGAGTATGGTGTACATATTCATGCTGCAGTAGAGCGAGACAATATTTTTGCCTGCCAGTTCCATCCGGAAAAAAGCGCAGATGTGGGACTGAAGATTTTGAGAAATTTTGTAGCATTGTAGTATTAGGAGAAGAAAATGCATACCAAACGAATTATTCCTTGCCTGGATGTACATAATGGACGTGTAGTCAAGGGCACTAATTTTATAAATTTAAGAGATGCAGGCGACCCGATTGAAGTTGGAAGAGCATATGGAGAAGCCGGGGCGGACGAACTTGTTTTTTTGGATATTACAGCTTCCAGTGATGCCAGGGCAATTAAATTAGACATGGTTCGTCGTGTGGCAGAAACCGTATTTATACCGTTTACAGTTGGCGGCGGTATCCGTACGATCGATGATTTTAAGATGATTTTGCGCGAAGGTGCAGATAAAATAGCAGTAAATAGTGCAGCTATTATGAATCCGCAATTAATTAGCGAAGCGGCAGATAAGTTTGGCTCACAATGCGTGGTTGTTGCAATTGACGCAAAGCGCACACCACAAGGTGATTTTCATATTTTTAAAAATGGTGGTCGCATTGATATGGGCATTGATGCCATAGAGTGGGCAATGAAAGCAGAACAATTGGGAGCAGGTGAAATTTTGCTAACAAGCATGGATGCCGATGGTACAAAAGCCGGTTATGACTTAGAGCTTACAAAAGCTGTTTCTGATGTGGTTAAGATTCCGGTTATTGCCAGTGGTGGTGCCGGTACCAAAGAACATTTTTATGAAGCTTTGACAGAAGGTGGTGCAGAAGCAGCACTTGCAGCATCCTTATTTCATTATAAGGAGCTGGAAATCAATGAACTTAAAAAATACTTAAAGGAGAAAGGCGTATCCGTACGTCTGTAATGTGTTATGCCACCTATTTCAAATGATTGGCTTCCTGCCATTCGAGAGGAGTTTCAAAAGGAATACTATAAAAAATTACACCAGACGGTAATAAAAGAATACCAAACAACACAAGTTTTTCCGGATGCAGAAGATTTGTTTAATGCCTTTCATTTAACACCGCTAAAAGATGTTAAAGTTGTTGTTTTTGGTCAGGACCCATACCATAATGTGGGACAGGCACATGGCCTTTGTTTTAGTGTAAAACCGGGCGTGGAAATTCCGCCGTCTTTAGTAAATATTTATAAAGAATTACAGGATGATTTGGGTTGCTATATTCCAAACAACGGTTATTTGGTTAAGTGGGCCAAGCAGGGCGTTTTACTGCTCAATACGGTACTCACCGTACGTGCACATCAGGCAAATTCACATCGTGGTATTGGCTGGGAAGAGTTTACAGATGCTGCTATCCGTATTTTAAATGAGCAGGACAGACCTATTGTGTTTGTTTTGTGGGGAAAACCGGCTCAAATGAAGAAAGCAATGCTAAATAATCCAAAGCATCTGATTTTGGAAGCACCGCATCCAAGCCCATTATCTTCTTACAGAGGATTTTTCGGCAGCAAACCATTTAGTAAAACAAATGAGTTCTTAAAACAACATGGTATAGAGCCTATTGATTGGCAAATTGAGAACATATAAACGAGGAGCATATTATGAACAAAAAAGCATTTGTTACAAAAGAAATGATTGAAGAAATCGTTAAAACATATCCGACCCCATTTCATATTTATGATGAAAAAGGCATTCGTGAAAATGCGCACAAATTAAAAGAAGCTTTTTCCTGGAATCCGGGGTATAAGGAGTTTTTTGCTGTAAAAGCAACACCAAA
>JAZOSF010000144.1:0-2964 GCA_045657025.1 Lachnospiraceae bacterium | reverse complement strand
GAGGACTGCTAGTGTAACGATAGTCCGACCGAAGAGCGTAGAGCAAGGCGGAGTGTTTTAATAATACTATTGGGTTCCTGACGAACTGCTAGCGTGAGCGATAGTTCGTCGGGAGAGCGGAGGCATTAGGAGCCCGTCCATTAAACAGAGTGGTATGGACCATTGCGACTAATTGCCGAACGCGACCGCAGCGACTCACACGAGCCTTAACTTAAGCGAGTGCAAAGGTACGGGTTTTCCGGCGATAAATTGTGCGGGTTTTCCGCACTTTTACTTTCTGCCTGCTAAAATATCCCGAATTTGTCCTGCTGAGAGGTAAAAATGGTATCCAACCACTTCGTATGCTTCCATGAATGGCATGTTTTGTTGGATGGTTAGGTGTTGGAACATTGTTTTAATGTCTTTGTTTCTTCTGGCTTTTCTTTCTGCCGTACTTTCTAATTGATAATTGTTCATAACTTTGTCGTTTTGAGTTAGTTTATACTATACCTGCAAAAAGCCGTTAGGGGTTTACTTTTGCAGTTTTTTGCAAAGTTATGAAAAGGGTATGGAATGCTAAAAGACAAAAATTCCTTAAATCGTTAACTCCTTAATTCGCTAATTCGTTAATCGGACCGCATTGCTGTTTTTGAAGCGTGAAGGAGTGCGACGGAACGCACTCCGAGTGCAGCGCCCGACAAGTCCCCAATTGGAGGATATGCGCAAACATAGAATGGCGCGACCCTTGCGGTCACGCAGCCGCATGGCTACAGGGTAGTGACGTACAGGGTAGGAACGACCGCCTATTATATCCTACTTTGCATGTAAAAGCATTAGCCTTGCTGTTTTTGAAGTGAACAAAGTGAACGCTTTTTTGTAAGCGTAAGCAAGTTTTTGTGAGCAGCCAAGAATATGTTTTTTATATTTTTGCTGACGCAAAGGCATTTACATCCTACGGATGTGGAGAACCGTCCTAACGGACTAACGATAAATATATTTAATAGTCAATGTTCCAATCGGGAAGACTGCTAGTGTAACGATAGTCCGACCGAAGAGCGAAGGCAATGGTTGCACCTACGATTTAGCAGAGCGGTATCGTCTTATGCAATCCATTTGCCGCACGCGAGAGCTATTATGTCTTTGAGGCAGTATTTTTATTATTTTTGTTTAAAACATATAATAGGCTGCGAGTTTTTGATTACCTAAAAAATGTTTTCTCTATTTTCATTTTGTTTTCTGTATTTTTTTTCAAAATCATCCTACATCCTGCACATTCCACATTAAACAATCAAATAAATTTGCATATGTGCAAAATTTTTATTACCTTTGCAGCGCAAAGGTTTTTGACAAGAAACATTAAGTAAACAGAGTGGCACATGCCCTGCTATTCGTTTTTGGGAATTTAATAGTTATTAAGAAGTATTAAGGAAACATTAATGTCTAAAGATATTAAAATAAAATATTGTGATTATCCGAAGGCTTCTTTCCTTCTGGGAGCATTTCGCAGAGAAAAGAAACAATTAGACTGGATATTAGGAAGTGGATCGGCACGTACGCAAAAATTATATAATGTACGTCATAATGCGGATTTGTTTGTCAACCGCAATGGAGGGTATTTAACGGATTACAAGCCTGATTATGTAATTTTATATGATTATCATACCTTTGATGATATAAAAGTATTTGAGTGTCTTAATATAAAGGAAATGGATGAGCAAGCTATGGCTACACTTAACTATCCAGAACCTAAAGGCTCTTATTTTGTCTATGAATTAGGCACAGAATATAGTGCTTTGAAATTAAATTTAAAACAATTGTTTGAGCAATATAAACAAAGACATCCAGAATACCACAAAGCAGAACCTTTGATTTTTTCTGGAGCACAACTACACGAATTTGCATGTACACAAGATTATACACAAATAAACGAGATAAATACATCACACCCTATTTATAGAACTATAGACCTTTTTGCAGGTATTGGTGGCATTCGTCGCGGTTTCGATAATGCATTTAAAAAACAAGTAGAGACGGTTTTTGTGTCAGAATGGGATATCCCAGCACAACAAACATATCGCGCTAATTATCCGTTAGACAAATTTGAGATAGCTGGAGATATTACTGCTATTAAAGAAAATGAAATTCCACCTTTCGATATTTGTCTTGCAGGCTTTCCATGCCAGGCATTCTCAATGGCAGGAAAACATCAAGGTTTTAATGATGATTATAAAGGTCGTTGTCGTGGCACATTGTTTTTAGATGTGGCGCGTATTTGTGAGTACCACAAACCAAAAGTGATATTCTGTGAGAATGTGAAAGGCTTGACTATTCATGATAAAGGTCGCACATTCCAAGTAATTATAGAAACTTTTGAGAATTTAGGATATAAAGTTTTTTATAGGATATTGAACAGCAAAGATTTCGGAGTTCCTCAACAGCGTGAGCGTATTTACCTTGTTTGCTTCCGTAATGATATTGCTCCAGAAGAATTTACATTCCCAGAAGGCAATAAAAAGAAAGTTTGTTTGAGAGACATATTAGACGAAGCTCCTGTGCCATCTAAATACTATTTGAGCGATACTTATGTTGATACATTACGCAAACATCGTGCACGCCACGAAGCAGCAGGGCACGGATTTGGATATGTTATTCGTCCTTTAGATGGTATTGCTGGCACTATTGTTTGTGGCGGCATGGGGCGTGAAACAAATTTGATTATAGACAACCGCGAACACTCACTTGTTCCCTCTACACATATCAAAGGCAAAATTAACGAAGAAGGAATTCGCAAAATGACACCAAGAGAATGGGCTCGCTTGCAAGGCTTCCCAGATACATTTATTTTACCTTTAAGTGATGTGCATTTATATAAGCAATTCGGTAATAGTGTGAGTGTGCCAGTTATTGAGGCAATTGCAAAAGAGATAAAAAAAGTATTGGATAAAGTTCAAAGATCTAATAGTTAAATAATATGGCACTAACAGG
>JAZOSF010000143.1:0-2656 GCA_045657025.1 Lachnospiraceae bacterium | reverse complement strand
AATGAAGACTATTTTAAAGCTTTGAAGGACTTGAGCAAATTGGCAGAAGAAGGAAGTGCCAACTTGGTACTCATGGGAATCAAGCCAACACACCCAAGTGAGAAGTTCGGTTATATCATTCCTGCTAGCCAAGATAGCGTTAGTCGCGTAGAGATGTTTAAAGAAAAGCCGGATGTGGACACTGCAGCAAAGTATATCGAGCAGGGGGCCCTTTGGAATGGAGGCGTTTTTGCATACAAATTAAAGTATGTACTTCAAAGAGCGCATGAACTTATTGATTTCAAAGATTACTATGATTTATTTGATAAATATGAAACCTTAACCAAGATTAGCTTCGACTACGCGGTAGTAGAGAAGGAAGCAGACATTGCGGTTATGAGGTTTGCAGGCGAATGGAAGGATCTGGGCACATGGCATTCCTTGGTGGAAGCAATGGATGAGCAGATTATCGGCAAGGGCATGCTAAATGAATCTTGCGAAAATGTTTCTATTATTAATGAGCTGAATGTACCAATCATATGTATGGGTCTTAAGAATACCATCGTGGCAGCAAGCCCGGAAGGCATTTTGGTTTCCGAAAACGAAGCTTCTGATTTTATTAAGCCATACGTAGACAAAATCGAGCAGCAAATTATGTTTGCAGAAAAGTCCTGGGGCAACTTCCGAGTATTGGATGTAGATGATGAAAGCATGACCATCGAGGTTGTATTAAACGCAGGTCATAGCATGAACTATCATGGCCACGAAAAGCGAGAAGAAGTTTGGACCGTAGTATCCGGTACAGGACGCACCATTGTAGACGGAGTGGAGCAGCAGGTAAAGCCGGGGGATGTTGTTACATTGCCGGTAGGAAGCTTGCACACGGTTATTGCCGATACAGATATGAAAATAATTGAAGTACAACTTGGTAAAGATATAAGTGTTCATGACAAAATCAAGGGTGTATTGACAAAAACCGAATGATAACCTATGATGAGCTTATTTATAAAGGAAAGGGAAATATATAATGAAAAACGCACTTATTACAGGTGTTAACGGACAGGATGGTTCCTATTTGGCAGAACTGTTATTAGAAAAAGGCTATAACGTATACGGTATTATGCGAAGAAAAGCAGTTGCTGATTATGGCAATGTAGAGCATCTCAAAGACAAGATCCACTTTATATATGCGGATATGATTGATGTTGTTTCTTTAATTAATGCCATGAGAATTTCACAGGCTGATGAAGTGTACAATTTGGCTGCACAGTCTTTCGTAGGCACTTCATGGGATCAGCCGGTAGCAACTGCAGAAATTGATGCTATTGGTGTTACCAATATGCTGGAGGCTATCAGAACTGTGAAGCCAAGCTGCCGTTTCTATCAGGCATCTACTTCTGAAATGTTTGGCCTTGTTCAGGAAATTCCGCAAAAGGAGACCACACCTTTCTATCCAAGAAGTCCATACGGCGTTGCTAAGTTATACGGACACTGGATTACCAAGAATTATAGAGAAAGCTTTGGTATGTACGCATGTAGCGGTATTTTGTTCAATCACGAAAGTGAAAGAAGAGGTAAGGAATTTGTTACCCGCAAGATAACAGATGCTGTTGCTCGCATTAAGCAAGGCGTACAGGATTGCTTGGAATTGGGTAATTTGGATTCTAAGCGTGACTGGGGACATTCCAAAGATTATGTTTATGCTATGTGGCTTATGCTTCAGCAGGAAGAGCCGGATGATTACGTAGTTGCTACCAATGAGACCAGAACCGTTAGAGAATTTGTGGAAACCGCTTTTGCAAAAGTTGGAATCACCGTGGAATGGTCCGGCACCGGTGTTGACGAAGTGGGTAAGGATGCTGCTACAGGCAAGGTGATTGTAAGAGTCAACAAAGAATTCTTCAGACCGGCCGAGGTTGATATCTTAATCGGTGACCCTACAAAGGCAGAGGCAAAGCTCGGCTGGGTTCGCCAGGTTTCCTTTGATGAGTTGGTTGACCGGATGGTCAAGAATGACATGGAATTAGTTCGCAGGGAAATCGCTTACGCAAATATTCAATAATAAATGTATATACACATCACTATGATATCTATTTCAATCTATATGTTTGAACTGATATAAAATATTAAAATACGAAAGGGGATTTTCTCATGAACGGAAATCAAAACAAAGAAACAAAAAAATGTAAATATTGTCAGAGCGACATACCCCAAAAGGCTAAAGTCTGTCCAAACTGCCGAAAGAAACAAGGTGGTTTTTTCAAATGGCTTCTCATTGCTTTGGTCGCTTTCGCTATAATCGGCGCTGCTTCCGGTGGAGGTGAAGACAAACAGCCCCAAGAGGTTACTAACAGTCAGCCAAATCCGATTGAAGAGTCTGCAAGTATAAGCGAAAAAGAAACAACTGAACAACAAAAATATACTACCTATGAAGCTAGTACTTATAAAGTTGGAAGCGACATCCCTGCTGGAGAATATGTTGTATATGCTGATAATTTTATGGGATATGCAGAAGTCTCTTCAGACAGTTCTGGGAAATTGGAGTCTATAATAACAAACAACAATTTTTCTTATAACATGATTATCACTATAGAAGAAGGTCAATACTTTAAACTTTCTGGTTGTTATGCTGTGCCGCTTGAAGAAAATCCACCAGTTGACGCTTCTGGTGAGGGGA
>JAZOSF010000142.1:0-12057 GCA_045657025.1 Lachnospiraceae bacterium | reverse complement strand
CTGAACATCATATGCCGCCAACTTTTCTGCAAATCTTACCGCTACTCTTTTCCCATATTCTGAGCAGGCCCTTGCACCAATTAGTGCAACAGAAGGCTTTTGTTCTAAAGGAAGTTTACCTTTTACAAAAAGTCCGTACGGCGGATCCGGAATAAATCTTAATTTATAGGGAAAAGCTTCATCCTCATACATCACATAAAAAATCCCAAGGCTTTCAACCCATTCCAGATATTCCGCAGGCTTCATCCTGTATTTGGCAGCCTTATATCCACTAAACTGCTTAGCATTCAACACTCCCATCAAACTCTTATCTGACGCCTCATATGCACTTGCCAAGCTGCCGAATCGCTCTTTCAGCAAAAACATAGTTTTTGCTCCCACATAATTAATTTTTTGAAACCACATACTGCATGCTTTTTCTTGTTTTTCCATAAGTCCACCTCACATAGTAAAGCGGTAACAAGCCGCCTCTTTAATATGCTTGTCCAAAATAAGCTCGCTTTGTTCCAAATCTGCAATGGTTCTGCTGACTTTCAGTAATTTATGATACCCCCTCACAGACAGCTTTAATTTCGCGTATATGCGTGCCAACGTGTTTTGTGCTCCATATTCCAATGCACAGTATTTGGGCATGTCTTGAGGCAAAATATCCGCGTTAAAACGATAATTCGTATCCTTATATCTCTCCCTTTGGATTTCCAGTGCTTTCAACACCCTTTCGCGAATACTTTTGCTACTTTCTTCTACGATATCCGATTGTAATTCTTCTATATTAATAGCACTCATTTCACAGCACAAATCAATACGATCCAAGATGGGACCGGAAAGTTTGTTCATATATTTTTGGATATCCCACTCTGTACATTTACATTTATTTCTATCCGGATAAAATCCACAAGGGCAAGGATTGGCTGTGGCCACCAACACAAAGTCTGCCGGATAACTATACATCGCCTGACTTCTGGCAATCTGTACTACCTTGTCTTCCATAGGTTGCCTAAGCACCTCTATCACATTCCGTGGAAATTCCGGAAACTCGTCCAAAAACAACACCGCTCGATGTGCCAAAGAAACGATTCCAGGCCTCGGAATACTTCCACCTCCAATCATAGCCTGTTCCGAAATAGTATGATGTGGATACAAAAATGGCCTCTTAGTAATAAAAGACTGATTACTGTTCAATTTCCCGGCCACACTGTAAATAGACGAAATTTCCATACATTCTTCCATGGAAAGGGGCGGCATTATACTTGGAATTCTTCGAGCAATCATAGTCTTTCCGGCTCCGGGTGGTCCCACCAGAAGCAAATGGTGGAAACCGGCCGCTGAAATTTCTGCAGCACGTCTCGCCATGCGCTGTCCATGTACATTTTTAAAATCATATTTACTTTCTGTGTATTGTTCTTCAAACAAGTCGGACAATTCCAATTCAAATGGCTTGTGCGTCCCGGCACCGCTTAAAATTTCAATTACCTCCTGAATATGAGATACGCCATGCACACTAATTCCCTGTATAAACGCTCCCTCTTTCACATTTTCCTCCGGAACAATCACATGCTTCACACCGCACTCCATAGCATGCTTTACAATTGGAAGCACCCCCGGCACCCCTCGCACTTCTCCGTTTAATCCCAGTTCACCTATTAACAACGTTTCCTTCAAAATTTTCGCCTCTATCCTCTCCGATGCAACCAACACTCCTATGGCTATCGGCAAGTCAAAGGCTGTCCCTTCTTTTTTAAGCTGTGCAGGCGATAAATTCACAGTGATGCGCACGTTCGGAATTTGCATATTAATATTTTTCAGTGCTATACGCACACGCTCCCTGGCCTCCTTCACTTCCCCCGACATATTTCCAACCATGTCAAATACCGGCAATCCGAAGGATGCATCTACTTCCACATAGATTAACGCCGCTTCCATTCCTTTTGTAGTTCCCGAAATAATATTTGTATACATAAAAAACCCCTTTCTGTGTTATATGCTCTCATTACATATATGCACGAGAAGAGGTTTTCGTCGCACTTTTTTTAATTTTTTTATTGATTATTCTTCCAAAACGGCACGTAGTTTTAAAAGAGCCCGCTTTTCAATGCGGGAAACATAACTTCTTGATATGCCATATACTTTTCCCACTTCCTGTTGTGTCTGTTCTCCGTCACCCGAAAGGCCATATCGCCTGATGATCACATCCCGCTCCCTTTTATCCAAAACCTTATCTATAGCTTCATACAACGATTCCACCATTTCCTGATGTTCTAACGTATACAAAACATCATCTTTTTCAGTACACAAATCATAAATTTGTATTTCATTTCCTTCTTTATCCGTCCCTACCGGTTCATACAATGATACTTCCTTTGCAGTTTTTTTCTTGGCTCGAAGCATCATTAAAAGCTCATTGTCAATGCATCTGCAGGCATACGTTGCAAGTCTTCCGCGTCTTGCATCAAAGGTATCTATGGCTTTCATCAGCCCTATTATTCCAATAGAAATATAATCCTCCGCATCCTCCGGCGAATTCTGATACTTTTTGGTAATGTGGGCTACTAATCGGAGGTTATGCATAATCAACTTTTCTTTTGCATCCTTGGCCTTATCTTTATCCTCGCCCCGTAACAATGCCATATAATGCGCTTCTTCCTTCTCAGATAATGGCTTAAGGAATGTTTGCACATGCCCCTCCAAAGTCCCTTTATTATATTGTATGAAAAAGGGAAAGGCGAAGTGCCTTTCCCAATTTTTTCTCTTTGTACTATTTTTTATTCAATAAATCGCTCAAAAACAATATTGCTTACATCAATGCCCTTCTTAGTTAAACGAAGGCAAGAATCTTCTTGCCCCAAAAGGCCGTCCGAAATACTTTGTGAAATTGCTTCCGCAAACCAATCGATAGTATCTTCACCATATTCTTCCACAAAATCAATGAGCGAAACACCCTTTATTTGTCTCAGTCCAAGGAAGAAAAATTCCTCCATAGACTCTCTTCTGGAAAGAACAATTTCCTCTTCATAGGAAAAATCACCTTGTAAATATGTTTGCAAATTACTGTTGTTTTTTAAACGTATCTCCTTTAAAAACGGCATAATACGTTCGGTCCAAGGAAGCTTCACAAAAGAAGATGCACCAAGGCCGATTCCCAAATATTCTCCGCGCTCCCAGTACACTTGATTGTGTTTACATTCACAGTTTTCTAAGGCATAGTTTGATATTTCATACCGGTGATATCCACGTTCAGACAAAAGTTTCTCCGTCAATTCATACATAGCACGTTCCGTATCCTCATCCGGCAAATCCAGTTCCATATCGTAAAAAGGAGTCCCTTCCTCTACAATCAGACTGTAGGCTGAAATGTGCTCCGGCTTAAGTGCCAGCACCTTTTCCAAGGTTTGCTCATAGTCTCCAATCGTCTGACCCGGCAATGCACTCATCAAATCAATATTTATGTTTGTAAATCCGGCTTCTCTTGCCCACCCATAGGTGTCTAAAAACTGCTCATAAGTATGGATTCTTCCCAATTTTTGCAGCAAGGAATTTTGTGTAGACTGAAGCCCAATACTCAAACGATTGATTCCGGCCTGTCGATATTTTTGGAAGCTTTCTTTATTTGCAGTTCCCGGATTACACTCCATACTGATTTCTGCATCTTTAAGAACATCAAAATCTTTCTTCACCCTCTCTACCACTTTACAAAGCAAAGCAGCATCCACACTGGTAGGAGTTCCGCCACCGATAAAAATAGTTTTTATCACATAATCTTTTGCATACTGTACGGCCTTCTCATGAATTTCCTGCATCAGCATATGCAAATACTGCTCCTGAACCTCGTTGGTAGCAGGAGCAGAAAGGAAATCACAATAAGCACACTTTCTTACACAAAAAGGAATGTGTATATAAATACTTAATGCTTTTTTCATGCTATTCATCCAATTTCAATACACTCATGAAGGCCTTCTGAGGAATTTCTACGTTGCCCACCTGACGCATACGTTTTTTACCTTCTTTTTGTTTTTCAAGAAGCTTTTTCTTACGGGTAATATCACCGCCGTAACATTTTGCAAGTACGTCCTTGCGCATCGCACGTACGGTTTCTCTGGCAATAACCTTGCCACCTACTGCTGCCTGAATTGGAATTTCAAACAAATGTCTCGGGATTTCTTCTTTTAATTTCTCGCACATTCTGCGTCCGCGCTCATAAGCAGTCTCCGCATGTACGATAAAGCTCAAAGCATCCACTTCCTCTTTATTTACCAAAATATCTAACTTCACAAGTTGGCTTTCTTCATAGCCCTTTAACTCATAGTCAAAAGATGCATAGCCTCTGGAACGGCTCTTTAACGCGTCAAAGAAGTCGTAAATAATTTCATTTAACGGCAATTCGTAGCGAAGCACCGCACGATTGGATTCGATATAATCCGTATCAATATAACGACCTCTACGCTCTTGACAAAGTTGCATAATAGAACCAATAAACTCGGTAGTAACCATAATTTCAGCGCTTACAATTGGTTCTTCCATATATGCGATTTCAGACGGATCCGGTAAGTTGGACGGGTTGGTAAGTTCAATCATTTCTCCATTGGTCTTGTGTACACGATATACTACGCCCGGTGCTGTTGTAACCAAATCCAAATTGTATTCTCTTTCCAAACGTTCCTGGATAATCTCCAAATGTAACAATCCAAGGAAACCACAGCGGAAACCAAAACCTAACGCAATAGAAGTTTCCGGCTCGTAATTTAACGAAGCATCATTTAGCTGCAATTTCTCCAGTGCATCTCTTAAATCCGGATACTTTGCACCATCTGCAGGATACATTCCGCAATATACCATGGAATTGACTTTCTTATAGCCCGGAAGTGGTTCTGCACAAGGCTCTTTGTCATTCGTTACCGTATCCCCTACCGCAGTGTCCTTTACATTCTTAATGGATGCTGTAATATATCCTACCATACCTGCAGACAATTCCTCACATGGAATAAACTGTCCTGCACCGAAGTAACCAACTTCTACTACATCTGCCTTGGCACCGGTAGCCATCATGCGAATGGTGGTTCCCTTCTTTACGCGTCCTTCCTTCACTCTCAAAAAAACGATAACACCCTTGTATGAGTCATATACGGAGTCAAAAATAAGTGCTTTTAGCGGGGCATTAGGGTCACCTTGCGGAGCCGGTATTTTCGCCACAATCTGCTCCAATACATCTTCGATGTTAATACCGTTTTTGGCACTGATTAGCGGCGCGTCGTGTGCTTCCAAACCAATCACGTCCTCAATTTCATCTTTTACACGATCCGGATCTGCGCTTGGCAAGTCAATCTTGTTAATAACCGGAAAAACATCCAAATTGTGATCCAATGCCAAATACACATTTGCAAGGGTCTGCGCCTCAATACCCTGTGCCGCATCTACTACTAAAATCGCACCATCGCAGGCTGCCAAAGAACGGCTTACCTCGTAATTAAAGTCTACATGTCCCGGGGTATCAATCAAGTTGAAAATATATTCTTCGCCGTCTTTTGCCTTGTAAACAATTCGACATGCTTGGGCTTTGATGGTAATACCTCTTTCACGCTCCAACTCCATATTATCCAAAACCTGAGACTGCATTTCTCGGCTAGTTAACAATCCTGTATGTTCTATAATTCTATCAGCTAAAGTAGACTTTCCGTGGTCTATATGTGCTACTATACAAAAATTTCTAATTTTACTCTGATCCATATGTGGTATTCGTATTCTCCATTTGTTTATTTGAAAAGCAACATTTCACATGGAAACATAACTATTCATAGTGAAGTATATCAAAATTTTATCTCATTGTCTACTAAGGACTTTATCAATTATAAAAGCCAATATTTCCGTTGTGTTCATAATTTCTTCCACGGTATTGGTTTGCGCTCCCAGTTCAATCAACATATTTCGAGGTTTAAAATGCATGTTATATCGCCATGCTTTCAAATATATTTTTCTGGTGATTCCCGGAAAGTAACTTTCTGCTATTACTTGGGACTGAAAAGAAAATGCCATATTTTCCTTCAAATATGGATTATTTAAATATGTTATCGGTCCGTTTGTACCTCTGCACACACCGTTAAAAAACATAAATCTGGCATAGTTTTTCCCGTCAATGGTAGTCACTAACTTTCTACCCTCTTCCACTGCATCACGATGCAAATCAATTACTACTTCAATGGTCGGATTGTCCTTTAGCACCTTTTCAATTGCAGGAAGCGCATTGCTATAGGCATTATCTCTGCTTGGATAGTCATACACCCCTGTATGATGCAACACCTCGAAACCATATTGGTTTTCTAATAGTTCTGCAAGTTTTTGCCCGGCGCCCACTATGGTGGTGTTTACATCTCCCGGAACAGAATCCGCAAATTCTTCTTGTGAGTGGCTGTGATAAATAAGTATTTGCGGTCCCGGTGCTTCTTTGTCAATGGTACAATCATAGCCCCTTAACGCATCAATATTTAATAATTCTGCAGACGGCGATGTGGATGCATCTATTACATAAAAATCTTTAATTAATTTGGTCATATCGGAGTATTGTGAAAAACTATATGTTTGATGGGCATCTAATTTTTCTACTTGAAGTACTGCCTCAAACTCATCAGCGGTCATGGTCTCAGGTGTATCTGCAAATGCATTACTTCCTTCTATGTATAAATTTTCCTGGAGCAACGACAAAACATCTTCCTCTGAAATATCATAATGAAACTTTATATTTGACACCTCCTCATTCTGCTGAACTATGGGTTCCTTTTTCACCTCTATTATCGCAAAAGCCGGCACATCTTCCCGCCACGTAAATGCAAAAATTTTAGGAACCAAAAGTCGTATGATAAGAGGTGCTTTTTTTCGCACGTCCGAAATTTGAAACTTAATAATTGCAGGCTGTATATAGTTTGTCCCTGCAACCCCTAATTTGTTTCCCATATTACCGAACAAGCCCGAAAATATTAAAAAAACAAGTCCCAAGGACAAACTGATTGCCAGACACTTATCTCTTAATCTATTTTTCTGAAGTGTAGTCTCTCTATACATCCGTTCCATAGCACACCTCCCTGTGAAGTATATGCCATTTTTGAGTAAACTATGTCATTAGATTGTCCCGGTCAAAGCGCTGTTTAATGCTTCAGACACGGTATAGCTGATACACTCAATAATCTCATCAATTTCCTTCGTAGTTACATACATATTTTTAAGCTCATGGAAATATTTTTTCACCTCTTCCGGAAATGGACCCGGCTCTTTTAAAGATTCATGCCACCAAGCTTCACAGGCATCCCCGACTATTGTGGCAGCATCCACTACCGTTGGTATCCCTATTGCCAAAACGGGAATCCCCATTACTTCCTCGTTAATGGCATTACGGTGGTTTCCAACACCACTCCCCGGCGAAATCCCTGTATTACTAATCTGAATGGTCGTATAAAGCCTTTTAGTGCTTCTGGCTGCTAAGGCATCAATGACTATCAAACAATCTGGATGTGTTTTCTGTACAACCCCCGCTACCATCTCAGATGTTTCGATACCTGTCTTAGCCATAACTCCCGGTTCCATAGCACTGATACTTGGAACTGCTGATGAATATGCTTCTTTACCGTAGGTTGATAAAATATGTCTAGTTACGGCTAAATGATCAATCACTTTAGGTCCCAGTGCATCCGCAGTTACCGCACGATTACCGAGTCCCACAATCATAATACTTTTTTCTTCCAGTTTCTCTTCTATTCCTATAAGTTCTCTAATCTGCTCGGCCAAAAGTCGACTGATTTCTTCGTGAAATCCGGTATCGTCCTCTGCAAGTCCGGGAACTTCCATCGTAATATACGTCCCAATAGGCTTCCCCATTCGTTTTGCTGCGTTTTTGGTTTCAATCCTTACTTTCGTGACGATAGCATCCATCCCACTAATCTTTTCTTCTTGCACGGATATACCGGTCAAATGACCTTCTTTTGTTTTCAGGCTCTCGCTTGCTTCCAGTGCCAAGTCTGTACGTACCTCATATTGTTCTCCCACAGAATAACCTCCTGTTACATTTAAGTCCTTTTTTGTTATTTTTCTCAAAAATATGCAAATTATGTATTGACAAATACAAATATAAAACTTAAAATATACAAGTGTGTTTAGCCATCGCCCGTGTCTGATGGATATAAACATGAGACAATAATTAGATTATTATGAATTTTTAGGGAGGTGTTCGTCTTGGCTAACATTAAATCTGCAAAGAAGCGTATTTTAGTTGCAAAAACTAAGAACGAAAAAAACAAAGCAATCAAATCTGGCGTAAAGACCGCTATTAAGAAAGTATATGCTGCTATTGAAGCTGGTGATAAGGCTGCTGCAAATGCTGCATTACTTGAAGCTACTGCTGTTATCGAGAAGGCAGCTACTAAGGGTGTTTACCACAAAAACAATGCTGCTCGTAAAGTAAGCGCAATCACTAAAGCAGTAAACACAATGGCTTAATTAATAAATAAAAGACCTGCATCCGTCTTGGCAGGTCTTTTTTTGTTGCAATTTTTAAACTTAATTTTTATAAATCAAATCCTTTACCACTTCACTTCCAATCAACAATCCCGCTGATGCAGGTACAAATGCATTGCTGCCCGGTGTTGCTCTGCGGGTATCCTGTTCTTCTGACGGTACTGTATCTTCTGCCACAAGGCCGGCGATTGGTGTCAGTGCTTCTTCGGTGGAATAAACCACCTTTAACTTTTTAATCTCTCTCTTTTTTAATTCTCGACGCATTACTTTTGCAAGAGGGCATACGCTGGTTTTGTAAATATCCGCAACCACTAATTTCGTTGGATCCAATTTATTGCCGGTACCCATGCTGCTGATAATTGGCACATTTGCACGCTCTGCTTGTATAACCAAATCGATTTTAGCGGTAACAGTATCGATGGCATCCACAATATAATCATAGGATTCAAACGTAAACTTCTCACTCTCCTCTGGTAAATAAAAAGTATCCCACAATGTCACCTTACAATCCGGCTGAATGCTTAAAATACGTTCCTTCATCACTTCAATTTTCTTGCGTCCCAAAGAGTGGTAAGTTGCAATTAATTGACGATTAATATTGGACAGAGCAACCGTGTCATGGTCCACTAAATCAATGGCACCGATTCCGCTTCTGGCAAGCACTTCTACTACGTGACCGCCCACACCACCAATTCCAAACACAATAACTCTCTTGTTTTTTAATTTATTAACTGTTTCTTCACCAAACAACATAGCTGTTCTAATATACTGTTCTTTCATGTGCACTCCGCAAATTTTAATCTTTATATTATTTTATCATACCTTTTCATCAGACTCAATATACGATTTCATTCTGCGACGCATGCGAAAAAGCCTGCTTCTTAGGCTGTTTACAGAAACTCCCAACTCATGTGACAATTCTTCCAAACTATCATTCTCCAAAAAATATTTTTTAGCAATGGGTAACTCTTTTTTACTGTATACTCTCTCTAACATATCCTCCATCAGGCACATTTCATATGCCGGCTCATCATATGGAATGTCACTGCGACAGTATTCCTCAATGCTTTCCATCCGATAAAATATATGTCTATGATATCCCATGCACAAATTTTTAGCAGTCTGTAACAACCACCCCGCAGGGTTGGGATGCTCCTGTAAATCTTCCCATTCTTCAAGCGCAGTCAAATAACTTTCCTGTGCGATATCTTCCGCCTCAAAAAAATCACAAACATGTTGATACAAATACTGATACAAAAGGTTCTTCGTATTAAAATAAAACCGCTCAAAATCTAACATAATGCTACCATTCCTTGAATAGCCTGCTATGAAAGAATTCCTCTAAATTGATTCCCAAACCATCACATATATGTCTTATTGTAGAAATTCCGGGGTTTCGACTTGTACCATACAATATACTCTTTAAGGTAGAAGGCGTAAGACCTGACCGCAATGCCAACGTATTGATTGTCATATTTCTCATTCTGCACAAATACAAAATACGTTTTGTAACACGTTCCCATGTTTCATCTATATAGGGTTCCTTTTTATGCGTTCTTTTAGTATGTCTGGGTTCTGATAAGGACTCTTCTGTCATGCAAAAAAAGCTATTCATAGTTTTCCTCCATCTAATTGATGGATTCATTCTACAAAATAGCTTTTAAAATGTAAGACGTTATATCGTCGGTTTAATACCACTATATTATTTGTAATTTTTTCCTCGAAAAAGTAACATAATTTTAGCTGTGCTAAATTTGTTAGAAATATACAAACAACTAAAAATCATCTATATTTTAATTTTTATAAGCATACTATTTAATAATATTTCGATTTTATCAGGAGAAAAATATGCCAACAGTAATTTTAGACGCCGGACATGGCGGTTCTGATTTTGGTGCTGTATTTGAGGGAAGACGCGAAAAAGACGATAATCTTGCTTTAACCTTAGCCGTGGGTGATATATTGGCCGCTAACGGCGTAAATGTGCTTTATACCAGAACTACCGATATCTATGAAACTCCGGCCTCCAAAGCCCAAGAAGGAAATGCCAGTGGCGCAGACTATTTTATTTCTATACATAGAAATTCCAGCCCCATTCCAAATCAATATACCGGAATTGAGAGCCTGGTTTATAATCGAAATAGCACTGCAGGAAACATTGCTGAAAATATTAACCGCAACTTAGAAGCCATCGGGTTTGCCAATCAAGGTGTAAACGAACGTAGAAACCTGGCTGTCTTAAGACGAACTACTATGCCTGCTGTTCTTGTCGAAGCGGGATTTATAAACAACGTGCAGGATAATGCCATGTTTGATGAACAGTTTGACGAAATTGCTCGGGCAATTGCTGACGGGATTTTGGAAAGCATTTAAATTTATTTAAAAAGGCACCTGCAAAGCCTATTAATAAGCTTTGTAAGTGCCTAAAATTTTATTGTTCAATAATTTTCAAACAAAATTCTGTAACATCAGCATATACAATATCTTTATGAATTTCATTTAGAATTTCGTGTCGCATACCTTCATAAAGTCTAGATGTCACACCAATGTAACCTCTATCCTTTAAAAACCGTACTGCATGATTAAACTTTGCCACATTTGTAATGCACGGGTCATCTGCTCCTGCAATAAAATGAATTGGAAGTTCCTTCTTGGATACATTCCACCCCTTCTTAGCGTATGTATCTTTCATAAGCATTAATAATGCTTCATATCCGTTCAACGTAAAGGTGAAATTACAATATGGATCTGCATTGTAGGCTTCCACAATCTTTTTGTCGGTACTTATCCAAGAATTTTTTAATCCTTCTTTAGCGAAAGGCTTGTCAAAAGCACCCATTACCATACAGTCAATTAATTTTGATTTTCCACGGTCGCCTTTTATTCTCTGTAAAAACCGAACCAACGCAATGCCCATATCTGCCATGTCATTTGCACTCGGGCTTCCACATACAATCAAAGCGTCTATCTCACTGTCATATTTTTTGATAAAGCAACGTACTCCCAGTGAGCCCATGCTGTGTCCAAACAAAATGTACGGCATATCTCCAAACTGCTTTTTTGCTTCCGTCATCACATAGTAAATGTCTTCCACGACTGCTTCTGCGCCATTTTCATAAAAATATCCCAGGTCATCCTTTGACCGCACACTCTCACCATGGCCTCTGTGATCATGAATCACACAAGCCACTCCTTGATTGGCCATATACTCCATAAAAGGAATATAGCGTTCTTTATGCTCGCACATACCGTGTACAATCTGTAACACCGCTTTTGGAGTATCCGGTGCGATAATCAACATGGACAATTTCAGTCCGTCACATTCGGAAATAATAGAAACTTTTTCTGCTTTCATACTATCTTATTTTCTCTCGAATACATCTCCGTAGATATATTTTTCTTCATCTTCATCTTTTTCTTTTGGAACAAATTTATTACGCAGTACATACCAAAAACTACTAGCAAGGCAAATAGAGGAAAATGTACCGGTAATAATACCTACCATTAATGGCAAAGCAAATTCTCTGATAGAAGTAACGCCATATACGTACAGGCAAACAA
>JAZOSF010000141.1:0-3141 GCA_045657025.1 Lachnospiraceae bacterium | reverse complement strand
ACACATTATCTCTATATGATACAGTATAACAGAACATCAGTTCGGAGTAAAGTGGTGTAAGAAAAAAATAAAAACTTTTTGCAATATAGAAAGATAAAAGGTTTCATACTGAGACGTATTATGATAAAATGATACATAGAGCTATCATCAGGAGGCGGATATGAATATCGTAGATTTACATTGTGATACATTACATGAGATGCTAAAGCAAAAATTAAAAGGAGAGCACTACAACTTATATAAGAGGGCAGGGCACCTGGATGTGGAGCGCATGCAGGAAAGTGGCTATATGGTACAGTGCTTTGCCGCTTTTGTTGATAAAGAGCAAGTGGAGAGTCCTTATGCACGTGCCAAAGAATTAGCCAGAATGTATAAAGAGATGTGTTCCGAATACAGCCCGTATATTGCACCGGTGTACCATTATCAGGATATTCTGAATAATGAACGATTGGGACTGATGTCCGCTATTTTAACCATTGAAGAAGGTGGCGCGTTAGAAGGCAATCTGGACTACTTAAGAGAGTTTTATGAGAAGGGTGTCCGCATGATTACCTTAACTTGGAATTATCCAAATGAAATCGGTTATCCAAGCTGTTTGGAAGAGGTGGAGATTCCGGATATACCGGCCGGCTGGCAGGTAAAAGGAGAGTATCCGGGACTTACCAAGCGCGGCATCGAGATTGTAGAGATGATGGAGGACAAGGGCATTATCGTAGACGTATCCCATCTTTCTGACGCGGGTTTTTGGGATGTAGCGTCTATTATGAAGAAGCCGTTTTTGGCCAGCCATTCCAATGCGAGAAGTGTTTGCAAACATAAGCGCAACTTATCTGATGCACAAATTCGTACCATTGCAAGCCGAGGCGGTGTAATCGGTCTGAATTATTGTGCTGAGTTTTTAGAAAATAATCCTGCAGACGTTACGTTAGATAGTTTTGTCAGACATATCAATCACATCCTTCATGTAGGCGGAGCTGATGTGTTGGCGCTCGGAAGTGACTTCGATGGCATTGAGACCAATCCGGCACTTCCTCATGCAGGAGCTTTAGAGCAACTGTTTGACAGAATGGTGCGTAGCGGTATTCCAACATCTGTAGTAGACAAAATTCAAGGTGAAAACGCACTTCGTATGATGAAAGAGGTTATGAGATAAATGAGTTTACAGTTCGTGCTGGGAGCCAGCGGCTCCGGAAAAAGCAGTCGAATCTATCAATGGGTTATCACAGAGGCATTAAAACACCCGGATATGCATTATATGATATTGGTTCCTGACCAGTATACGATGCAGATTCAAAAGCAGATAGTTATGCTGCACCCGGGCCATGCCATTTTAAATATTGATGTACTTAGTTTTAGCCGATTATATCACAAAGTGATGGAAGAATTAGGCGGCGATTTCCTTACCCCGTTGGATGATACCGGCAAAAATTTAATACTCCGGAAACTGGCAGAGCGCATGAAAGAAGAACTTCCGGTTTTGGGCAAGCTTTTGCACAGACAGGGCTATATATCCGAGGTGAAGAGTATTATTTCGGAGATGCAGCAGTACGGTATTTCGCCGGACGGAATGACAGCTCTAATTGACGGCAGTGCCCACAGAAGAGGACTGCAGGCAAGATTGGAAGATGTACAGAAATTATATCGTGCCTACATAGAGTTCCAAGAGGGAAGCTATCAGACCAGCGAGTCCATGTATCCGATTTTGACACGTAGACTTAGAGAGTCTGCTTTGTTTAAAAATACCATAGTGATTTTAGATGGTTTTACCGGTTTTACGCCGGTACAGATGCCTTTGGTTCAGGAAATGATGATCCTTTCCAAGGACATGTATGTGGCTATGACAATAGACGAAGAGCCTTCCAAAGTGACCACCGAGCAACAGTTGTTTTATACCAGTGCTAAGAGTATCCGAGATTTGGAGAAGTTGGCCGAGCAGGCGCAGGTGCCTGTAAAAGCCGCTGTTTGGTGCACTGGCGGAGTGCGTTTTAATGGTTCTAAGGAGCTGGCACACTTTGAAAAGAATTTGTTCCGTACCATTCCGAAGGCTTATAAGGACATGCCGACTTGCATTCAGGCGGGATGCGCAGCGGATCCGAGCAAGGAAAGTACATGGGTAGCCGGCGAAATCAAAAGATTAATTCGCGAAGAGTCCTATCAATACAGAGATATAGCGATTATTTGCGGTAGTATGGAAAGCTATCGTTTCCATTTACAGGAAGCTTTCAGACAGATGGACATTCCTTGTTTTGTAGATGTTACCACCAAGATTTTGCATAATCCGGCAATGGAATTGTTGCAGGGCCTTTTGGAAATGTTGGAAAGAGACTTTTCTTATGCCGGTGTGATGCGATATTTGCGAAGCGGTTTCAGTAGTCTTACAGCAGAAGAAATCGATTTGTTGGAATTATACTTTATAGAAACCGGTGTAAGAGGGCTCAAAGCATTTAAGCGGCCTTTTACAAGAAAAGCCAAAGATTTCTCTTTGGATGTTATAAACCAGTTTAGACTAAAGTTAATGGCAGAGCTGGAACCATGTTTATTTACCGAATCTTTAAGCGTAAAGGCATATATTGAGCGCTTATACACCTTTTTATCCAATCTTTCCGTGGAGTCCAAGCTTCAGTCTTATGCAGAAGAATTTGAGCAAATAGGGGATGCTTCCAAAGCAAGAGAGTACCGTCAGATTTATCGAAAAATCATGGATTTATTTAATCAGATGGTTATGCTGATGGGCGAGGATGAACTCTCACTGGAAAGCTTTAGTGAAATATTAAAAGCAGGTTTTGATGAACTGCAGGTAGGAGTGATTCCTGCCAAGGCCGACCAGGTGTTGATTGGCGATATGGAACGCACCAGATTATCCGAGATTAAAGTGCTTTTCTTTGTTGGTTTAAACGATACCAATATTCCGGGAAACAACGCGCAAGGCGGCATGATTTCTGACATGGACAGAGAGTTTTTAAGTGATGTGGGAGTGGAACTGGCGCCAACCAAGAGACAGCTTCAATTTAGACAGCATTTTTATTTGTACCAGCAGTTGACGAAGCCTTCCGAAAAACTATATTTATCCTATGCATTAATGGATAATTCTGAAAAAGAAATTCGACCATCTTATTTTGTGGGAACGGTAACAGGCCTGTT
>JAZOSF010000140.1:0-7571 GCA_045657025.1 Lachnospiraceae bacterium | reverse complement strand
GATGCTAAGTTACGTGTACAGATGCGTATCGAAATCGCTAAGTTACATCAGAGATTAGGTTCTACTATCATCTACGTAACACATGACCAGACAGAAGCTATGACACTTGGTACAAGAATCGTAGTTATGAAGGATGGTGTTATCCAGCAGGTAGACACACCTCAGAACTTATACGAAAAACCACAGAATAAGTTCGTTGCTGGTTTCATTGGTTCTCCACAGATGAACTTCATCGATGCAGTAGTAACTGTTAAGGGCGATGTAGCTTACGTTGGAGTTGCAGGCAAAGAAATTGCATTACCAGCTGAAAAATCTGCTAAGTTAATCGCTGGCGGTTATGAAGGCAAGACAGTTACTATCGGTATCCGTCCAGAAAACGTAGGTGTTGAAGCTCTTGGTGCTGCTAATTCTTTAGATGCAGAAGTAAGCGTATACGAATTACTCGGTGCAGAAGTTTACTTATACTTAAACATCAATGGCGAATCTGTTACAGCTAGAGTTCCTTCAACAACTTCAGCTAAACTTGGTGATACACTTAGTGCAGTATTTGATGTTGATAGAATTCATGTATTCGACAAAGAAACAGAGCAGACTATTACAAACTAATCTAAAGTTTTCGAAAGGGATGCGGTAAGCATCCCTTTTGTGTTTATTACATATTTTAAGAAACAGGGTGAAATAAATGATTTCAAATCAGATTATACAAACATGTTTAGATGACTTAAAGGCGATTACCAGAGTAGATTTGGGCGTATATGATGTAAAGGGCGAGAGCATTGCAGGGACTGTTAATATGCAGAGACCGGACAAAGAGGTTGTTGCAGCGTTCGCGGATTCTCCTGCAGACAGCCAAGCAATAGGTAATTTTCATTTGCTTAAAGTGAAAGACGAAGAGGAAGTTCTCTACGTGGTGGTAACATTGGGCTTTGGAGATGATACTTATATGATTGGACGAATTGCGGCAACCCAGATTGAACGATTGATTATTGCATATAAAGAGAAGTTTGATCGCAACAATTTCTTCCAAAATCTGTTATTAGACAATCTGCTTTTAGTGGATGTATATAATCGCGCCAAAAAACTTCATGTTGATATTAATGTGCCGAGAGTAGTTTTCTTGATTGAGTCCAATACAGAAATGGACGCGGCAATCGTTGAACTTTTAAAAAATATGTTTACAACTCAGAGTGGCGATTATATCACCTCTGTTGATGAGAGCAATGTTATTTTAATCAAAGCGGTAGAGCCAAGCATTACTCACGAAGAAATTATGCATATTGCGCATACAATCGTGGATATGGTAAATACCGAAATTATGATCAATGCCAAAGTTGCAATCGGTACTGTGGTGGAAGAACTCAAGGATGTGTCCAAGTCTTATAAGGAAGCTAAGATGGCTTTGAATGTAGGCAAAATTTTCTACTCCGAAAGAAATATCAGCGAATATACTACTTTGGGTATCGGTCGTTTGATTTATCAGCTTCCTGTAAATTTGTGTAAGATGTATATTGAAGAAATTTTCGGTGACCGCATTCCGGAAGAATTAGATGAGGAAACACTGCACACCATTGATAAATTCTTCGAGAACAATCTGAATGTATCAGAAACATCCAGGCAGCTGTTTTTACACCGCAATACTTTGGTTTATCGTATCGAAAAATTACAAAAAAGTATCGGCCTAGATATTCGTACTTTTGATGATGCGCTTACTTTTAAAATTGCATTGATGGTTGTAAATTATTTAAAGTATTTGGAAAATAGCGAATATTAATTTTTCAAAATCATAAGACGCCTTTTCGCCTCATATACTCTTGTATAGGAGGTGGGAAGGTGTATTTTTTTGACAAAAAAGTAGTATATCTTATTTGGACCATGCAGGAAGGACAGGCCAGAGGGATTGGGACAGCAAAACTTCTTGCAATGGATACTGTGTGTCGTATTGAAATAAATATTACCGGTTGTGGGAAAACGCAGGGGACATATCCGGTGTATGTGCTTTCTGGAGATATGAAATCTTTACTTGGGGAAATGGTGCTGAATAAAGGAAAGGGGAATTTTTTTATTAAATGCAATACAAAATCATTAGGGCATCAAGCAATTCCATACACCAATGTGACGGGAATACATATCGATTTAATGGAAGAAGGAAGTCTTGAACAGAAGTGGCTTCCGCAGACAATAGAAAAAGAAAATAAAATCAGGCAGGAAACAATTGAGATAATCAAGGAGGAGGTGGAGGAAAAGAAAGAAGAAAAGGTGGAAGAACCACCTGAAGAGCCACCAAAACCACCGAAAAAGGACGCTTTTCAGCTATATCCGAACAAATGGCAGCAACTTTGTGCAATTTATCCGATTGTGCATCCGTTTGATGACGGACGAGCATATTTATCTGTGGGTCTAAGGGATTTTGTAATATTGCAAGAACGTTTTCATCCTATGGTGCAGAATAGTTTTTTGTTGCATGGGTTTTATCATTACAAATATTTGCTTTTGGGAAGAAGCAGACAGGGAAATGGTTTTCAATATTACCTGGGTGTTCCGGGCGTTTTTTATGAAAAAGAAAAAGCCGCAGCTTTGTACTACGGCTTTGAAAGTTTTGAAAGTGCAGTGACGCCTGCAACAGAGGGTAGCTTTGGCTATTATATGAAACGAGTGCAGATTTAAACCAAACCGGTAAAATCAAAATCCGGAATGAAGCTCTCCTCGGCGGTATCCCCTTCTTGGATAAACCCGTTTTCTACGCCTAAACGAATGGCATAATCTACGAGCTCATCGTATTCTTCCGGGGTAACCTTTCGATTAATTTCCGGAAATGCTGCCACGTGAGGTAACGGCGTGTATTGATTCATAATACTTAGAAATATATTATTTCCATAGGTTTGATACAAATACTTAATAACCGCTTTACTGTCTTCTACGCAGCCGGGCAAGAGCAAATGCCTTACCACCACGCCTTTTACAAGCATGTCATCTTGGAATACCGGGGTACCCACCTGTCGAAACATTTCAGTCAGACTTACTTTGGCAACCTCAAAGTAATTGGACGCATGAGAGTAGCGTTCGCTTAAGATGCTTGAAACGTATTTGAAATCCGGTAAGTATACATCTACCAGCCCCTCAAGCATAGAGAGTGCTTCCACGGAGTCATAACCGCCGGTGTTGTATACGATAGGAAGGGTTAGACCACGGTTTTTAGCAAGAGTTAAAGCTTGGGCTATTCCTGGTATATAGTGACTTGGAGTAACAAGATTAATGTTGTGAGCTCCTTTGTCCTGCAAGGTCAGAAAGAGGTCGGAAAGCTGTTCCACAGACAGTTCACGGCCCTTTTTTTGGATGGCTATGGTGTGATTTTGGCAAAACACACATTTCAAATTACATCCTGTAAAAAACACGGTTCCCGAACCGTTTGTGCCGGAAATACAAGGCTCTTCCCACATGTGCAAAGAGGCTCTGGCGACCTGAATGGAAGCAGGCATGCCACAAAAACCGGTTTGACCGGAAAGCCTGTTTGCTTGACAATTTCTGGGACAGATATTACAAGCTTGATACATATTACACCTCAAAAAAATAAAAACATCGGATTAAGTGGATACTCCTGTGCGTTACCTTTCAGGTGGCTCCGCCAGGCACCCTTACGGCACAAGGAATATCTACTTAGTGCTGCTTCGTTCCCGACCTGACACGATTCATAGCTTCGCTTTGCGTAAGACCCAAACATCAACGCCACACAGAAAGGCCGGCCACAGAAGCACCCGCCTAATCCGATGCATGAACATTAGTTTATAGTGTTTTTTATATTTTGTCAATAGATTGTTTGGGCAGAATACTAAGCTCCGAAGTTTTGCGTTCTTTGTGCTTTTGACGGAGATTTACAAAAAAAGAAGTGAGCATTTCCGTACAATCTTCTCGAAGAACATCATAAATGACTTCAACCTGGTGGTTAAAGCGAGGCTCTTGTAACAAGTTATAAACGGAGCCCGCACATCCTGCTTTGGCATTCATAGTTCCGATAACAACTCTTGGAATGCGCGCCTGCACAATAGCACCGGCACACATTTGACATGGTTCTAATGTGACATAAAGTGTACACTCTTCCAATCGCCAGTCACCAAGAATTTTACTGGCTTTTTTGATAGCGGAAATCTCAGCGTGTGCCAAAGTGGACTTGTCTGTATTGCGACGATTATATCCGCGTGCAATAATACGGTCTTCGTATGTAATAACGCAGCCGATAGGAACTTCTTCTAACTTCGCGGCTTTTCGGGCTTGCCTAATAGCCTCTTTCATAAAAAATTCATGCTGATTCATGCCAAATCTCCTTTTATACATTAAATTTATTATAGGGCAAAATTGAAAAGCGGTCAATGAGATTGAAAATTCTTTATTTTCATAACGGTTTGTGTTATGATGAAACCTGAGGTGATGACGTGAAAAAACGATATAATAGACTACTATGTGTTATTATCACATTGTTTATATTAGCGTCAGGAATGTGCCTGGAAATTCCCCGGGCAGATTCTTTTTTGGGTTGCATTAACAATGGTTTCACCACTTCTTATATTACCTCATCAAAGGGGATGTTATCCCGTTATGAAATTTCCAGCAGAGAAACCATAGGTATCCGCGATACAGCTTTTATTTCTGATATTTCCAGGAAAACAGACTTAAAGACTACATTGCGCAGTGCTTGGGTTTTATCTTTGGTGGAAGTTTATCTAATAAAACTTTCTAATCTTCAAATGGTGACGGAAATTGCGTGTGCATCTGAAACACACTTTTTTACGACACTTTTAAATTATCTCCACAATCAGGATGGCAAAAAATAATATTCACCGAAAATTATGTTTGGTTTTAGTCTATGTAAAGCATAGGCTTATTTGTGTACGAAAAAATATGAGGTGAAGAATTATGATGGATTTTTTTAATGTTTTAATTATTATTGTTATGGGAATTATGGGCATTGGCTCTTGTGTTTGTATTGTAGGCTTAATGGTAGTTACCATTGTACAAAAGATTTATAGAAAAATTAAATATGGCACACCGCTTACCAAATAACACTTGCCTTTTTCCTCTGTTTTGATAAAATTATGTTAAGGAAAACGGAGTGATTTATCATGAAAACAGCAGGAACAATAAAGGAAGAATTGAAGCGTGGCAGCTATAAATATATATTACAGGATATTTATGCAGATGAGGCTTTGGGTGCTGAACAAAGCGTTCGCTACATAGGTGCTTTGGAGAAGTTTATTGAGCTGTACGGCGACAAGGAAGTAGAGATTTACAGTGTGCCGGGACGTAGCGAGGTAAGTGGAAATCATACTGACCATCAGCACGGAGAGGTGTTGGCGGCAGCTATTAATCTGGATATCATTGCAGTAGTGGCAAAGCATGATAATCATATAAAAATTTTGTCCGACGATTATGATTTGGACGCAGTGAAGATGGATGAACTGGCAAAAAGGGAACCTTGCGAGCCAACCTCAGAAGGGTTGGTTCGTGGTGTTGCCTTTGGCCTAAAAGATTTAGGCTACAAAGTAGGCGGTTTTGAATGCTACATGACCAGTGATGTGCTTCAGGGATCCGGATTATCCTCCTCTGCCGCTTTTGAAGTTATGATCGGCACTATTTTATCCGGTTTATACAATGAAATGATGATTGACCCGGTAGTAATTGCTAAGGTGGGTCAGTACAGTGAAAATGTATATTTTGGCAAACCAAGCGGTTTGATGGATCAGTGTGCATGTTCCGTGGGTGGTTTGATTCATATTGATTTTGCGGATACGAAGCAACCTGTGGTTGAAAAAGTGGAAGTGGATTTAGCGGAATTTAAACATAGCCTTTGTATCGTAGATGTGCACGCATCTCATGCAGATTTGACACCGGATTATGCAGCCATTCCTTATGAAATGAAGGATGTGGCGCACTTCTTTGGCAAAGAGTTTTTGAGAGAAGTAGAGGAAGAAGAATTTTATGCGAAGCTTCCTGAACTTCGCACCGGCGTTGCCAACGACAGAGCTATTTTAAGAGCGATACATTTATTTAATGAAAACAAGCGTGTGCGTCAAGCGGTAGAAGCGTTGAATGCAAAGGATTTTAATGCGTTTAAGGCAGTGATTAAGGCTTCCGGCGATAGTTCTTATAAGTTTTTGCAAAATATTTATTCTAATAATGATGAAAAAAATCAGGCTGTTTCGCTCGGGATTTCTTTGAGTGAAAGGATTCTTGCCAGTCATGGGGTTTGCAGAGTGCACGGAGGTGGTTTTGCAGGAACCATACAGGCATTTGTGGAAGACTCCTACGTAGAAACATACAAGGCAGAGATAGAGAAATATTTTGGCGAAGGTTCTTGCCATGTTTTAAAAGTTAGAAAATACGGTGGCAAGAAAGTACTATAATAACAAATGATGTAAGCATAATAAAGGTATAATTTATTGTAAAAAGTTTGGGGATGTGGTAAATTATATGAGTAGGATTATAGAAAGGGGTGCTTTATGTCATACACTGCACTTTATAGAAAGTTCCGCCCGGCTACTTTTGAAGGCGTAAAGGGTCAGGATCATATTGTAACCACATTGACCAACCAAATAAAAGCAGGCAGAGTGGGGCATGCATACTTATTTACCGGCACAAGAGGAACCGGTAAAACCAGTATTGCCAAGATTTTTGCAAGAGCAGTAAACTGCGAGCATCCGGTAAATGGAAGTCCGTGTGAAGAATGCGAGACTTGCAAAAAAATTGCTGCAGGCACAAGTATGAATGTAATTGAAATCGATGCTGCTTCCAATAATGGTGTAGATAACATCCGAGAGATTGTGGATGAAGTATCTTATTCTCCCGCAGAAGGCAAGTACAAAGTTTACATTATCGATGAAGTACACATGCTTTCCATTGGTGCATTTAATGCATTGTTAAAGACTTTGGAGGAGCCGCCAAGTTATGTGATTTTCATATTGGCGACTACGGAAGTTCACAAGATTCCGATTACAATTTTATCCCGTTGCCAGCGATATGATTTTAAGCGTATAAGCATTGATACTATTGCGGCAAGATTGCGGGAATTGGTGGATATTGAAGGTGTAGAGGTTGAGGAAAAGGCTCTGCGCTATATTGCCAAGGCAGCAGACGGCTCTATGCGAGATGGTTTGAGTTTGCTGGATCAGTGCATTGCATTTCATATCGGACAGACTCTTACTTTTGACAAGGCGCTGGATGTATTGGGCGCGGTAGACACCGGTGTATTTTCAGACTTGGTGCGTGAGATAATGGACCGCAATGTAGTAGGCTGTATTCGTATTTTGGAGGACATTGTAATTCAGGGCAGAGAGCTTTCTCAGTTTGTACTGGATTTCACTTGGTATTTGCGCAACCTGATGTTGTTAAAAGCATCTTCCAAGGATGGAAGTGCTGCCGAAATGCAGGCGATGGAAGAAATTATGGAAGTGTCCAGCGACAATATGTTGAAGCTGAAAGAAGAAGCTTCCATGATAGAAACAGAGAGCCTGTTAAGATACATCCGCATTATGTCTGAATTGTCCGGTCAGCTTAGATATGCCAACGGCAAACGTATTTTA
>JAZOSF010000139.1:0-8109 GCA_045657025.1 Lachnospiraceae bacterium | reverse complement strand
ACATCGCCTAAGACATCATGTCCCACGTAGCGACAAATTCTCTTAATACTCTCTCCAATTACTGCGGAACGAAGATGTCCTACGTGCAATGGCTTCGCAACATTCGGGCCGCCGTAATCTACGATAATCTTTTTCGGCTGCTTTGGCATCTCCAAACCAAACTTGTCCTCACTTGCCATACCGCGCATATACTCTGCTACAAATTCTTCGCTCAAATTCATATTTAAAAAGCCCGGCATTACTGCATTTACACTGGAAAACACCTTGCTTCCTGCCAACTTCTCAACTACCGCATTAGCAATAGCGATTGGTGCACACTTATACTGCTTAGCACCTGCCATAGCACCATTGCACTGGAATTCACAAAGGTCCGGTCTGTTAGACACGGTCACTTTGCCCAATTCTTTATTGTAACCGGCTGCTTCAAAAGCCTGTTTTACTTCTTCGGAAATTACATCTAAAAATTTCTGCATGTTCCTTCTCTCTTTCTAGTATCATACAAATCCATATAACTGTTTTAAAAAGCTATACAATTAACAATATTATACATTTTTTTGCCATAGATAGCAAGCCTTGAAATGCATTAGGCCTGCTCTCTTTCCATTTTGGAAAATACACAGCCGCAGTAATCCTGTCGATACAAATCATGCTCTGCAGACAATTCTATACTGCGTTTGTACCCGTTCTTCTTTTTGAAATCACTTGGCAACCAAAGCAAATCATGTTCTGTTGCAAGTCGCTCGCCGATAGCATTAAGTAACGGGGCATTTTTCAACGGGCTGATAGTTAATGTGGTAGTCACATAATCCGCATTCACTTCTTTTGCTTTTTCTACTGTCTTGGCCAAACGCAGTTCGAAACACTTTGCACACCGGGCACCGCCCTCCGGCTCCTTTTCCATTCCGCGCGTCACCTCAAAAAACCTGGCAGGCTCGTAATCCCCTTCCATATACTCAATAGGATATGCCTCGCCTTTTGTCACATCTTCCTGTGCATTAAACCATTCAATCAAACGAATTTGCTCCGCCACGCGCTTTTGGTACTCCTCTTCCAAGGATATATTTGGATTATAATAAAATACCGTAATTCGAAAACAAGTCCTCATACGCTCCAAAACCGCACTGCTGCAAGGGGCACAGCAACTGTGCAAAAACAAGTGATTCCCTTTATTAAACGGCTGAAACATAATACGTTCCATTTCTTTATTGTAATTTACTTGATTCATAAAATGTCCTTTTAAAAAAATGTCATATTTATCTTTTATTATTATAGCAGTTTATATGGATTTTTGATATAATATTTTTAAACATTTTATAGCATGTCCCCAAGTTGGATCTGCGCCCGAAATTTAAGGAGACTTATTATGCAAAAAACATTAAAAATATACGACAGGGATTCTCATCTTACTACTTGTGATGCCACCGTCCTTTGTTGTGAATTTAATGAAGATAAAGGCACCTATGCCATCATTTTAGACCAAACCGTATTTTTCCCGGAAGGCGGTGGACAATTTGCGGATTTGGGATACATTTGTACCGATGAGCAAGCTGACGGCAAGCCTTCAGAGAATATCAATGTTCTTGATGTGCAGATTAAAGATGATGTCATCACCCATTACACCGACGGACCTCTGGAAGCCGGAACAAAAGTTATTTGCCATATCGATTGGACTCGCAGATTTGATTTTATGCAACAGCATTCTGCAGAGCATATTTTGTCCGGATTAGTGTACCGCACCTTTGGTTTTCACAATGTTGGCTTCCACCTTGGAATGGCCGAAACTACGCTGGATTTCGATGGTCCACTTACTACAGAGCAGCTTGCATGGTTGGAAGCAGAATCCAACAAGGCTGTTTGGAAAAATATTGCCTTTGAAATCACATTCCCGGATGCTGACACCTTGGCGTCCATGGATTATCGCAGCAAAAAAGCGCTTTCCGGAGATGTTCGAATTGTCACCCTTCCGGGTTATGATGTCTGCGCTTGCTGTGCACCACACGTATATCACACCGGCGAAATCGGTCTTATAAAAATTGTCGCTTCCATGGCACACCGCGGAGGTATGAGACTCACCATTCTTTGCGGCGAACGTGCCCTTTTGGATTATTGCACCAAGCAAACCAGCGTAGAGCAAATTTCAGCACTTCTTTCTGCCAAGCAACCGGAAGTAGCTACTGCTGTTGCCAAAGCCAAAGACGACCAACAAGAACTTATTTACCGAATTAATGACTTGCAAAAAAAGGTGTTAGAAGCAGAGCTTAGAAACCTGCCAAAACCAGACACCACAGAAGATGTATTTTTATTCCAAAAGGATTTAGATACAAAGGCTATCCGCAACGCAGTAAATGACCTTTGTACTCGCTACACCGGCTATTGTGGTATCTTTGTAGGGGACGACCAAACAGGCTACAACTTTGTTCTTGGAAGCGCCACCAAAGACTGCCGTGAAGCTTCTTCAATTCTTAGAGAAGCATTGGGTGCCAAGAGCGGCGGAACTAACAAAATGATTCAAGGCAATGTAATTGCCGATGAAAATGCAATACGTACATGTCTTACGACATAAAAAAATGGCCACCGAAAGGTGGCCTAATTTTTTAATCAATAATTCTCTGCATGAATTTCAAAGTAGCTCTTTGGATGTGCACAAACCGGACAAACTTCCGGAGCCTTTGTGCCGACTACGAGGTGACCGCAGTTACGGCATTCCCAAACCTGAACAGTACTCTTTTCAAATACAGCCTTTGTTTCTACATTGTTTAACAAAGCGCGGTATCTTTCTTCGTGAGTCTTTTCGATTGCTGCTACGCCACGGAATTTTGCTGCTAATTCCGGAAAACCTTCTTCTTCCGCTGTTTTAGCAAACTCAGCATACATTTCTGTCCATTCGTAATTCTCGCCGGCTGCTGCCGCTTCTAAGTTTGCAGCAGTATCACCTAAAAGTCCCAGTTCTTTGAACCATAACTTAGCATGTTCTTTTTCATTGTTTGCAGTATCTAAAAATAAAGCTGAGATTTGTTCATAGCCCTCTTTCTTAGCTACGGAAGCAAAATAAGTATATTTATTTCTTGCTTCGGATTCTCCTGCAAATGCTGCAACTAAGTTCTGTTCTGTTTTGGTTCCTGCATATTTGTTTGACATAGTAAAACCCTCCATTTTTATTATAGTCTCTCTAAAAGTTCCAAATTTATGTCAGAATGCTCCAACTCTCTGGAATATAAATACACCACGCGTTCTATATCTTTCATAGATATTTTTTTGTTCTGTATTATCCATTTTGCCACAAACATCTCATAAATATTATATACGCTGGTAAGCGACATGTCTATTTTGCCGAGAACGTTATAATCATATACCGCGCCGCAAAAATATGTAAAAATAAAGTAAACCAATAATTGCTCTAGTACGATTTCCAGATCAAAATCCTTTTTCGTAGAATCATCAGAACAATACTTTTTAAATTCCAAATGTGCTTTGCGATAACCTTCTGCGCCATCATTATACAAAGTTTGCCAACAATGCTCCAGGTAGTCTTCCCAGTCATCGCTTAAATGCTCCAGTTCATACAACTTACCGAAGCTGGCTTTGGAATAGGAAAAATCCATACGTTCCTTTCCGATTGCCTGTATTGCATTTGTAAGATAACTTGCATCTTCATATTTTTCAAACACATCAACCACTTCGAACAGTTCTGCGTTCTCTATGATCTCTTGCATTTCTTTCGCAAATTGCTGTACAAGTGCAAATCGTACACTAATGCTCCATGCCCTGTTCTGCAGAATCTTAAGTAGTATCCCTCTGGCATCCTCCAAATAAGAAAAGAAAAACGGATCAAAATCTTCAAATTCTTCCTCTTCGCTTTCTACTTCTTCAGAGGCAAATGTGACCGGTTCTTTTTGATTTAAAATAATGTGCGCAACCTCCGGACATGATATGGCAAGAGTGATTTCACGGACGTTTTCAAACTCCTCGATGTGCCTTGGATAATTGGTGCAAGTCACACACAAGCTTTCTTCTCCGAGATGCTTGTACATATCACACAAATTGTCCTTATCCAGAAAAGCACAGCGTTTACAGTTATCCTGTTTGAAAACACCTTCCGTCCAGTCAATGCGCTTGCGAAGCACCTCACCATATGCACCCGGCTCCTTCTCGTAACGCTCCAAGGAATCGTCATCGATTACAATCTGCCAACCGGCGCAACAAGTTGCTTCGCATTGCTCGGCGGTACATTTGAATTTATTATAATAAGTTGGTTTGATATATAGCATAAAACGTTACATATCTAAAAAGCCCATAATTGCGATACCGATTACAACCAGTATAATCATAGCATAATGCTTCTTAGATAATTTTTCCTTTAAGAAGATACGACTCCATAATACGGAAGCTGCACAGTAAGATGAAATAATTGGAGCAGACATAGCCAAATGCTCTGTGTCCGCAATTGCGTAAATATAAGCGAACTGACCTGCTGTTTCACAAATCGCGCCGATATACTTAGGTGCTTCCATCTTAGGAATAAGCTTGTCTCTCTTGATGAGAACTACATAAATAAAACAGATGATTCCCACAAAAAGGAATGTTAATTCGTAAGCCACATTAGCACTATCTTCATTTAAAGTCTCAAGCACACGATTGTCCGCGAAAGTACCTACTGCATCCAAGATACAGTATGCAACAGGAAGTGCAAGTGCAAGGAAACTCTTGGCATACTTATAATTGCTTGCTTTCTGACGTTCTAAACGAAGGGCATCATCCTCACGAAAATCCACAACGCCAAGTCCGATTGCACCGATACAAACAAGTGCTACGGCACCTAAAGCCAATGGAGAATACTCAGAAAAGCCCACCATAAAAAGTGTCATTACCGCAACCAATGCTCCTGAAGAATTACAAATTGGTGAAGATATGGAAAGTTCAATATATCGAAGTCCCAAATATCCCATTGCCATAGAACCGATATACAGTAAAGAAACCGGCAAATATGTAAGCATAATATCCAAAGAAATCTCTGTGCCACCCACAAAAATCTCATACATAGCATGAAGACCCATTACTACGCCTACTGCCATAACCATTTTTAAATGACTGTACTTATCTTCACTATCACGACAGCCAATTTTAGAAAAAAGATCAGAACCTGACCAACAAATCAAAGTAATTAATGATAACCAAAACCACATAAATATTTATCTCCTTCATTTCTTTTGTAAATATGGTATTAAATTATTTTGCAGCTTTGGTCTTCTTCGGAGGTTTAATCATGGAAATTAACCATATCGGCTTACCAAAATGGCTTCCCACTGCTTTCTGTAAATTCTTGCGCATGTAAATATAACCTCCTTTACTTAAATTATTTTTTCTCTATGTCACTAACAATGCGATGGAATCCTTCAAACACTGTAGTATTCTCGTTTTTCTCAGTGCATCTGCCTGAGCAACGAACAAGAACTTCACCTTTTTGCGGATGGTTCCATAAGTATTCCACTTGAATAACATTTTCACTGTTCGCCATCTCGTTTACCATTGCATCAACAGTGGAACAATGCTCTGTTTTAATGTTATTTCGCCAATGTGAATAGCACTCTTTTGGACTGATATTATTATCAACACCTAACAGGTCTCTCATAATTTCATCAGCATACAACTCGCACTGACCTGTCTCCTCATGGAGTCGAATAATCCACAAACCAATATTAAGACCGCTCAATATTGTTTTCATTTCCATATTGGCAATCGGTGCATGTCTTTTTTCTTTGCTTAATTGCTCAATATAGTCTATGCGCTGCTTATATTCTTCAGAGTCCTCTTTAAAATATTTTGCTTCAATAACATCAGCAGAACAAGGTCTGTCAAACAAATATCCTTGAAAAATATCAGCTTGTAAACCGGACAATACAAGCAATTCCGCTTTGGTTTCTACACCTTCCAAACATACCTTTAAGGAATTGGATTTTGCAAATTCCAAAACATTATATATCAGATTATAGTTATAACCGTTTTCCTTAATATCCTGTATGAAAATACGATCTACTTTTAGCATGTTTGCATTGATTTGCTTCAAGTTACCCAAATTGGAATATCCTGTTCCGAAGTCATCGATTGCGATTTCTATTCCATGATTTTGGAGCTCCCTTATAATTTCCAAAACCTCCTCATTTTCATTTAACTGAGCAGATTCTGTAATTTCAAGAATTAATGCTTCACCAGGAAGGTCATATTTATTAAGCAGTTTTATAATCTGTGTTGAAATTCTCTTCTTATCTAACTGCCTAGGTGAAATATTTACACTGACTTTAAAATCAGGATTGTACTTACGCCATTCTTTACACTGACGAAGTGCTTCATTTGCAACCCATATACCAACTTCGTTGATTAAGCCGGTGTGTTCAAGAATCGGTATAAACTGGTCAGGATAAACAGGTCCTTTGGTCTTAGATTCAAATCGAAGCAGTGCTTCTGCTGATACCATGGAATAATCTTCCACATTGATTTGTGGCTGGTATACAAGATGGAATCCTCTGCATTTATCCTCTACACTTTCTTCAAGTTCTTCCAAGAGCTCTACTGCAGAAATTTCTTCGTTCAAACTAGACTTTGACAAATATTCTATCTGGCCTCTTCCGCTCTTCTTTGAATTATTAAGCACCTGAACAGCATAATCATAAATGTTTTCCGGATTAATATGCAACTCATTATCATTTGGAACAACTGCTGCAGAAAGAGAGCAAGTAACAGATAATTTATTCTTTATATCTTCAAAAACACCCTCTATTTCTTTTTGGGAATCACTTTCCAAAAGCACAATAAAACGGTCTTTTTCTGCATGATATATCTGCCACATTGAAAATCTGCTTTCAATTTCTTCTGCTAACGATTGGATCAGCTTGTCACCATAAACGGAACCATGTGTCAAATTAATTTCAGAAAGGTTGTCAATATCAATAAGCATCAACGTTTTAAATCGTTTTGATAGCTCTCCTCTAATATCTAACTTAAACTTTGTCTTATTAAACAACGTAGTAATCGGATTGTATAAATGTTTTACAGCATTTTGTGATATTCTTCCGATTAAAACAAAATGACTGTCCATTTCGTCTTTAATTACATTTCCGTAACAGTTTGCCCAGCCTACGTTGTCGCCATTACGCATACGGAAGTTAATATTAACGTTTTCTGTCTCACGATTTACAACAGAACGAATTGCTTCCTTTAACGGTGCATAATCTTTAACATGAACATATTCAAGCATTTGATCCATACCGGATGAAAATTCTTGTCCATCTATAATATAAAATGACTTATCCTCTTTACCAAAAACGCGAACAAATCCGTTCTCAAGATTCATGAGATATAAATAGTCATCAGTACTTCCTTTTAAGGACTCCAACAATTCACAGTATTTCTCTACTTGTAGTTGCTTGATTCCTTTATATCCGCTTTCCCATGGGAAGGTTTCTTTCTTGGTTTCTGCTTTATTCTTATACATTTCATTATCAGCTCGACGCAAAACATCAGAAAGCTGAAGATCCATCAACTTATTTAATCGTGAAGCACCACATGCAAAAGAAACCTTGCACTCCGGATACCCCTCTACGGAAAGGGATTTCATCCCTGCGGTACAAGCTTCTATCTTTTCTTTACTATCACTGTTTTCTTCTTCCGGAATGATAACAACAAATTCATCACCACCAAGGCGATAAACATTAGAAGAACCGAAGACAGAGCACAAATGGTTGGACACTGTTAAGAGAAGCCTGTCACCTGCCATATGTCCAAAAACATCATTTGTAATTTTTAATTTATTTACATCGAATACGGCAAGAGAAAAATCTGCATCACCTGCAAGAATTGCATGGTTGAGTTCTGCTTCCCTATCCATAAAAGCAGATTTATTGCCAACACCGGTAAGGCCATCACGATGCGCCTCTGTATCAAGCATATGAATCTGATTCTTTATGATTTTTCGCATTCCGATAAAGGTTGTTGTGAGTTCCCCAATTTCGTCATATGTATCAGCCTGAATATCAAAATCAAATTCGTTGTCGGTCAAATGTTGAGCCGCCTCGTTTAATCTCTTTATCGGGCGAGCCAATCTTCTACTAACTA
>JAZOSF010000138.1:0-4035 GCA_045657025.1 Lachnospiraceae bacterium | reverse complement strand
ATTCATGGCTAGAAGAGAAAAAGCAGAATTATTGATTCCGGCAAGTAGTCTGGAAGTTTTAAAAACAGCAGTTATTTTTGGCGCAGATGCTGTATATATTGGCGGCGAAGCTTTTGGTTTGCGTGCCAATGCCAAAAATTTTTCCAAAGAGGATATGATACAGGGCATTGCTTTTGCACATGAAAGGGGTGTAAAAGTATATGTTACTGCTAATATTTTGGCACATAACGGTGATTTGGAAGGGGCACGGGCATATTTTACGGAGTTAAAGGAAGTAAAGCCGGATGCGTTGATTATTTCTGACCCGGGTATGTTTATGATTGCCAAAGAGGTTTGTCCGGAAATAGAAATTCATATTTCCACTCAGGCTAACAACTGTAACTATCAGACTTATTTGTTCTGGCATCAGCTTGGGGCACAACGTGTGGTAAGTGCACGCGAGCTTTCCTTGGAAGAAATTCGTGAAATTCGCAAGCGTATTCCGGAAGATTTGGAAATCGAGACATTTATTCATGGCGCAATGTGTATTTCTTATTCCGGTCGTTGTCTGTTATCCAATTATTTTACAGGCAGAGATGCGAATCAAGGTGCATGCACACATCCATGTCGTTGGAAATATGCAGTAGTAGAAGAAAAGCGTCCGGGCGAGTATCTGCCGGTTTATGAAAACGATCGTGGCACCTATATTTTTAATTCCAAAGATTTGTGTATGATCGAGCATATTCCTGCTATTTGCGAGGCAGGCATTGACAGCTTAAAGATAGAAGGCCGTATGAAAACAGCACTCTATGTTGCGACTGTGGCACGAACCTACCGCAAGGCGCTTGACGATTACTATGAAAGCGAAGAGAAGTACCGTGCTAATATGGAATGGTACAAGTCTGAAATCGGCAAATGTACCTATCGTCAGTTTACTACAGGATTTTTCTTTGGTAAGCCGACCAACGAAACACAGATTTACGACAACAATACGTATGTAAACGAATATATTTATCTCGGCATTGCAGAAGAAGTCCGCGCAGATGGCTTGGTGCGTATCGAACAGCGCAACAAATTCTGCGTAGGAGATACCATTGAAATTATGAAGCCAAATGGTGAGAATGTGGTTGTAACCGTGGATGGTATGTACGATGGAGAAATGAATCCGGTGGAAAGCTGCCCACATTCTAAGCAGTTGATTTATTTGAAGTTATCTACCGTGCCGGAGCAATATGATTTGTTGCGAGTGCAAAACGTGGTGAAATAAGATGAAAAAGTATATTGAGAAAACTTTTTTGACAGTTTTCGTTGTTGCCTTGGGAATGGTCCTTGCACTTTGTTATCTTGGAAAATACTATCATATTTCAACATTATCCTATATTATTGCTACAATTATTATTTTAGGTCTTTTTTGCTTTTGTGCTTTGGCTTTGCATAAATTAGAAAAGGTTCTGAATCTTAGCAGCAAAAGAGGTGTGAAGTGCATACTTCTCATATGGGGAATAATGCTTTTTGTGCTGGGAAACTATATCAAAGGGGAACCGAGTAATGATTTTAAGAGCATATACGAGACGGTTTCGGCATTTGTAGCCGGCGAAGCAATAGATTGGACTTATTATGCACGCTGGGAGAATAACCTTCCGTTGTTTTGTTTGCTTTGTATTGTTTCGAAGGTAGGAGCTATTTGTAATATATCAGATATTTGGTACTCCATGGCAATTTTTAATATAACTCTTACTATAATATCAGGATATTGTATATATTGGCTTATTGGTAAGTGGACAAAAGAATCTCCGGTATATAAGTGGCTTGGATTAATTGCTTATATGGGCTTTGTACCATTGTGGGGAAGCATGTATTATGTATACTCGGACGGAATAAGTATGGGCTTCAGCGTCATAGGTATGGCCATTTGCGTATATGCGATGGAGAAAGGGAAGAAGTACTTCTTTTTGGCCGGACTGATGTGGGGGATTGCTTTTTTGATTAAACCAACTGCGATTTTCTGCGCCTTGGGATTTGCAATTGTGCAATTAATATTGCGGAATTTTAAAGGTTTTTATAAATCCATGTTGATTATGCTGGCTGGATTCGTAATTATTAACGGCGGATTTAATATGGCAAAGCAAAATCTGCCTTTTCATGAATATTCTGCAGAGTACAAAATGCCGCTACAATTTTGGGTGGCATTAGGAATGTTTGGTACGGGAACGTATAAGGAAAATGGGTGGTTTATAGCACAGTGTATAATGGATTATGACTATGAAGGACGAGTGGAATTTTGCAATCAGGTTATAAAAGGGAACGCGGCGGTCTTTTTTGATGCAAAACATGTTGCTAAAAAAATCCGCGAAAATTTTGCGGATGGTCATTTCGGACTTCGTGACTATACTTCTGATATTACAAATGATTACTTTTCGTTGGATGGCAGATACAACAATATTGTTACAGTAATTATCTCTTCATATTTTTATGTCACATTACTTATGATGTGGCTGGCAGGCTGTAAAATGATAAAACGAGGATCGGTTAATGCAGAATTATTATTAACTATCTTTATTGACCTTTTCGGATTGGTTTTGTTTTTGGCAATATGGGAATCCAATAACCGCCAATTGTACAACCATATTCCGTGGTTTGCCACCGGATTGGCACTGAGTATGTATTATTTGTTACATAATAAGGACATAAAATGATTGTAATTTGTTAAAGATTGTTGTAAATTAAAGACAGTTATTCACGTTAAGTTGAAAGGGAATTTAAAAATGAGCAAAATAAATGTAGAAGAAATTTTTGCCAGTAATGTATTTACGCTTGGTGTGATGAAAGAACGTCTTCCGGAAGATGTTTTTTGTGATGTCAAAAAAGTAATGGAGCAGGGTGGCGAACTTTCCCTGGCCGCTGCAAATGTTGTGGCAAAGGCTATGAAGGAGTGGGCAGTAGAAAAGGGTGCAACACACTATACACACTGGTTCCAGCCGTTGACCGGCATTACCGCAGAGAAGCACGATGCTTTCGTAACCGTACCGGATGAGTATGGCAAGACATTACTGGAGTTTTCCGGCAAAGAATTGATTAAGGGTGAATCTGATGCAACTTCTTTCCCGCATGGCGGCATCCGTTCTACTTGCGAAGCAAGAGGATATACAGCATGGGACATTACATCACCTGCATTCTTAAAAGAAGATTCCACCGGTGTATTACTTTGCATTCCGACGGCATTTTGTTCTTATACAGGCGAAGCTCTGGACAAAAAAACTCCGCTTTTACGTTCTATGGAAGCGGTTAGTGCACAGTCTTTGCGTATTATCCGTTTGTTTGGCAACACGACTGCAACAAAGGTTATTCCGTCTGTTGGCGCAGAGCAGGAGTATTTTCTGATTGATCGTGACAAGTATTTAAAGAGAAAAGACTTGATTTTTGCAGGTCGTACGTTGTTTGGCGTACCTGCACCAAAGGGCCAGGAAATGGAAGATCATTATTTTGGTACCATTCGTGACCGCGTAGGTGCATTTATGCAAGAATTAAATGTGGAGCTTTGGAAGCTTGGTGTTACCGCAAAGACACAGCACAACGAAGCAGCTCCGGCACAGCATGAGCTTGCACCTATCTATGAAACAGCCAATATCGCGGTGGATCACAATCAGTTGATTATGGAAACCATGAAAAAGGTGGCAAACCGTCATGATTTGACCTGTCTTTTGCATGAGAAACCATTTGCGGGCGTAAACGGCTCCGGTAAGCATGACAACTGGTCCCTTTGCACAGATACCGGCATTAATTTGCTTGATCCGGGCAAGACACCACATGAAAATATTCAGTTCCTTTTGATTATAGCATGTATTATGAAGGCGGTTGACACCCATGCAGATCTCTTGAGACAGAGCGCAGCAGATGTGGGTAATGACCACAGATTGGGTGCAGGTGAGGCACCACCTGCTATTATTTCCATGTTCCTCGGCGAGCAGTTAGAAGACGTGGTAGAGCAGTTGGTAGAAACCGGTGCAGCAGCCCGTTCCATCAGAGGCGAGAAGTTAGACACAGGTGTTTCTACCC
>JAZOSF010000137.1:0-6810 GCA_045657025.1 Lachnospiraceae bacterium | reverse complement strand
CTGTACCGTATGTACAGTATCATATGGAACAGCCTTTGGGCGATGCTTCTGCGATAGCATTTGCGCTTGGATGTAAGGCAGTGGCCACACATACCGGCATCTGCTATTCCGGAGAAGGGGCAGATGAATTCTTTGGAGGTTATAATATGTACCGTAATGCGGAGCGTTACGGGGATAATTTAAAGACTTTCTATGTGGGCAATACCAATATTATGAAGGAAGAAGAAAAGAAAAATCTTCTCAAGAATTACTACGAGGGTATTCTTCCAATTAACTTAGCAAAAGAAATTTATGCAGAAAACGAAGGCTTGGATCCGCTTAGCAAAATGAGCGATGTGGACATTCAAATATGGCTGGAAGGTGATATTTATTTTAACGTGGATAAAATGAGTGAAGCCACAGGATTGGAAATTCGTATGCCGTTAACAGACCGTCGAATTTTTGACATTGCTTCCCGCATGCCTTCCAAATACAAGGTGAATGAGGAACAAAACAAAGTAGCACTTCGAACTGCTGCAGTTAGAGTTCTTCCGGAAGAAATTGCGTTCCGCAAAAAATTAGGCTTTATCGTGCCAATCCGCATATGGATGGCAGATGAGCGATACAATCAGCATGTACAAAAGACACTTCGAAGCAAGGAGGCTGAAAAGTTCTTTAACATGAATGAGGTGCAGGCAATCTGGGATGAATACGTTGGAGGCAACTCTGATAATTGGAGAAAAGTTTGGACTATTTATACATTTCTTGTTTGGTATAAAATATATTTTGGGGCGGAATAATCCGCCCCTTTTTTGCGCACCATACCTATATATGTTGTAAATTCTGAGGTAAGAGGTATGGGAAGAAAACATGGCACATACGGCCGCTTGTTAAACAAAATTGAAAGAATAGGAAACAAGTTGCCGAATCCTATTGCACTATTTGCATTGTTTGCAGGTGTAGTAGTAGTGCTTTCTGCAATTTTGTCTGCATTGGGTGTGTCTGCTACAGGAGAGCTGGTGTCCGGCGGTGAGTTAAAATTGACCACCGTAAACGTAGTCAGTCTTTTGACCAAAGAGGGTATTACGTATATGCTTACCAATGCTGTGAGAAATTTCACGGAATATGCACCACTTGGAATGACACTTGTAGCAATGTTGGGTGTGGGTGTGGCAGAACAATCCGGTTTAATAAATGCACTTTTAAAAAGTGTGGTAAAAATAACTCCTGCCAGGTTTATTACTCTTATGGTAGTATTTCTGGGAGTAATGTCCAATGTGGTAAATGATGCAGGGTATGTTGTTTTGATTCCTTTAGGGGCTATGATTTTCCGAGCGTATGGACGTCATCCCATTGCCGGGTTGGCAGCAGCATTTGCAGGAGTCTCCGGGGGGTATTCAGCAAACTTGATTGTTGGAGCCTTGGATGCTCTTTTGGCCGGAATTTCCCAGACCGCGGCAACCATTATTGACCCTAATTATCAGGTTTCCGTTATGGGAAATTATTTCTTTTTGGCAGTGTCTACTTTTTTAGTGACATTTTTGGGGGCTTGGGTGACGGACAAGATTGTAGAACCCAGACTTGCTGCATATAGTGGCGAAATTGCGGAAGAAGAGGATGTGACGCTAACTATTATAACGCAGGAAGAAAAGCGAGGAATAAAAAGAGCGGGGATCGTAGCTTTTTTGTATGTTGCAATTATTGTACTGGCATGCATTCCACAAAATTCTTTATTCCGCAATGCCAACGGAGGATTGCTTGGACGCCCCACGTCACCACTTATTGACAGTATTGTTATTTTAATAGCCTTTTTGTTTTTCCTTCCGGGAATTGCCTATGGATTAACTACAGGCGAGTTTAAAGGGGAAAAAGATGTGTGTGCCGCATTGGCAAAATCTATGAGCTCCATGGGTTCCTTTTTGGTAATGGCGTTTGTATCGGCGCAGTTTATTAATTATTTCAACTATACGCAAATCGGTACTATTGTAGCCTTGTCCGGCGTAAATTTCTTTCAAAGAATCAATATTGGTTTAATTCCGCTTTTAGTAATATTTGTGTTGTTTTCCAGTTTTATGAATTTGTTTGTGGGATCTTCTTCGGCAAAATGGAATATTCTTGCACCAGTGTTTGTTCCGATGTTTATGCTTTTGGGATACACTCCCGAATTGTGCCAATTGGCATATCGTATTGGCGATTCCTGCACAAATGTGATTACTCCGATGATGACTTATTATGCGGTAATATTAATGTTTGCCCAGCGATATGATAAAAATGCCGGTGTGGGAACTATGACGGCAACTATGCTTCCATATAGCTTGGCATTTTTGGGCGGCTGGACCGTTCTTTTGATTTTATGGCTGGTGGCAGGACTTCCGATTGGTGTGGGCACCAATATTTATTATATGGTTGGATAAGTGAATTAAAAAAGGGACCGTCGTGCGACGATCCCTAAATTTTCTAAAGTTTATTCAGCATCTAATAAAGATAATGCAGCTTCGTCTGCAACGATAGTTACGTCAGGATGAAGCTGTAATGCAGAAGCAGGTACGTTAGGAGTGATAGGTCCCTTTACTACTTCGCGTAAAATCTTTGCTTTGTCCTTGCCACTTACAACAACAACAATTTTCTTTGCCTGCATGATACTGCCGATACCCATAGTATAAGCCTGACGAGGAACTTCGTCTGCAGATGCAAAGAAACGGGTATTTGCTTCAATAGTACTTGCCTGTAAATCTACACAGTTGGTTCCTAAAGTAAATACATCAGCCGGCTCGTTAAAACCGATATGACCGTTGTGACCAAGGCCCAGAAGCTGTAAGTCGATACCGCCCATTTTGTCAATGATAGCATCGTAATCTGTACAAGCTTTTGCGGCATCCGGTTCCAAACCATTTGGAACGTGAGTGCGAGCTTTGTCGATATTTACATGGTTAAATAAGTTTACATTCATAAAATAACGATAACTCTGGTCGTTGTCACCGGAAAGACCTCTGTATTCGTCTAAGTTTACGGTAGAAATCTGGCTAAAGTCCAAGTCGCCCATTTCGTAACGTCTAATCAATTCTTTGTAAGTACCAACAGGTGATCCGCCTGTAGCAAGACCCAGTACACAGTTTGGCTTCATAATAATCTGAGCACCAATAATATTGGCAGCTCTTCTGCTTAATTCATCATAATCTTTGGCACGACAAATAATCATAGCTTGAATCCTCCATATTTATATAGTTTAGATATGTTTATTATAAAAAATTATAACACTGTATTTTGAAATTTTCAATAAGAACTATGTAAAGGAAAAATGAAATAATAAAAAAACTGTTGTGGAGGAAAAATGAGGTAAGGTATAATATAAGAATAAGAAAATAAAGATAGGGGACAAAGTATGAATACGTCATTACATATTGAGAAAGTAATAGTACAAAAAAGTGACCTTAGACAAGAATATTATTATACCATTGAAAACCCATCTGATAACGACATTTTTTTGGACAAGTTTACTATGTTGGAAGTGGCAAGTCTGGAAGAACTCGGCTTGAGAACAGAAAATTGCAAATGTTTCCGTACAGGCAGACACAAAAACGATATGCCAAGTATTTTTGAATTCGGTAAGTTGGATGAGAGTATGAAAGATGCCATGGGCGGCATGACAGAAAGTGGCGACAAGACAGAGGGTGAAGTATTAAGTGTGATTGCCAGCGATCACTTAACCATTCTTGGTAATCCGGGTAACTACGTAGCGATTGGATTCGTGACCGGCCGTGACCAGATGTTTTATACCAATATTACTATAGACAGTGATGGAAACTTCAAAGGAATTCAGAGTGGAGTAGAGTTTGGTATTCGGTTAAAAGCGGGAGCATCTTGCCGCACAGAGACTATTTTTGTTGAAAAAACCGCAAGCGCAGAAGATACTATAGACCGTTTTGCATCAGATAAAGCCAAGCTTTACGGTGCGCGCAATACAGAACATCCGAGTGTATTTTGTACCTGGTATTACTATGGGCTTACCGTTACATACGAAGATGTAAAAATGAATTTGCAACAATTAAAAGAAAAGGACATCCCGTTCGATGTTTTCCAGTTAGATGAAGGTTGGGAAGTTGTCCTTGGAGATTGGAGAGCAAACGAGAAGTTCCCTAAGCCAATGAAAGAATTAGCAGCGGAAATCAAAGAAGCCGGATTCCGTCCGGGTATTTGGACAAGTCCGTTTGTTGCTGCCCAAGAAGCACCTATATGGAAGGAACATCCGGATTGGAGACTTTGCGATAAAGAGGGCAAACCATGTCTGTTCCCTATGAATGATAGAATTTATCATGTTATTGATATTACAAATCCGAACACATGGAAGTTCTTTTATGAATTATATCGTGAAATCACTTTTGATTGGGGATTTACCTACCACAAGTTGGACTTTACCAGAGCATCCATTATTTACGAAGTTGCAGTATATTTTGATGATACCATTACATTGGCACAAGCATATTATCAGGCAGTAAAGGCAATTCGTGAAGGTATGGGTGAGGACAGTTACTTCCTTATGTGTGGTGGATTGTACGATCCAATTATAGGACTGGTTGACGCACAGCGTACCGGCTCAGATGTACTTAGTATGTGGAGTTCCAACATTAACAAAAACGGTAAAACCGCGCCATATACAATTAAGCAGAGCATATTACGTTACTATATGAATTTATGGTGGAACAACGATCCGGATGCACTTATGGTTCGTAAGAATGAAGTGATGGAACGTGGCGTCAGAATGAGTTACGGTTTACTTAATGACGAAGAAGTAAAAACATCTACCGTAAATCAGTTTATGGGTGTTGGCCTTGTTTGCTCTACAGAGCCAATGGACAAAATAGATGACGAAAGATTGTATCAGTTGAGACATATCATGCCGGTACTTCCTATGAAGTCTACCCCGCTTGATTTGATGAATTGCGGCCGTTTTCCTGAAAATATGAAGTTGGATTTTGAGGGCAAGGATTTGGCATGTGTTGCACGTATAAATTGGTCTGATGATGAGGATATGCCACTTGTATTTACCCTGACAGAACAAATGATTCCGGAAGGAACATGTATTGAGGATAAATTTGTAGTGTGTGATTTTTATGGAGATATGTATCAAAAGGATGTGAAAGTGGGAGATGTGGTGACTATGAGCACCCTAAAGCCACATGGCGCAACCGTTATTAAAATTGAAAAGATGACAGACAAGCCTATGGTTGTTGGCAGCACCGGACATTACTCCATGGGAGCAGAGGTAAGCAAGTTAGAAGTCAAAGACGGCATGCTTCGTTTCGTATATAAAAATTCATTTGACTATCCGGTTCAATACAAAATCTTGTTACCACAGGAATTTGTTACACCACAGGGAAAAGAAGTGGTGGAAGCACAGGTTGGCAAATTGGCCTTGCTTGATATTAGACAAAAAGTAATTGGATAAAATTTGTAAAATTTAAAAAAATAGTGCGACGAAAAAGGCATCTCATGCATATATGTAATAGAAGGAGTTTGGGACAAGTATCATACTCCTTATTAAAAAATGCTTGACATACGTGTTAATACGTATTAATATGGAGGTACAGAGATGCCAATGACACCGAGACAGATGATTACTTATTTAAAAAATCATGGTTTTGAGGTGGTGAGCCAAAATGGTTCTCATGTCAAACTAAAGAGTAAATACAATGATAGACAAATTCTAGGAGGGTATTATGAATAAGTTATTTTATCCTGTGGTTTTCCATATTGCAGATGAAGGTGGATTTTGGGTGAGTTTTCCGGATTTTCCGGAAGTACTTACACAGGGAGAAAGTATGGAAGAAGCTTATGCGATGGCAACAGAGGCTTTGGGTTTATGCATTGCTGATTTAGAAGAGGCGCAAGAAACCTTGCCGGTACCATCTTTACCTACAGAGGTGGAAGTGGAAGGAGAAGCTGTCTTGGCGATTCTTGAGTTTGATATGGATGCTTACAAGCGTAAACATAATTCCAAAGCTGTTAAGAAGACACTTACTATTCCCGAGTGGCTTAACGAAGAGGCTATGGATGCCGGTATTAATTTTTCGCAAGTGTTACAGGAAGCACTGCTTCAAAAACTTGCTTTGAAAAAATAATAATTAAAAAATAAAAGCTATTATGCGTAGAGAAAAATCTCAATCATAATAGCTTTTTGGTTATAAATTTTTAAAAATTCTGGTTTTCATAGGTTTCAATGTAATGTATAAGATCATACCCAACACACCACAGGAAATGATTTCGCCGATACTCACAGTCAGCATCATATAAGGAATAGGGAAAGGTTCGCCATAACCATACTTGAGTATAAACGGAACAACAAGTGTATTGGACAAAATCGGAGGCAGGGTTCCGAGAATCGGATGGGTTTTTCTTACTCTATAAGTACCCAAGGAACCAAGCAAAGTTGCAAGGCTTCCAAAAATCACATCCGGTAAAATTGCTCCGGAAAGGATGTTGCTTAATAGGCATCCCACGAAAAGTCCCGGTATAGCTGCCCCGGTAAATAGGGGCAAAATCGTCAAAGATTCTGCAAGGCGCACTTGGATTGCTTTTGAACCAAATGCTGCAAATAATACGCCAAGTACCACATAAATAGCGGCAATCATTGCGGCTTGCGTTACAAATAGTACCTTTTTGTTTTTCATGTTAAATTCTCCTTTAGTTTTGTTTTACGAGTGGAAGGTCGCGAACACTCGATTCATTTAACGCCGGGAATCGGCGGAAGTTCCCATTAAGACCTTGTTTTTGGGGAACTCAACGAGGGAGAGTATAACACAGAGCGACGAAAAAGGCAAGGAGAAAGTAATA
>JAZOSF010000136.1:0-6804 GCA_045657025.1 Lachnospiraceae bacterium | reverse complement strand
ATCTCCTTTAATTATTCATTATAATTGCATATTTATGTATTATATCATTTTTTATATAAAATACAAGTATTTAAACAGAAAACATCGGTGGTATTAAAAATATCGTCTGTTCTTACATGTATTTTTATACATAATTATACCCTTAAATTGAAAAAAGACATCTCCCTTTGAGATGTCCTTCAACTACGTGGGCTAGAAGATTCGAACTCCCGACCTTTTGGTCCGTAGCCAAACGCTCTATCCAGCTGAGCTAAACGCACATGTGTGATGCTTCTCACAACAGAAATTAGTATATACTAAGCAAAATCAAAAGTCAATACTTAATTTCAAAAAAATCGAAAAATCCAACGCGTTATAAAAGTTAAAGTTTTATAAAATATTATTTGGCTTCATTGACGTAAATATGTTGTAATATTATAATTTCTATATATACTAATTATACACGTTTTTAAAAGGAATCATGTATGACACAAAGAGAATTTATTGAAAAATTGGTAACTGCGTTGTCCGGCAAAGTATCTAACGGAACGTTACAGGAAAATGTTAATTATTACGAGCAATATTTTGCCAGCGAGTTAAGACTAGGCCGAAGCGAAGAGGAAATTTGTGATTTACTTGGTTCACCGTTGTTGATTGCTAAGAGTATCTTAGAAGCAGAAAAATTCCAAAACGATACCACAGAGAAATCTTATACGGGAAGAGTAGATGAGGAAAAGGATTACCGCAGTACAACCACCAGATGGTCAGATAATGTGCGCAGTTTCCGCTTACCGGGATGGTTAATGTTGATACTTGCTGCGATGTTATTCTTTACAGTAATAAGTCTTGTGCTTTCCATTTTTTCTATGCTGGCGCCAATTATTATCCCAATTTGTATTGTATTGTTTATTATTCATATTTTCAAAAATAATTTTGGCTGAATAAGTTAGTTCAGAAAGGACATACTACCTGTGTAACCAAATTACGAGGAGGATTTAGCATGTCTAATCAGAACAATAACAATCAGAATAACAACCAGAACAAGATGAACAACAACCAGAATAATAGCCAGAATAACAATCAGAACAAAAATCAGAACAACAACCAGAATAAGAACAACAATAATAACAATCAGAGAAATTACTAAAAACAGTAATAAAAGAGGCATCCCGTGTGGGTGCCTTTTTTAATGGAAACTTGACATCCATACATTATATCTAGTAAGATAATGCTAGATATTTCGGGAAAGAAAAGGTACGAAAATGAGACGAATGGAGCTGATTGTTCCGTGCCATTTTGGCATGGAGGCGGTTTTAAAAAATGAAATTATAGATTTGGGATATGATGTTACCGAGGTGACGGACGGACGCGTTACATTCGAAGGGGATGAAGAGGCTATTTGCCGTGCTAACATTTGCCTTAGAACCGCGGAACGTGTACTGATTAAGGTGGGCAGCTTCCGCGCAGAGACATACGAGGAATTATTTCAGGGAACCAAGGCATTACCATGGGAAGAATATATTCCGGTCGACGGCAAGTTCTGGGTGGCAAAAGCCGCAAGTATTAAGAGCAAGCTTTTTAGCCCGTCCGATATTCAGTCCATTATGAAAAAGGCTATGGTAGAACGCATGAAATCGGTTCACAATATTAGCTGGTTTACCGAAGAGGGCGCTAGTTATCCGGTGCGTGTTTTCTTATTAAAAGACGAAGTTTCTGTGGGATTAGATACTACCGGTGATAGCCTTCATAAGCGCGGATACCGTAAACTGACTGCAAAAGCGCCAATCGCAGAAAATCTTGCAGCCGGTTTAATTAAATTGACACCATGGCATAGTGACCGTATTTTGGTTGATCCATTTTGCGGTAGCGGCACATTTCCTATTGAAGCGGCTATGATGGCGGCGGGGATTGCACCGGGGATGAATCGTCATTTCTTGGCAGAAGCATGGAGACATTTAATTCCAAAGAATATGTGGTATGATGCCGTGGATGAAGCAAGAGAAGAAGTAGATTTGCAGGTGGAAACAGACATTCAGGGATATGATTTGGACCCACATATGGTCGAAATCGCAAGAGCCAATGCTAAGATGGCCGGTGTGGAAAACCTTATTCATTTTCAACAAAGATCGGTAAGTGAATTGAGCCATCCAAAGAAGTACGGCTTTCTTATAACCAATCCACCGTATGGTGAGCGATTGGAAGACAAACAGGCCATGATACCATTATATAAGACCATTTGGGAGCGTTATCAGCAGTTGGATAATTGGAGCCTATATATGATAACCGGCTTTGAGGATGCCGAGAAGGTGTTCGGCCGCAAAGCAGACAAAAACCGCAAAATTTACAATGGTATGATGAAAACCTATTTTTATCAATACATGGGGCAAAAACCACCAAAAAGACCAAAAGAGGGTAAATAGATGAGAATAGTATTTGCAACAGGCAATGCAGGCAAGGTTCGCGAAGTAAAGGCGATTCTTGCAGATTTAAATATGGAAGTGTTATCTATGAAGGAAGCAGGAGTGTGTGCAGAAGCAGAAGAAAATGGTGCTACCTTTGCAGAAAATGCTTTGATTAAGGCAAAAGACATTGCTGCCAAAGTACCGGATGCAATTGTAATGGCAGATGATTCCGGATTGGTGGTTGATGCTTTGAATGGAGAGCCTGGAATTTACAGTGCCAGATATTTGGGCGAGGACACCCCTTACAGCGTTAAGAATGCCAATATAATTGAGCGCCTTGCGGGATTAGGGGTAGATAAACGTACCGCACGCTTTGTATGCGCTATAGCGACAGTTTTACCGGATGGAAGAGTATTTTCTACAGAAGGTACTATCGAGGGATATATAGGTTATGAGGAGCGCGGTAATGGCGGCTTTGGATATGATCCTATTTTTATGGTTCCGGAATATGGATGCTCTACCGCAGAACTTAGCGCAGAGGCCAAGAATGCTATCAGTCATCGAGGCAAAGCATTAGCAGCAATGAAATTAAAAATACAGGAAGCACTGGAGATATAAGCATGAAAGTCTTGATTTGCAGTGATACTCATAAAAAGCATGATAATTATTTAAAAGTATTGGAAGAAGAAGGCCCTTTTGATTTTTTGATTCATTGCGGAGACACAGACGGCGGCGAATATTTAATCAGCGAGGCGGCCGGCTGTCCTTGCGAGATTATTATGGGCAATAACGACTTTTTCTCCGATTTGCCAAGAGAACGTATTTTTGACTTAGGAGGAAAAAAAGTTTGGGTAACTCATGGCCACAATTACTATGTATCATTAGACACTGCTATTATTAAAGAAGAGGCTGCGGCAAAAGGCGCACAGGTTGTTATGTTTGGGCATACTCACAGACCAATCATAGAAGATGGTGGCGTATTATGCATTAATCCGGGTAGTTTAAGCTATCCAAGACAGGCAAACCGTAAGCCATCCTATATCGTGCTGGATATTGATGACACGGGTTTCTGGAACTTGGAAATTAGGTATTTATAATTTTGAAAAAACTTATAAATTTATAAAAAAAGTGGTTGACATATAAATAAGCTTATAGTATACTAATCAATGTTCTGATTGAAACAGAACAGAACGGGGTGTGGCTCAGTTTGGCTAGAGCGCCTGGTTTGGGACCAGGATGTCGCAGGTTCGAATCCTGTCACCCCGAGTGTATGCGGGTGTAGTTCAATGGTAGAACACCAGCCTTCCAAGCTGGTCACGTGGGTTCGATTCCCATCACCCGCTTTTCTTTTTGCCTAAAAACAGAAAGATAGCGGTAATAACTGCAATTACATATTGTATCGGGGTGTGGCTCAGTTTGGCTAGAGCGCCTGGTTTGGGACCAGGATGTCGCAGGTTCGAATCCTGTCACCCCGATTTGTGAAGAATTGAGTCAAATTTCAGCTCAATTCTTTTTTTGTACAAAGCTATCAATCCGAAATTTGCCGACCTTCATGATTCATATGATAATTTTCTTTGTAGATCAATTCTGAAATAGGAACGAATAGGTATCCTTGCTCTTTTAATTTATTAATCATACTGTCCAGAGCAGCAGCCGTGTATTCCGCACCGTTATGGCAGAGAATAATGCTTCCCGGGCCCAGGTGCTTATGGTTAGTAACCGTATTGATAATTGAATCCACACCATAGTTTTTCCAATCTAAACTATCCACGTCCCATTGAATAGTATAGTAGCCGCAGTTAGTAGCGTTGGTTATGACACTATTGTCATAATCTCCGTAAGGAGGTCGAAACAAAAACATTTCATAATCGGTTAATTCTTTTACTTTTTCGTGTACTTTCATTAACTCTTCTTTTTGTTCAGTAGTAGATAATTGGCTCATATGCTTGTGGTTTTCCCCATGATTACCCAAATCGTGGCCGGCTGCAAGAATTGCCTTTACATCATCCGGATAGTTTTCCACCCAACCTCCGGTCATAAAAAAAGTTACTTTTACATCGTGCTTTGCAAGAATGTCCAAAATGTCTTTGGTATCTTCGTTGCCCCAGGCTGCGTCAAAACTCAAGGCAATTTTCTTATCGCTTCCGCAATCTACGCAATAAATTGGAAGATGCCTGTCGCCTACTTTGCTGGAGGTGATAGCAGCACTATAAAAGCGGGTGTATACGGCACTTAAAATTCCTATACCACATAAGCAAAAGGCTGCAAGAGGGATTATTTTTTTAAAAAAATTATTATGAAAAAAAGAACTGCGTGACCACATAAAAAGACCTTTTTTGTTTATATTTATGATGTGATGCAAAGAATTAGTACAAAATGTATAAAAACAAAAGCGGAGGCAAATACCTCCGCTTCGTAATGCTATCAATTATTCGTAATCAAATACATTAATCCATTTGTTTAAGAGTTCTTTTTCTTCCGGGATAGCCTTTACAGACTGAGAAGCAGCTACGATAGGAAGCCATCTCTGAATATAACGCTTGTTAATACCGCTCTTTGCACAGAAAAGATCAAGGTATTTGTTTGCTAAATCTTCTTTGCCTGTAAGGTTAAATACTAAGTAAGTTCTGGCTGCATCTGCAGAAGCATTTCCCTGAGTTGCATGTGCCCAGTCAAGAATATATGCATTGCCGTCTTCAGCCATAATAATATTACTCGGATTGAAGTCACCATGTAAAACCTTGTCGTGCTTGTGCATACCTTCTAAGGCAGTATGTAAGTCGTACTTGGTTGCATGATCGATGTCAGCTTGATTAATCTTACGATTCATTTTATCAAGAAGCTTTGTTAAAAGAGGAGCTTTCTTTTCGTGGATTTCTGTTTGGAGTGTAACAAAGAAGTCTAAATACTCGTCCATTTTGTCAGGATTTTGTATCATTAGCTGCTCTAAGGTAGGACCTTCTATATATTCGCTGATAATTGCCCATTTGCCATCAATCTTGGTGATTTCCAAGATTTTCGGAATTGCCAATCCGGTTTCTTCTACTCTAGCCTGATTCAATGCTTCATTTAAAATATCAGACTTTGAATAATCTTCATTAAACAGTTTGATTACTACGTTGCCATCGCGATAAACGGTTTTTTTAGGACGTGTTGCAATAATAGTTTCAAGTTTCATACGTGTATCCTCCGTATAGAAAAATTTCGAATTTTGAGTCCACATTTTTGGAAATGCTTTATCGATAAAATTATTGTAGCACATTTGTCTGAAAAAGGCTATATTTTTATAAAAGTTTTCAAAATATCCCTTGACATTAATGCTACGGTTTGATAAAGTAAATGAAAATTGAATAATTTAAAAGCTGTGATGAAGAATGGTATAGTGATTATACATTTCAGAGAGCCGATGGTTGGTGTGAATCGGCATGTTAAAGGTATGCCTCTCACTTCTGAGCTGTTCGCCTGAAAGCCTATTTGGTGCATAGGGTGTTCCGTGTATGTTACGTTAGTGCATAGGAGTTGTTTGACTTCGAAGAGGTGGCAGAATTTTATGTCTGCAATTTGAGTGGTACCGCGAGTGTTGAATTTTATGAAACACCCGTCTCAAAGTTTATATACTTTGGGACGAGTGTTATTTTTTTGTTCCAAAGAAACTGAGTTAAGTAAAAGTAGAAAAAAGGAGATTTACAATGATGGATTCAACCAAATACCGAGTGGGATATTTTCCCGTAGATAAAAAATATAACAGTTGGGTGGAAAAAGACCATGTAGAAAAGCCGCCTGTATGGTGTAGCGTGGACATGCGTGATGGAAATCAAAGTCTTGTGATTCCTATGAGCCTTGAAGAAAAGATTGAATATTATAAGATGCTCTTGAAGGTGGGCTTTAAGGAAATTGAAGTGGGTTTCCCGGCAGCCAGTGAAACGGAATACGAGTTTCTTCGTACTTTGATTGATAACAATATGATTCCGGAAGATGTAACAGTACAAGTACTTACACAGTGTCGTGAGCATATTATTCGAAAGACTTTTGATGCATGCAAAGGTGCACCGAGCGCGATTATTCATTTTTATAATTCTGTCAGTGTGGCACAACGTGAGCAGGTTTTTAAAAAGAGCAAAGAGGAAATCAAGCAGATTGCTATTGATGGTGCAAAACTTGTAAAGAAATTGTCAAGCGAATATGAAGGAAAATTCCGTTTTGAATATTCTCCTGAATCTTTTACGGGAACTGAGCCTGAATATGCACTTGAAGTGTGTAATGCCGTTCTGGATGTACTTAATCCGAGTGAAGATAACAATGTGATTATTAATTTGCCTGTAACGGTAGAAATGAGTTCCCCTCATGTCTATGCTTCACAGGTAGAATATATGAGCAAAAACCTTAAATATCGTGAGTTCGTAACACTTTCATTGCATCCTCA
>JAZOSF010000135.1:0-2018 GCA_045657025.1 Lachnospiraceae bacterium | reverse complement strand
AGAGCAGCGAATGGAAGGCTGTGTGGTCTCAAAAGGCGACGTAGAACAGATTTTCCAGTGGTTATGCGGATATGGCGTCTATGCATATCAAGACGAAATCGCCAAGGGATATATTACAATTCAAGGCGGACACAGAGTAGGTATCGGTGGGCAGGTTCTGTTTGATTTGTATGGAAAAGCTAATCACATGAAATATATTAGTAGCCTGCTTATTCGTGTAAGTCATAATATCCCCAGTGTGTCGGAAGGTGTTTTGAGTAAGTTGTATCGTGCAGGTAAAATACAAAGCACATTGATATTAGCACCGCCCGGTTGCGGAAAAACCACATTTCTAAGAGATTTGGTAAGAAATGTATCGGACGGCAACGAGTTTGGGACAGGACAAAATGTTAGTCTGATAGATGAAAGGGAGGAACTGGCCGCTGTTTATATGGGGGTTCCGACAATAGACGTAGGGAAACGTACCGATGTCATAAGTGGTTGTGAAAAGTCCATTGCTATGGAAATGTGTTTGCGTTCTTTGGGACCGGAAGTGGTGGCGGTGGATGAAATTTACAATGAAAAAGATTTAGAGGCGATAAAACGGCTGGATGGTTGCGGATGCGCTATCTTAGCAACTCATCACGCATATACATTTGAAGAATTCACGAAAAAGATTTTTGGAAAAGAAGTTTTAAAGTATGGTTTTTTTGAACGATACGTGCTGCTCGGAAGAGAAAACGGAACCTATGTATTAAAAAATGTTCTGGATGGAGAAGGGGATGTATTGGAATGAAGGTGCTGATAGTGATTTGGTTATTAAGTGCCGGAATAGGAGTTTCTTACAGTGTGATTATAGAAAGAAAAAAGCAAACAGAATATTTAAAAACTATGGAAAGCGACTTGAAAAAGCTGGCATATTATATGTGTGAATGGCGTATGCCGGTAGAAGAAGCTATAGGAAAAATGTTGAAGGAAGAATTGAAATTTAGCTCGTTTTATAAGGCAATACATAAAAGACTAATAGAACGAAACGTAAATGATTTTGGGAAGTTGTGGCAGGAAGAAAGCAAAATTCTTCTTGCGGACATAATGCTTGGTGAAGATATAAAAACACTGTGGCAAGACTGTTTTTTTCATATGCCGATGGAGCCGGAAGCAGTAAAACGGCAGTTAATCTTAAAAAGTGAGATGCTTTTTGAAAAAAGAAAATCATTAGAAGAAAAGTACAAAGGGGAACAAAGAGTGGTGCTATCGATGGGCTTTTTTGCGAGTGCATTTCTTTGTCTGATATTATGGTAATGAGGATTTGGTATGGAAATAGGTTTGATTTTCCGAATAGCGGCAGTAGGAATACTAGTAACAATTTTATCACAGATTTTGAAACATAGCGGAAGAGAAGAACATTCTTTTTTGTTGAGTTTATCAGCACTTATTTTGGTAATGAGTTGGGTGCTGCCATACATATATGATTTGTTTTCGGCTATGCAGACATTGTTTTCGCTTTAAAAGGAGCTATTATGGATATATTTAAAATTGCGGGTTTGGCTATTTTAGGTGTAGTTACGGCTATGCTTTTAAAACAGTCCAAAGGGGAATACAGCACAATTATAGGACTTGCCATGGCAGTAATCGTGTGTGGATACGTGGTGATGAATTTGCTAGATGTTGTGAGAACCATTGAAGCACTTTGGAGCCGTATTGCCGGTGACACCAATTTTTTGCACATATTACTTCGAGTTATAGGAGTCACTTACATTTCTGAGCTGACCTCGGGTATATGTAAGGAATGCGGGTATAGCGTATTGGCCGGGCAAGTTCATATTGCAGGAAAAATGGGAGTGCTTCTTGCGGGATTTCCCATATTCGTAAATTTGCTGGAATTTGTGCTTGGGCTAGGAGCATAAAATATGGAAAATATGAATTTGGGACAACTTACAGAAGAATTGTTTCAAGGATTTGCGGTGGATTCTAATGCAATGATAAATGCAGTTAGAAATGGCAATATGTTGGAAGCAGTCAAACTATTGGGAGATGCT
>JAZOSF010000134.1:0-4667 GCA_045657025.1 Lachnospiraceae bacterium | reverse complement strand
TACGCGTAAATTCACAGTCAGGTAAAGGCGGAATCGGATATCTTTTGGAGCAGACATTCGGTTACAATCTTCCTGCAAAAATGCGTGAGCACTTCAGTTATCTTTGCAAGCATATTTCCGACAGTGAACACAAGGAACTTCAGCCAAATGATATTTTTGATATTTTTGCTGAAAATTACTTAAATATTAATGGTGATATTTCGGTAACTGATTTTGACTTTATACGTGAAAACGATGCGGTAAAAATAAATATTACCTTTATGAAGAATGGGGAAGAAACTGAACTCGAAGCCGAAGGAAACGGTACTTTGAGTGCTGTAAATAACGCTCTTTGCGAGTATACAGGTGAGAAGTATACCTTACAGGTATTCACACAGCACAGTATGCAGGGACAAGGTTCTCAAAGTGTTGCTGCATCATATATTGGTTTGGAACGTGATGACGGTACCATGTATTGGGGAGCAGGTACAGATACCGACGTGATTACAGCAAGTACAAAAGCACTTCTTAGTGCGTTTCATAATATGACCAAGGGAGGTAAATAAAATGGGAATGACTATGACACAAAAAATTCTTGCAGCTCATGCCGGCCTTGATAAAGTAGTTGCCGGCCAACTTATTAATGCAAAATTGGATATTGTACTCGGCAACGATATTACCACGCCTGTGGCGGTGAATGAATTTAAGAAAGCGGGTTTTGATTCCGTTTTTGATAAGGACAAGATTGCAATCGTGCTGGATCACTTTGTTCCAAATAAGGATATCAAAGCGGCAGAACAGTCCAAAACCTGTCGTGAATTCGCATGTTCCCATTGCGTGAGCCATTTTTACGATGTGGGCAAAATGGGGATTGAACACGCGCTTTTGCCTGAGCAGGGTGTTGTAACTGCAGGTGATTGTATTATCGGCGCAGATAGTCATACATGCACTTATGGTGCCCTTGGTGCATTCTCTACCGGTGTCGGCTCTACCGACATGGCAGCAGGCATGGCAACAGGGATGGCTTGGTTTAAAGTGCCGTCTGCTATCAAGTTTAACTTGACAGGTAAGTTACCAGTAAACTGCAGTGGTAAAGATGTTATTCTCACCATTATCGGTTTGATTGGCGTTGATGGTGCTCTTTATAAGAGTATGGAATTTGTTGGTGATGGTGTACAGGGACTTTCAATGGATGATCGTCTTTGCATCTGCAATATGGCTATTGAAGCTGGGGCAAAGAATGGTATTTTCCCGGTAGATGATGTAACCATGAAATATTTGGATGGCAGAAGTGAAAGGACACCTGTTGTTTATGAGGCTGATAGTGATGCGGATTATGAAAGAGTGATTGATATTAATCTTTCTGAAATTGTACCTACCGTTGCTTGCCCTCATCTTCCGGAAAACACCCACCCTGCAAGTGAACTGAACCATATTAAAATTGACCAGGTTGTAATCGGTTCATGCACCAACGGCAGAATGGAAGACATGGAAGCAGCATATAAAATTTTGAATGGCAAGGAGGTTGCTGACGGGATTCGTTGCATTATTATTCCGGGCACAATGCAGATTCTCCGAGAGTGTGTTGAACGTGGATATTATACTGCATTTATTGATGCCGGTGCGATTGTATCAACCCCTACTTGTGGTCCATGTCTTGGAGGATATATGGGCATTCTTGCGGCGGGCGAGAAATGTATTGCAACCACTAATCGAAACTTTGTCGGTCGTATGGGGCACGTAGATAGTGAAGTTTACCTTGCTTCACCTCACACAGCTGCGGCAAGTGCACTGACCGGTTTTATCACAGAGTATAAGGAGGCGTAAAAATGAATACACAAGGAAAAGTTTTTAAATATCCCGATAATGTAGATACAGATGTTATTATTCCTGCACGATACCTCAATACCTCCGATGCAAGAGAACTTGCTTTGCACTGTATGGAAGATATCGATACTGAGTTTGTAAAAAATGTAAAACCGGGAGATGTAATGGTTGCAGGATGGAATTTCGGTTGCGGTTCTTCACGTGAACACGCGCCACTTGTTATAAAAACCTGCAACACAGGTTGTGTAATTGCCAAAAGCTTTGCCCGTATTTTTTATCGTAATGCCATTAATATTGGGCTTCCGATTTTAGAATGTGAGGAAGCGGCAGAGGAAATCAATGCAAATGATGAAGTAAAGGTGGATTTTGATACCGGTGTTATTACCAATATTACCACGGGCAAAACTTATAAGGCGCAGCCTTTCCCAACGTTTATCCAGAATATTATCAAAAGCGGCGGACTCTTAAAGTCTTTGAAAGAAGGTGAAATCAATGGTTAAAAATATTGCAGTTATTCGCGGAGACGGCATTGGCCCTGAAATCGTAGAACAGGCACTGAACGTTCTTGACAAAGTGGCTGAGCTTTATGGGCACACATTCATCTATACAGATGTGGATATGGGAGGATGTGCTATTGATAAATACGGTGACCCTCTGCCGGAATCCGAGTTGGAAAAGTGTGTAAAGTCTGACAGCGTTTTGCTTGGAGCAGTGGGTGGAAACAAGTGGAACGATGTTCCGGGATATATGAGACCCGAAAAAGGGCTTCTTCGTTTACGCGCAGGAATGGGCGTGTACTCTAATAATCGTCCAGCAAAGATATGGCATCAGCTTGCAGATGCTTCTCCTCTGAAGAAATCTATTGTTGATCAAGGAATTGACTTTATTATTGTGCGTGAGTTGATTGGAGGTATTTATTTTGGAGAGCATAAGACCGAAGGAGATACTGCAATCGACGTGTTGAAATATAGCGAAGCGGAGATTGAGCGAATTGGCAGAATTGGTTTTGAAACGGCACAGAAGCGAAACAAAAAGCTTTGCTCCGTAGAAAAATCCAATGTTCTTGATTCAAGTCGTCTATGGAAAAAGGTTATGCATAGACTTGCCGAGGAATACCCTGATGTAGAACTTTCCGATATGCTTGTGGATAATTGCGCTATGCAGATCGTAAAAAATCCGGGGCAGTTTGATGTTGTTGTAACCGAGAATATGTTTGGGGATATTCTTTCAGATGAAGCGTCTATGATTACGGGCTCTATCGGCATGATTCCTTCATCAAGCCTTGGAGCAACAAGTTGTGGGCTTTATGAGCCTATCCATGGTTCGGCTCCCGATATTGCGGGCCAAGACAAGGCAAATCCTATTGGAACAATCCTTTCTGCTGCCATGATGTTACGATTCAGTTTTGATATGCCTGATGAAGCAGATGCCATTGAAAATGCTGTTTCCGCATATCTTGATGCAGGATGGCGTACGGCTGATATTATGAGTGAGGGTGGAAAACTTGTTGGCTGCAAGCAATGCGGTGAGCTGATTATTCAAAATTTAAGAAAGTAATAAATTTGCAAAAACCCTGTCATATTTTGCCTGAATATGCTAGATATATAGTAAAAGGAGGATTTCCTTATGGACGATCAGAAAATTATAGAGTTGTTCTTTGAGCGTTCAGAACTGGCGATTCAGTCATTGGCGGCAAAGTATGAGAAACTTTTACATAAAATATCTTTCCAGATTTTACACAATGATGAGGATGTGGCGGAGTGCCTTAATGACACCTATTTGGGGGTGTGGAATGCCATACCACCTACCAGACCCAATCCGTTATCTGCGTTTGTGTGCAAAATTACGAGAAATTTATCATTAACAAAATATAGAGCCAATACTGCTGCCAAAAGAGGTGCATCCATAGATGTTTCTCTGGAAGAGTTGGCATCGTATATTCCCACACCATCTGCAGAAGAGGAATGGAGTGCTAAGGAACTAGGCAGACAAATCAATGGTTTTTTACATACCTTGGAGCAGGAGAACAGAGTGCTTTTTGTTCGCAGATATTGGTTCGCGGATTCCGTAAAAGATATTGCAAGAGACTTGCGCATCAGTGAAAATTTGGCCAGCGTCCGGTTAAAACGTATTCGCAAGCAGTTAAAGATATTTTTGGAAAAGGAGGGTTACCTGGTATGACAGAGTGGAAAAAGCAAGTTGTGGCAGATGCCCTTAGTGAGCTGGAAGACGATTTTGTTGCAGAGGCTGTAGAGTACCAAAAAGCAAAGCAGGTGTGGCGATATACAAAAGAGTTGATAACGGTAGCTGCTTGTGTGGCGGTATTATTGGTTTCATTAAATGTCCTCCGTTTGATACCGATTGGTGGTATGGAAACGACAACCAATGAGGCGGCACCGGAAGCAGTAAATGATAAGACTACAACGGAAAATCTCAGCGAACCAATAAATAGCGAAGCAGAGCAAAAGGAAAAATTATATTCTATAGGAATAGAATGGAGCAAAGTTACGCAGGAGACGAAGGAAAAATTGAATGGCACGCAAGATATGTGCGGATACCCAACTGCAGAATCCATGGTGAGTTCTTCCATAACCGAATGGGTACCGGCAGAAGAAATACTTGCATCCGACATAGATATTTTTATGGGAACGGTATTGGAGATGCAAACATATCATGTGACCGGCGGAATGGAGAAGTATTTTACTGTAGCTACGGTAGAAGTGGAAGACAGTATTCGAAGTGAATTGACTTCAGGAGATACTTGCCGCATTTATTTGCCATTTGCCAAGGTGGATGGGGTTACATCTACAACATCCCTTGTAGGTGATTTGGATGAGTTGAAAATCGGAAGCAGAGCCATT
>JAZOSF010000133.1:0-12886 GCA_045657025.1 Lachnospiraceae bacterium | reverse complement strand
TATTTAAGTACGGAACGCTTTAAAACGCTCTCTGAAGCTTTTCCGATGTTCATGCTGTCACCTCAATCTTGATTTGTATTATTCTGCCGGTGTGACAATCGCGGCAACTACATTTTTTACGTGGTCTATATTGCCCGTAGCAACTGCCTCGTTCATTTTTTGCAATATGGCAGGATCTGTTGTAAACATACCTACGGTAGCCATACGCGCAACTGCCCGGTAATTACTGCTGTTTACCAGCTCTCGGCTCTTTTCTACACCATCAATTTTAACCACTTTCCACAGCTTTGCCTTGTAACCGGTGTATGCACTGGAAACCTGTACATCACCAACCGGTAAAGTACCATCTGTATGAATCACATCCGGTCCCGGATTAATTACTTCCAAAGTTTCTGATATATATTCTACCGTTCTGTTAGACGGTCTGGTCTCTTTTCCGTATACGTTAACAACCAGTTTGTGGTCCTTTGTAACGTAAGATTCAATATAAATCGGCGTATCCTGGTTGTTTTTAAAGCGAAAATCCTTCCCTGCTGATTCTGCCAATGTAGCATCAGAAGCAATTGGCACATAACCTACAATCATAGAATGATTGTAACGCATCGTAATCTCCAACTCTGCACGAAGTGCCGCATTGTATAATGTAGATGATACCTGGCAAATACCGCCGCCCACATCATCCACCAATTTACCGCCACTGTAAGATTTACCCATAGCATATCCATTTGCTACGGTATAAGGTGCAGCATATGCGTCAAAAGAAAAATCTTCATCCGCATACATGGTAATATTGTTAATCAAGTTGGCTCCGTTAGAGATATTGACAACTTTTTCTGCTGTGGCACCTGCAAAAGAAGAAGTGAATGTACCAATCAAGTCTGTTACTTGGGACAATTCCTCCTCGCTGCCTTTTGGCTCCACTACCGCAACTTCCAAAGGTAAAAACACCTTGCCGCGGTCCCATTCATTATTTAAATAATCCGCGATGTCTTCTGCTGACTTCTCCACATTTACTTCATAGCCGGAAACACCTTCCACTATCTGGAAAGCATCATCTTTTCGAAGCAAGCTAAAATCGCGCACCTCTTGGTTGTACTGCGTGAAATTGTCCTCAATGTAAGAAGCTATCTCTTCTTTTGAAAAATCAATTTCCACTTCATAGTTCACCGGTTCTCTTTCTAATTCCTTGCGGCTCTTATATCGGTCAACCACGTGTCCCTGATTACCGGCTTTTATCAATTCATCCGGCAGTTCGGTATTACTCCATTGACCGCCCAAAGCTACTCCGCCCGGCTGATGCTCTGCTACATCTTCAAACTCAAAGCAAAGCAAAGTATCATCCTCAAGCAGATTATTTACATAAGTTTCAATAGCCTCTCGTGCTTGTGCTTTCGTCATGCCGGACAAATCCATATCCTCGACCAAAACACCTTTTACAATAACCGGTTCCTTCTTTGCATCTAGAACCAATGCACTATCTTGTATCATAAAGGCAGTGCATAGCAAACTCACTACTGTCAACAGTAATGGCTTATAATATTTCATGTGCTAATATTCCTCTCCACACTAATTAAAAAATGGTAAGCATCGGCAATACCATTGCTGCAATTAAAATAATGCAAACCGCTGCAGCCATAATTCTTTTTGCTTTTTTGCTATGTAAATTAAACATATTTCTTTCCTCCTGACAAGTTTAATAAACCCCTCATTTGTCTTAAAAAAGTATTATATCAAACTTTTTTGTGCATTGCAACTAATGTTGAAAGACCTGTTTTGGTGTAGTAATTACAGCAATGGGCCACTGCGGGTCGGGTCCAAAGTGCATACGCTCTACCGCGCAAAACTCCGGTCCATTCTCATTTCCTACATGAAACACCCAATGATAATTATTTTCATACCCTGCATAAATTACAACATGACTGCAGTAATCCGATTTGTTTCTGGCATCACAGAAAGCAATAATAGAACCAATTGGAATTTCTGCTGCTGCCTCAAAGTCAATGAAACCACCTTTTAAGGCTGCCTCAAAATCAATAATCTCTGAATAACCTTTATCCACCCAATCTTTTGCCGCCAAATACCAATCATTAGCGTTGTATGACTGTTCCGGTTTTGTCAACTCGGAAGTGTCCACGTTTGCTACGTTTGGCAAATAATTAAAGTATACATAGGTGGCATAGGATGCACACACAAGACCTTTTTTCTCAAAAAAATCTATGTCCGGGAGGCCATCTTCCGTAACTTCATATCCTTCGCTTCCGCCGTTATATGTAATGTCAGACAACCAGCCCTTGCCCCTTTTGTGAGCAGCCAATACATAATGCCACATAAGCCCATCCGAACGATGCTTTTCAATATTGTAGCCGGTATAAACCAAAGAATCAAAGAAAATATTGTTTTCTAAATTCTCTGCCTTGTCCGCAAATGCACCGTATTCGTGCGCCATGGGCGTCGCGCTTGCCTCGGTATAATCATTTCCGTTGTGCCATTCCAGCAAATGCTCATACACCACCTTGCCGATTTCAAAACGGCCTTGCTCATTTGGATGGCACATGTCAGCCAGATATCTTTGCTGATTTTCTTTGTTTATTTCTACTTTATGGAACACGTCGATACACCTTACATCTAATGCATCGCTTGTTTTCAGCACGCAATCTACAACATCCTTCAACATATATCCGTTATGAAGCTCTGTCCCACACTCATAACGGCTGATGAAGTTCGGTGTCATCAGTATAATTTCGCTATCCGGATATGCTTTTCGAAGCTCATTTACAGCGTAGGTCAACGCCCCCTCAAAATGGAACCTTTCCTCTTCTTTATCCCCTGTCAATGGACGACCTGACATATAATCATTCAGACCAATACTAATGAAAAAGGTTAGCTTCTCTTCTTTTATATCGGAAAGCTGCTCATAAAAAGTTGCAATGCCGTTTTTTACAGGTTTATCGTCCTCGAAATGCTCATACTCTCCTGCCAAAAATGCGTCTATCACACTTGTCAGGCTCATACTTTCATCGACTGTTCTTGCTCCGTGCAATCCGCCATAACCACAATTTATAACCTTTGCCTTGGAGAACCCCTGTACAACCCCCGGAATAGACATGGAATCCGTATAGTTTCCTATTACGCTGTCACCAAAGAACACATAGGTTCCGGCTTCCCCTATGGAAGGATAGGCTACGTTTTCCTCTAACAATTTCTGCAAGGAACTTATTTTTCCATCTACGTTATTTTTATCTAATATATGCAAATAATCGCAAGCAAACCTTCTCAAAACAGCGGAAGCTACGTCTTTATTCAGTTCTCCCGTTTCAAGATAGTTTGCCGGGTTTTCTATAAGCCAGCTTTCTGTTCCGGGAGCAAAAAGTACCATATTCTGATACTCTCCCTCCGGAGTAAAAAGTTCGGACAGTTCTTTATACCACTTAAACAACTGCTCTCTTTCTAACTCAGGCATTTGCGTAAGTTCATATGCGCTTGGATGTTCTAAAATCATATGAAAATAAATCTGCGGATTTGCTTTTACAATTTCCAAAAGCTTATCATCCCATTTGCACAAATCTTCCTCTTGCATGTCATCCGGACTAAGCCCGATATACACCAGCTCCAAGGACTGTTTTTGCTGTAACGCAAGCTCCAAAAAGGCCAGCATTTCTTCTCCGTTTTCCAATTCTTTGCTCAACATGGCAGCATGTATTCCGCGATAAGTAGTGAAATCTTGTTCTTCATAACTATTCAACGGAAACATGGAAAAGAAAAGACCTGTTACTTCTTCTTTTTCTATTTCTGACAAAACCCTCTGCACCTCTGCAGATTTTTTCAGGCTCGCTATTTTGTTATCTTTTGCATAAGCAATTGTGAGTGCAAGTAAAACGGCTGCTTCCACTATAAGAACTGTCATAATAACAGCACCAAGTATTAATAACTTTCGATTGCCTTTTTGTTGTAACTTCATAATTTTATTTCTCCATCGCCTTTGCATCCTTGCGATAACGCTCTATAAAACGGCTGGCTTCCGAACGAGTCATAGCATTTAAGTCTCGATTTAAGGAAATGCCAAGCAAGGCGCAATAACGGGTTATTTGCTCTTTTTGTGCAATGGTAATTGGTGTTTCTCTTTTTACATTATATATCAAAGGAGTAGGAACAAATACCTTGCAACCTTCCTTGTTTGCTTTTTCGTAAAAAAGCTGACAAAGTTTCTCGTATAGTATACTTGTCGCCTCCGCATCCCCTAACGCCCGGTGCGCCGTATGTTTTATTTCAAAATGTTTGCATAAAAATTCCAGACTTCTGCTTTCTAATTCCGGCAAATACTTGCGCGATATCCGCAGTGTGTCCAAACCGTTTTTGTCAAAAGAAAACTTGGCATTGACCATGGCCCTTTTGAGAAAAGCATAATCAAACGATAAATTATGTCCCAAAAGCGGAAGTTCTTCGCAGAACTCTTTAAACTTTGCCATTACCAAGTCCGGTCCCGGCGCATCTTTTAACATCTCATCCGTAATACCGGTAAGGGCCACAATACGAGGCTCCAGCGATCTGCCCGGATATAAAAAACTATGAAAACGCCCTGTCACTTGTCCGTCCAAAATCTTTACCGCGCCAATCTCTATTAACTTTTCTTCCTTAGAATTAAGGCCGGTGGTTTCTACATCGACACAGACATAGCTTGTAATCATTTTTTACCTTTCATACGCGCCTTATAATCCGGGCAAATGTCGGACATAAAGCACATTTCGCACTTTGGATTAGGTGCTTTGCAAATTTCTCTTCCAAAACGGATAATATGAATATTCCAGAGAATCCATTTCTCTTTTGGCAGCGCCTTCATCAATTCAAACTCTGCCTTTACCGGATCATCGCTTTTGGAAATGCCCAGCTTTTTGCTGATACGCTTCACGTGCGTATCCACAACTACGCTCGGTTCGTGGAATATGTTGCCACGTATTACGTTGGCTGTTTTGCGCCCAACTCCGGCGAGATTTGTCAACGCCTCCAAGTCATTTGGCACCTGGCCATCGTGTCGCTCTATCAATTGATTGCAGCAGGCAATAATATTTTTGGCTTTATTATGATAAAAGCCGGTAGAATGGATGTCTTTTTCCAATTCTTTTAAATCTGCCATGGCAAAATCATATACGCTTTGATATTTTTGAAACAAATCTTTGGTTACAATATTTACGCGAGCATCGGTGCACTGAGCAGACAACATAGTAGCGATCAAAAGCTGTAACGCATTTTCATGATGTAAATAACACACATATTCTGTGCCGTACTGCTCTTCCAAACGGCCCAGCACCTCTTTGGTATGTTTATTCATATCCTGCTCCTTTCCTCGCATCATTTATTCCAAAACAATGGTTCTTGCTTCCTTGGTAAGCGGGTTTCGCTCCAGGTAGTCAAAAAGCACTTTGGCCTCTTTTTCCAAAGGCTTGTGCTGCTTCGCACGTTCCACATCCCACACAGGATACGTAAACCATTCCAAATGAGTCATTTTGCTGATTTGTTTGGTGTCATAACCCTGATAATTCGGAAGCAGACCGCGCACCCGCTCTTCTTCTGCAAAAAATCCATGGAATTCCGCCTTATAAGACGAGATATCGCCTGCAAACTCCGGTCTTGATTTGACATTTTCTCGCAAATAAATATCATACGTAAGACTCTCGCGATATAAATCCTCTCGCTTGCCATCGATACTTTTTGCGAAATTCAAGAGAACCTGATAGCGGTAACTTCTGGCCGGGACATTCAAAAAATATCCCTGCTCTTCAAAATATTTTGCCAAATCTACATATAAGTAAAATGGATTGTCATATAACTGTTCCAGCAGCGGCATGGTATGGGTAAATTGGTTGCTGTTGTAATAAACCTCCACCATTTCCTCAACCTGCTTTAATCGTAGCACATCCTCATAGCTTAACCAACTGGTAAATAAAACCTCATACGGCGGCTCACTCAAATACTGCAACCCATATTTTTCTGCCATATCATGCATATAGGAACCCTTGAGCACCTTCAAAAATCCCAACTGTAACTGCTCCGGCTTCATAGCATACACATCCTTAAAAGAACATGCAAAACTCTCGTAATCTTCAAAAGGAAGGCCCGCAATCAAATCCAAATGCAAATGTACATTGCCACCTACAGAAATTTTTGCAACCTTTTGTTTTAATTTGTCGAGATTTGTCACTCTTCGGATTTCTTTTAATGTATCAACATTCGTTGTCTGAACACCAATCTCTAACTGCACCAAACCCGGTCGCATTTGATTAAGCAACAAAATCTCTTCATCGTCCAAAATGTCTGCTGCTACTTCAAAATGAAAATTCGTCACGCCGTTATCGTGCTCCATAATATATTTCCAAATTTCTTTTGCATGGGTATGATTACAATTAAAGGTTCTGTCAATAAACTTCACCTGCGGAACTTGATGGTCTAAGAAAAACTGAAGTTCTTTTTTTACCAGTTCCATGTCTCGCAGACGAACCTTTTTGTCAATAGAAGACAGGCAGTAGCTACACCGAAACGGACATCCTCTGCTGGATTCATAATAAATAATTCGATGTTCGAAGTCGTTTAACTTATCTCTATTTCCTGCGGAATACAAGAACGGAATCTGATCTAAATTCATCAGCTCTCTTGCCGGCGTATATCCCGTAGAAAGTGCCAACCCCGGAATTTCTTCCAACGACCGAGTGTTTTCTTTTAAATAATAGCGCAACAAGTCAAGGAACGTTTCCTCGCCCTCGCCAATCATAATCCCTTTTACATAAGGATACTTTTCAAAAATAGCATGATTTTCAAAACTGACTTCCGGGCCACCCAGCCAAAGTTCTGTATCCGGCAAAAGCTTGTGTACCTCGCCTAACAGCTCCTGTACCAAGGAAAAATTCCAAATATAGCAGGAAAAGCCAATCACATCCGGTTTGCGCTTGTAAATATCCGCCAAAATTTGACTCAAACTATGGTTGATGGTATACTCTGCCAATTCGATATGTGAATCATACTGCTCCCCCACATATGCTTTTAAGCTATATATCGCCGGATTGGAATGTATGTACTTTGCATTAAAAGCAGCCAGTAAAAATTTCATGCTTTCTATCCTTTAAACTATTTTTATCGTGCTAACCATCCGCCGTCTACTGCTACGGTAAATCCATGAACATAACTTGACGCGTCGCTGGCAAGCCATACAACGGCACCCATCATGTCATCAGATGTCCCCCATCTTCCCGCAGGAATACGCGCAAGAATCTCCGTGCTTCTGTCTGCATCATCACGAAGCTGTGCTGTATTGTTGGTTGCCATGTAGCCCGGTGCAATTGCATTTACATTGATGCCATATCTTGCCCATTCATTCGCCATCGCTCTGGTAAAACCTAATAATGCAGATTTACTGGCAGTATATGCAGGAACGCGAATACCACCCTGATAAGACAGCATACTAGCCACGTTAATAATTTTACCGCCTTCACCCTGTGCAATGTACTGTTTTGCAAACGCCTGACTCAAAAAATACACCATTTTTTGATTTACGGTAACAACCTTGTCCCAGTCTTCTTCGGTATAATCAAGAGCATCATTTCGAATAATTAAGCCTGCGTTGTTTACTAATATATCCACTCTTCCAAATGCCTGTAGCGCACCGTCTACAATGCCCGGTATTACACTGGTATCAGACAAATCGGCGATTACTTCTGCAAATTCTCCCCCGAAAGCTTCGATTTTGGCCTTTGTATCATCGCAGGAACGTCTTGCAACGCCCACAATCTTGGCACCGGCCTGAGCTAATGCTATGGACATCCCCTGGCCTAATCCTGTATTTGCACCTGTAACAACTGCAACTTTGCCATCTAATTTAAACTTGTCTAAAATCATACCTTATCTCCCTATAAAAACCATTTCTATTTATTTAAAATCTGCCACTTCATTTCTGCAATTTCCCAATCTGTTTGATTGTCTATATCCTGCACTTCCATTTCGGAAATCTCTAATGGGATAATTTTCCCTGACCAAAACTCATGTTCATAAAAAGAAGCTGTTTTAAAGCAGTAGAACTGCCCTACATCATGGTATTGCTTTTCTAAATCCTGGGAACGTGCGTACATATACTCCGGATACTGAAATACAAGGCGACCATCGCGTTCCACTACGGCTCGTTGTGGCGGGAATGAAAATGCTACTACCGGGAATACTTTGTCTGCGTCACCTGTTTCTAACAATTCCATAGCAGCTACCAATCGTTCTTTCTTTAGGAAAGGTGCTGTCGGGTATATACAACAAAAAGCATCAAATTTTTCACCACGCTTTTCATACTCCGCAAATACTTCTTCCAAAACATCTTTGGTCGTTGCGAAATCATTGCTGGTCGCCTCAGAGCGATAGAACGGTACTTTTGCACCATATGCCATAGCAATTTCTGCGATTTCCTTATCATCCGTAGAAACCATTACTTCATCAAACACGCCGGACTCAAGGGCTGCCTCAATAGAATATGCGATAATAGGCTTGCCGCAAAAATCCTTTATGTTCTTGCGAGGGATTCTCTTGCTGCCCCCTCTGGCAGTAATAATTGCTAAACGTTTCATATTACCCAACCTCTTCTTAATCTTATGGTGCGCATATTAATGCCATAATAATCTATTATAAGTATACAACGAATTTATTAATCAAACAAGGTAATTATTATCCACTTATTGCGCAAAAAAATAAACATCCTTTCCACATTCGACAAAAGGATGTTTATTATATCTAATTTTCAAGTTTTCCAAGGAATTCCTGCATACGCGGATTGTCTGAATGGAATACCTCTTCCGGACTGCCTTCTTCTACGATAACACCGTGCTCCATGAAAACAATACGATCTGCCACATTACGGGCAAAGTTCATTTCATGGGTAACAATAACCATAGTCATGTGCTCTGCTGCCAAATCCTTGATGACCTTTAATATTTCACCGGTAAGTTCCGGATCCAACGCACTTGTTGGTTCATCAAAAAATAAAATCTTTGGATTTAACGCCAATGCCCTGGCAATAGAAACTCGCTGTTGTTGGCCTCCGGATAGTTGGAACGGATACTGTGTTTCTTTTTCTTCTAAGCCCATTTTCCGCAAAAGTGCTCTCGCCGTCTGCTCCACTTCTGCTTTTTCTCGCTTCTGCACTTTAAGCGGTGCATGACATATGTTTTTCATAACAGAAAAATGCGGAAACAGATTAAAGTTCTGGAAAACAAGCCCGAAGTAGGTCTGAATCTTTTTTAACATTTCCGGCTTTGCATACACTGCCTTGCCTTCGCTATTGTTTTGAACAGCATATTCGCCGCAGTAAATCATTTCTCCGCTATCCATCGTCTCCAAAAGAGTGGCGCAACGAAGCAATGTGGATTTACCGGAACCGCTTGGTCCGATAATCGCTACAACTTCACCCTCTTTCACCTTGAGAGAAATATCTTTTAATACTTCCACGCCCTCAAATGACTTGCGAACGTGATTCATTTCCAATAAATACATACTTCCCTCCCTTAGCGATAGTAACTGAGCTTCTTTTCAATATGCTCAAAGGTTACTGCTACTACTAAATTAAATATATAGTAGAAAATACCGGCTACCACAAAAGGCATCATGCTCGTTTCTGCTGCTGCAATCTGTTTTGTAAGGGAAAACATTTCTATTACAGAAAGTGTATACGCTAGGGAAGTATCCTTAACTAACGTAATGGTCTCATTTGCTACCGGCGGTACAATTCGCTTGATAACCTGAGGCATTATAATATAAATAAATGTCTGTGCCTTATTGTATCCCAAAAGCTTCGCAGCCTCGTGCTGTCCTACCGAGATAGACTCGATGCCCGCTCGATAAATTTCCGCAAAATATGCTGCATAGTTAATGGCAAAACCCACCAAAACTGCTGTCATTTTGTATCCGGAGCTGATTTTCATGCCAAACATAAACCATGGTCCGAAGTAAATAACCAACAATTGTAACATAAGTGGTGTGCCACGCATAATAGAAATAAACACCTTAGTTGGAAAGCGCACAATAAAGTGCTTTGACATGCGCCCCAATGCCACTACAACACCTAATAACAGAGAGCAAAACAGTGTGCAGAAGAAAATCTGAACGGAAACCAGCATGCCTTCTGCTAATCGGGAACACATATCCACAAAATAAAGTATAAACTCCATAAATCCTCACAAATACTTATTTGCCTAAGCATACCTGATCGCTTAAGCCCCATTCCTCTGCGATTGCCGCAAAAGTGCCGTCTGCAACCATTGCATCTAAAGTAGCTTGTACTTTATCTCTTAATTCTTCATTACCAAGTGCAAAGCCTACACCATATTGCTCGGTAGCAATCTGCTCTTCTAAAATCACAAACTTATCGCCTCTTGATTTAATCTGATACTCAGCAACACCAATATCCATTGCAATGGCATCTGCTGCACCGGCTTCCATGTTTAAGAAAGCGGTGTTATATTCGGGAACTTGCTGTAACTCTTTAAAAGATGCTGCGAAAGCCAACATAGCTTCTGCTGCTGCCTTTTCCTCTGCATCTGCATCCTCGGCGATTTCCGGCTGTAACGCATGTAATGCGCTGGAATCTGCCTGAACCAATACTACCTTGCCAGCCAAATCATCAAAAGTTGCAATGCCGCTGTCTGCTGCTACTACAAACACCTGAGAGTTATCTACATATGGCACGCTCCAAGCATATTTATCCTCACGACCGTTAATAGTAAAACCATTCCAAATACAATCAATAGCGCCGGAATTTAAAGTCATATCCTTTGTATCCCAATCGATAGGAGTTTTTACTAATTCCCAATCATTTCTCTTGCAAACTTCTGCTGCTAAATCCAAGTCAAATCCTACATAATCACCGGTTGCTTCATCAATATAACCGTACGGTGGGAAAGATGCGTCAAAACCTACTACAAACTGTTCTTTTGTTTCACCGGAAACACTTTCATTCTGTGGTGCTTCTCCACATGCTACCATAGAAACCATCATTACACCTGCAAGTGCTAATGCTACTAACTTTTTCATAATTCTAAAACCTCCTGACTTTCTTATATAATGAAAGCTTTTCAACTTCATCATAGTAGCATACTAAAGTAATCGTGTCAACAATATTATCTAAATTGAAGTAATAAAAATCCACTTCCTACGATTTTACGTAAAAAGTGGATTTGTTTTTATATTATTCTTTGCCGGTCCAGCAATAAGTACAAAGCTTACATGGTTCTAAACCGATTGCTTCAATAACACCTTCTAAGCTTTGGAATTCCAATGAGGAAAAATGCAACTTGTCACAGATAGCCTGACGAAATGCTTTTCCACGCTCTGTAGTGAAATCGCTGTACTCTTCCATATGCTTGAAACCTTCTTCACCCTCTAATTCCATAATAATCTGACGGGCAATAAGGTCCATTTCACTGTTATTTCTGGAAAAATCCAAATACTTACATCCGTACATAATTGGTGGACACGCTGAACGAATGTGAACAGACTTTGCACCATTTTCATAAAGAAACTCTACCGTCTCTCTAAGCTGAGTACCACGTACAATAGAGTCATCTACAAAAAGTAAATTCTTATCCTGAATCAATTCATGAACCGGAATCTGCTTCATCTTGGCAACCTTTTTACGTTCAGATTGCTTAGATGACATAAAGCTTCTTGGCCAAGTTGGAGTGTATTTGATAAATGGTCTTGCAAATGGAATATCACTCGCATTTGCATAACCGATAGCGTGAGGCGTACCGGAATCCGGAACACCGCAAACATAATCAATTCCTTCCATCTTACCAAGCTCTTTATCGTGCTTTGCCATAATTTCTCCGTTACGACAACGCATTACTTCCACATTCTTGCCCTCGTAATTAGAGGTAGAATAACCATAATAAGACCAAAGGAAAGAACATATCTTCATTTCTGTTCCCGGTTTCTGTAACTGTGTAACACCATCTGAAGTAATTTCTACGATTTCACCAGGCCCTAATTCTTTGTAATCTACATAGTCTAACTTCTTATAAGCAAAAGATTCAAAAGATACGCAATATCCATCTTCACCTTTACCAACAAGCATCGGCAGACGTCCTACCTTATCTCGGGCAGCAATAATAGAACCATCACTTTTTAAAATAAGAATGGATGCTGTTCCCTTAACGGCACTTTGTACAAATCTAATACCATCCAAGAAGTTGCTTTGCTGACTAATAAGCGCCGCAACCAACTCTGTAGAATTAACTTTTCCACCGGTCATAGCATCGAAATGACCACTGCCGAAATTTAAGTACTGATCAATCAATTCATCATAATTGTTAATAATACCTATCGTACAGATTGCATATGTACCAAGTTTTGAACGAATCAATAGTGGCTGTGGATCAGAGTCACTAATGCAGCCAATGGCTGATATGCCTTTCATTTCGTCAAAAATATGCTCGAACTTTGTTCTAAATGGTGTGTTTTCAATATTATGAATTTTTCGCTGTAAACCGATTTCAGGATCGTATGCTGCCAAACCGGCTCTCTTTGTACCAAGATGTGAATGATAATCCACACCAAAGAATACATCCGTCATGCTGTCGCGCTTGGATGCAACACCAAAAAAACCGCCCATAATGCTCTCCTTAAACTAATACTTCTTGTAAATTATGCAAAAAAGAGTTCAGAAAGATTCATTGGATCAATATATTCACCATTCTTATAAACACGCATGTTACCGGATGCAATTTCGTCGATTAACATAACATCACCATTTGCATCGTAACCAAATTCAAACTTAATATCGTAAAGAACTAAGCCTTTTTCTTTTAAATCATCAGCAACAATCTGGGTAATCTTCTGAGTCATAACTTTAATATCATCATACTGC
>JAZOSF010000132.1:0-3653 GCA_045657025.1 Lachnospiraceae bacterium | reverse complement strand
CCGTGATTTCAAGGACGCTGCCTTCGGTGATGGCACCCTGAGTCATGGCCTTTAAAAAGGCCGGGAATTTTGGATGGCGGCGGGTGAAACCGTCCCACATTCCTTTAATCTTTAATAACTGCATTGGATCTATCGCCATGTCAAGTACTCCTTCAATAATGCAAAAGTATTTTCTACGCCGTCCACGTGGCTTCTCTCGTAGCCGTGGGAGGCATACACGCCTGCGCCGATCAGGCCGTGGCGCACGTCATATCCTGCGCGAAGGGCCGCATCAGCATCTGATCCATAGTGCGGGTATACGTCAACTGCAAAGTCCGCATTCGCCCGTTTTGCAGCCTCAATGAGTTCACCTACTACTTCATAATTGTAAGGGCCTACGCTGTCCTTGGCACAAATGGATACCTGATGCTCATTGCAGCCCAGTCCTTCGCCTACGCAACCCATATCCACACAAAGAATTTCGGTCACGTCAGCCGGCACAGTTCCGCAAGCACCATGGCCAACTTCTTCGTACACGGTAATGTGGTGATAAATTTTGCGGGAAGGGGTAATCTGCTCCTCCTTCAGCCACTTTGCAAAGCCCAACAAAATGCCCACGCTCAGCTTATCATCCAAAAAGCGGCTCTTAATGTATCCGCTGTCTGTAATGCGGGTTCTTGGGTCAAAGGCCACAATATCCCCCGGCAAAATACCAAGTGCCAGCACGTCTTCTTTGCTTTGTACCACTTCGTCCAGCACTACTTCCATATCCTTATAAGTACGCTTGGTACTGTCGTAATCATCATTTACATGGATGGATGCATCTGCAAGCTGGAAGGTTCCCTCATACTTTCGTCCGCTGCGGGTAATGATACGCAAATTCTCCGCTTCTGCATTGTTTGGATTCATGCCCCCAAGAGGAGACAGCTTCAGTCTGCCATTTCCTTTGATTTCAGATACCATAGCACCCAAGGTATCCAAATGAGCTTCTACCAGCACACCATCCTTGCCATCCGCCGGGCCAAGATCAACCAATACGCCGCCCTTTACGGTCACTATCGGCTTATATCCCAGCTCACGATATGCCCGGCACACAAACTCCACCGCTTCCTTAGTGTAGCCGCTTGGACTGTCGATAGCCAGCACCTGCTTGGTTTTTTCTAAAATATACTCTGTGTATTTATTATATTTCATAGGATCCCTCCGTACTGCTTTTTTATGATTATACCACATTCCAAACAAAAAAACACCCTGAATATCATAACCGATATCCAGGGTGAATTATGTCCTCTTACAAATTATGTGAGATTATTTTACTGTTACAGAAGTGATGTGTGGATTAACACCTTCGTACCAGTATAAGAAGCCTTCCATGTCGATAACATCGCCAATCTTTAAGTTCTTAACTGCTGCGTAAACATCTGTTGTGCTATCGCAAAGGTAAGATTCTACAGTAAATGTGTAGGTCTGACCATCTAAAGAAACATTAAAGTATAAGTCGTTGCCGTCTGCACCGGAACCATCCCAGTTGTATAAGAATGCTACGTCATTACCATTTGCATCTTTGCCTGCAGATTCTACTGTTAAGCCCTTGAAAGATACAAATTTGTTCTGGTGATTGATAAGTTCATCTGTACCAAGAAGCGCTGTCATATCTTCTGCTTCTGCAACATAGTTGCCTTCAAGAATTTCAAATGTTGCATCCATAATTTCAACTTCGCCAGCCCATTCGCCCTTGAAGCCTGTAACTTTAATCTTTGTACCAGGAGTTAACTTCTCGTAATCTTCTGCAGAACAAGCCATTTCATAAATGAAGTATGCGCCATCTTTGTCCTGAGTGTAAATAGTTGCTTTGTCTTCCCACCATGACTGCTTAGCCTGTACATATGTTTCTACAACAACTTCTGTATCAAGTGCTGCTGCTGCATATTCTGCATAGGTCATAACGCCTTCAGACTTTTCATCTGCTACTTCTGTAGCTGTTTCTGTTGTTGCATCTGTTTCTGTTGATGCATCTGCTACAGTTTCTGTTGATGCGTTTGTATCGCTGTTTGCAGTTTCATCTGCACCGCAAGCCATGCAAGCAAGACCAAGAACAAATGCTAAAAGTAATGCTGTAATCTTTTTCATTTTCTTCTCCTTTTTTGAACATGAATTGATTGTTAAAAATTTGTTTATTGCTAAACATACTACGATTATACTATATTTCTAAGATAAATCAATAGCACTATTGCTGATTTCTTTTGTTTTTTAGGGCTTGGGATACCACATAAATCACAATAAATAGCCAAACCACGCATAAACTTACTAATAAAACTCTGGCTTCCGTAGGAAGCGGTCCTAAGTCTGCTTTTTCGCTGGACAGGCTACTTGCCTGGCCATTCAACTGGTCGAGGCGATATAACGCCGTAATATCACCATAGAGTTTTTCGAAATAGGCTTCGTCTATGGTCTGATTTCTTCGCACGGATTTTACCGTATTTTCAATCAGCTGGCCAGCTGCATCTCGAAGGGATGTGGAACCGTTAAATACCGGTGTCACAAAGGTATGTCCTACATTCTCAAGCAAAAGCTGCGCTGCCTGAATTTTAATCGGGTAATACATCTCATTGTCTTCGCCGCATCTGGACAAATAATCCTGATACACCTCGGACTGTTGTGCCTTACTCGTTACCGGCACGTATCCTTCTGTCTGAGAGTACGCAATCTGCACTTCGTTGGTCAGCATATACTGGGCAAACAACCAAGAGGCCAAAACTTCCTGGGAATCTGCCTTGTTAAAAATACACATAGAAGGTCCCTGGGAAATCATCTGCGGATTCTCCGTATCAAACTGCGGAATCGGCATAACCACGGTTTCAAACTTCACAATCTTGTCCTCTGCAATATCGCAAAGCGGTGCGTCGCTACCCATCCATGTGGCACCTGCCGTAGAATCCACAGCAAAAATACACTGGCCGGCATTTAAAAAGTTGGCCGGATAACTGGAAATTTTAAACGTGGAAAAAGCTTTGGTGCGGGCATGATCCGCAATGGTATAAAGCAATTCCTTGGTCGTATCGTTAAACAAAAGCATGTCGCCTTCCTTGGTGGAATATCCTGCACCCTTTTGTTTTAACATCTGAATCATCATATTGTCCGTAGATTTATATATAAAAGGAATCAGTACTTTTTGACCATTTACCAGGAAGTTGCCTTCCTCATCCTGTGCCATGGCAGCCTCTGCTACTTCCCACACAAAATCCCAGGTAAGCTTCTCCGGTATCGTGTATCCTAATTTCTCTACAAAAGTCTTATTGATGTAGCAAGCCTCCGTAGAACGCATATAAGGAATCGCGTAATAATGTCCGTCAAAAGCACATTCCTCCAAAAACTGCGGAATAATTTCCTCCTTGGTTGGTGCATCAAACAGCACCTCACTGCCGCCCAAACCATATTTTGCATCTGCAAATAACTCTTCCAAAGGCACCACTAAGTTCGTGCCCTGCAAATAGGTGGCAATGTGGTCAGGGTAAGTAATACACACATTCGGTGTGGTATTGGTGGCAATATTGGTAATTACATCGTTGTATATTCTGCCGTAGTCGGTATACAGGCGCAAATTCACCTGAATATTCGGATACAGTTTCTCAAAGTCTGCTATAGCCTTCTCGTAAATATCCGTTTGTGTCTTG
>JAZOSF010000131.1:0-28359 GCA_045657025.1 Lachnospiraceae bacterium | reverse complement strand
GATTAAGCACGACCTTTGTCAACATACATTTTCTGGAAATAATTCTGGTAGTCACCGCTTAAGATGTTTTTCCACCAAGATTCATTTTCAAGATACCACTGAATGGTAGCTTTAATGCCATCATCAAATTTGGTTTCTGGCAACCATCCAAGCTCTGTATGGATCTTAGTAGGGTCGATTGCATAACGCATATCGTGGCCAGGTCTGTCCGTAACGTATGTGATAAGACTTTCCGGCTTGCCAAGCTGAGCAAGGATTGTTTTTACAACTTCTAAGTTTGTGCGTTCATTATGACCACCAACGTTGTAAACTTCACCAACACGACCGTTTCTCATAACTAAATCGATAGCAGAGCAGTGATCCTTTACATATAACCAGTCACGAACATTTTCGCCTTTACCATATACTGGCAATGGTTCATCAGCAAGTGCACGGCTAATCATTAAAGGAATTAACTTTTCTGGGAAATGATATGGTCCGTAGTTGTTGGAACAACGAGTGATGGACACCGGTAATTTGAATGTTCTGTAATAAGCCAATACTAATAAGTCTGCGCCCGCTTTACTAGAAGAGTATGGGCTAGAAGTATGGATTGGAGTTTCTTCTGTAAAAAATAATTCAGGACAATCTAATGGTAAATCACCATATACTTCGTCAGTAGATACCTGGTGATAACGCTTAATGCCATACTTGCGGCAAGCATCCATCAATACCTGTGTACCCATGATGTTGGTTTTTAAGAAAATTTCAGGATTTTCGATAGAACGATCTACATGACTTTCTGCAGCAAAGTTAACAACAATGTCTGGATGTTCTTCTTCAAATAAGTTATATACAAAGTCTCTGTCTGCAATATCACCTTTAACAAAGCGGAAGTTAGGATTCTTCATTGCTTCCTCTAAAGTTTCCAAGTTACCCGCATAGGTTAATGCGTCTAAACAAATAATTCTGTCTTCAGGATGTTTTTCTAATTCATAATAAACAAAGTTTGCACCGATAAAGCCGGCACCGCCAGTTACGATAATGTTCATAATGTGTTTCCTTTCATATAGATGAAGATTAGTTTGTGAAAAGGGCAATAAAAAAATACTTGCATATGCCCTATAATGATAGCATAAAAGATGACGTAACGTCACTTGCAAGTACTTTTTTAAAATAATTTTAAATTTTTATTTAATACACAAAAACAAACCGGCATCTTTGGTTATTTTGAATGGTTTTCGGTTTAATTTCTTCGTGAGCAGTTCTTTAAATTCCTGATATTTAGGTAAAAGTATTTCGTTTTGGTTGCCGTGACATGAAAGTATATATTCAAGCAAAAGTTGCGCGTTGGAAACCAAAAGTTCATCGTCATAGTGTCGTGTATCAACATCTGAAAAATACTGTTTTAATTCACTAGCGCCGTTTTGTAAACCAAAAATTTCATATAACTCTTTGTCTGCAAGGGTAATAGAAGGGTGAAACTCCTGCACTAAAGTAGTGATTTCTTCCATGTGTTTTGGGCCATATGTAGATGCAATAAGTCGACCGCCATCTTGTAGCACTCGCAAAATTTCTTCATAAACTTCCTGACGATTCTCAATGTAAAAGAGAAGATGATTAGCAATTACGATATCAAATTGTCCGTCTTCAAAAGGAAGTTTGTGACAATCACAGCAGACAAAATCCAATTCAAAAGATTTTTCTTTTTGATGCGCTGACAAATCGTTATTTAGCTTCAATTTGGTTTCTTCTAATAATCCTTCTGAAATATCAGTAAGTGTAATGTGAGAATGAGAAGGAATAAGTGCTGAGTTTTCACTCCAAAGTGCACCATTACCACATCCAAGTTCTAAAACGCGACAGCCGTTTGTGAGTTCACATTGATTAAATACCCAAGGAAACCATCCAATAGGATTAGTAGAGCACTCTTTATGTAAACGTACTCTGGCGTCAATGTTTTTAGAGGTTTTATATTGTTCCTGGAGAACATGTTGAGCATTGGACAAATGAATAAGGTTTACCATATAATTCATATCCGGCTGCTCATTATTACTTAAAAAAGCATTTGCCTCTAAAAGAGCCTGTTCCATTTGGGCAAGCTGAGATTTTTGCATGCGAACAAGTGACAGCTGCATAGAAAGTGAGTTTTGCAAGGTGTCTTTATTAGGAGAAGATATAGTCATGGCTTTGATTTCGTCCAGAGAAAAACCAAGCATTTTAAAGGTTAAAATCTGCTGTAGTTTTGTAAAGTCTTCATCCGTGTAGTAGCGTCTTCCGTTGTCATCAACTCGGGTAGGCTTTAATAAATTAATTTTGTCATAATAACGTATGGTTCTAAGACTTACCCTAGCTTTACGGGCAAAAGAACCGGAACTGTAAAAATGCTGCATAAAAACCTCAATTTTTTTTTAAATATGTCGTAAAGGAATTTTGTTGTAAAAGCTCTACAGCTTTTAGCATATCTTCTTGACTATATAATTCTATAGTAAGTGCACCAAATTCAGCCTCTCTGTTGTGGACAATGTTCATATTCTTAATATTCAAGTTGTGTTTTGCAAAAAGAACCGTAATTTCAGCGATAGAACCCGGCTTGTCCGGTATTTCAATGTTGACTGTATAGGAAGGCATAATTGGTCCACGTGAGGTACTGCTAAAGGAATCACGATAAATGCGGGCCTGGTCAAAGAGGTTATACAGTGCCAGTGCATCCTTTTCTTCCAATTCCTTACGAATATGCTGTAAATTTGCAATATATTGCTCCAAAAGAGCTTTAATATTGTCTCTATTGGTCAAACAGATTTGTTGCCACATAACAGGGCTGGAAGAAGCGATACGTGTGATGTCTTTGAAACCACCTGCTGCCAATGTTTTCATCAGTTCATCTTCTGAATCGGTCTCTTTTACCAGGTTTACTAAACTGGAAGCAATAATATGAGGTAAATGACTGATAGCGGCTGTTGCATAATCATGCTTATCACATGCGATTACCAAAGGTAATGCCTTAATAGAAGAAATCAATTTTTTAAATTCTTGAATTTTTTCTTGTGGAACCTCTGCAGTTGGAGTCAGTACATAATATGCGTTTTCCAATAAATTTGCTTTGGAATTAACATAGCCAAAACGCTCGCTGCCGGTCATCGGATGTCCGCCAATAAATTGTTTTTCAAGATGTAATTCATAAATTAATTCATGAATACCGTTTTTAACGCTGCCAACATCCGTAACAATCGTATGTTTTTTTAACATTGGAGCAATTGTGCGTAGATTATCTTCGTTTGAAGCAACCGGTGCACAAAGGAAAATGTAATCGACATCGCACAAATCGGCAGTTATTTCCGTATATATGGAAGTGGCAACACGTTCTTTGATTGCCAGTGATAACGATGGAATATCCTTATCATAAACCTTGATTTTTGCCTCCGGAAAATATTCACGAAGCGCTCTGGCAATAGAACCGCCAATTAAGCCAAAACCTATAAAGGAACAAGTAATATTATGCATAATAATCACCTTGAAAATATTGTTTTTCTTAGATTATATACAACATTGAATATAATGTCAAAAGGATAGATGACAAAAGTGTCTGAATTTTTTGAAAAAATATATAAATTTTAGAAAATTTATCAAAAATATATTGATAAAAGTTTGATTATTGTGTATTATGTATATTAAGATTTTCAAAATTGATAAGCATCTAGTCAATATTATGAAAAATCCGAAATAATATATCGTGGAGGTATTTATTATATGAAGACTTATACAACGGACAAAATCCGCAATGTAGTGCTTTTGGGGCACGGCGGGGCAGGTAAGACCAGTTTAGCAGAGGCTATGGCTTATCTGTCCGGTATCACGAGCAGACTGGGTAATGTTACAGATGGTAGCACAGTCAGCGACTTTGGTAAGGAAGAACAGAAGAGAGGCATTTCTCTTTCCACTTCCGTTATACCAATCGAATGGGGCGAATACAAGATTAATATTCTTGATACTCCTGGCTACGTAGATTTCGTAGGTGAAGTAGAAGAAGCAGTTAGCGCAGCAGATGGTGCTATTATCGTAGTTAATGGTAAGTCTGGTGTTGAAGCAGGCACAAAGAGAGCTTGGGATTTGTGTGAAAAGTACAAATTACCACGTCTTGTTTTTGTAACAGCTATGGACGTTGACAATGCATCTTTCCGTCAGGTAGTAGAGGATATGAGTGAACTTTATGGCAAGAAGATGACTCCATTTAATTTGCCAATTCGTGAGAACGAGAAGTTCGTTGGTTACGTAAATGTTATTAGCCGGACCGGTAATCGTTGGGTTGGTAAGGACGTTGTACCATGTGACGTTCCGGATTACAATCAGGCAAACCTTGCAATCTGCCGTGAAACTTTAGTAGAAGCAGTTGCAGAGACAAGTGAAGAAATGATGGATAGATTTTTTGCAGGAGAAGAATTCTCTGAAGCAGAAATCCGTGCATCTTTGAAATATAACGTATGGGATGGGTCTATCGTTCCTATGTCTATGGGTTCCAACACATTATGCCAGGGTGTTTACGCATTGTTGGATGATATCGTTAAATATTTACCGGCACCTGATACAAAAGAAATTGCAGGTATTAACCGCAAGACAAATGAAATCTATCATGCTGATTATGATTTTTCCAAAGCAAAATCCGCTATTATCTTTAAGACTATGGTGGATCCGTTTATCGGTAAATACAGCTTTATCAAGATTTGCTCCGGCGTTTTAAAATCAGATGATTTGATTTATAATGTGGATAAGGACATCGAAGAAAAAGTCGGTAAGCTCTATGTGTTACAGGGTAATAAGCCAATCGAAGTAAATGAACTTCATGCAGGTGATATCGGTGCGATTGCGAAACTTACCGCTGCAAGAACCGGCAACTCTTTAGCAACTAAGGCTACCCCAATTCAGTTTGGTAAAACGGAAGTTTCTACACCTTATACATACAAAGCTTATAAAGCAAAAGAAAAGGGTGAAATTGATAAGTTAGCTCAGGCATTGCAGAAACTTTGCCACGAAGATTTGACATTAAAGAGCGTTAATGATGCTGAGAACCGTCAGATGTTACTCTATGGTATGGGTGATTTACATTTAGACGTTGTAGCAAGCAGATTGTTAAATGAATACAAGGTTGCTATCGAATTAGAGAAACCTCGCGTAGCATTCCGTGAAACTATCCGCAAGAACTCTGACGTAGAATACAAGCACAAAAAACAGTCCGGTGGTAGTGGTCAGTATGGTCATGTTAAAATGCGTTTTGCACCATCCGGCGATTTAGAAAATCCATATGTATTTACACAGGAAGTTGTTGGTGGTACCGTTCCAAAGAACTACTTCCCGGCAGTTGAAAAAGCATTACAGGAATGCTGTACAAAGGGACCTTTGGCTGGTTACCCTGTAGTTGGTGTTTCCGCAGTATTATATGATGGTTCTTACCATGCAGTTGACTCTTCTGAAATGGCATTCAAGTTAGCAGGTATCGGCGCATTTAAGCAGGGCTTCATGAACGCAGCTCCTGTATTGTTAGAGCCAATTGTAAGCATTAAGGTTGTTGTTGAAGATGCTTATACCGGTAGTGTAATGGGCGATATGAACAAGCGCCGTGGTCGTGTTCTTGGTATGAATCCTGTTGCAGGCGGCAAGACAGAAGTTGTTGCAGACGTTCCTATGATGGAAATCTACGGATATTCTACAGATCTTCGTTCTATGACCGGTGGTACAGGTACTTTCTCTTATGAGTTCGCTCGTTATGAACAGGCACCAAATGATATTTGCCAGAAGGAAATTGAAGCAGCTAAAGCAAATGCTGAAGTATAATTAATTTAATGAAATGATAGAAATGAGCTTTCGTAGTATATGCGGAAGCTCATTTTGCACGATAAAAACGATATCGTGTGTATTCTTTTGTTTTCATATGCACAAAATTTTGTTATAATATGTATATAAAAATTTTTTTGAGAAGGATGTGTTTACATGAAAAAGATTATTATGATGGTAGGCGGCATTTTGGCAGTGCTTGCAGCAGGAATTTATTATTATATCACGTTGCCGGCTATTAACATTCATTCCGTGGGCTTTTGGTGGTTTGTTATATCTATTCTTGGTGTACTTTTCCTTTGGAGTCTATTAAAAGCAAATTTTAAGAATTTTAAAACAAGTGACCAGCAAGTGCATATAGAACGATTTGATGCCAATTTAGGCGTAAAAGTTATTGGTGCGATTTTAGCTCTTGCGGTTGTTGTTTTTTTACTTGGTTCCTTACTTGGTAGCCCTATTATCAATGCCTCAAAATATCAAAAACTTTTAACCGTAGAAAAAGGGGACTTTGCAGAGGATGTAGAGCAAGTGGATTATAATACCATTCCTCTTTTAGATAGGGATAGCGCGTCTTTGTTGGGCGACCGTAAAATGGGTTCTATGGTAGAATTTGTTTCTCAGTTTGAGGTTGCCAATGATTATGCGCAGATTAATTTTCAAGGGAAACCTGTTCGAGTAACACCTCTTGAATATGCATCACCTATTAAATGGTTGACCAATCAATCCAAAGGTATTCCTGCGTATATTATGATTGACATGACAACCCAGGAAACAGAATGTGTTATGTTGGAAGAAGGTATCAAATATTCTAAGAGCGAGTATTTTAACCGCAATATTTACAGACATTTACGTTTTAATTATCCGACTTATATTTTCGGCGACCAGATTTTCTTTGAGATTGATGAAGAGGGTACACCATTCTGGATTTGTCCTGTAAAAAAATTCAATATCGGATTGTTTGGCGGTGAGACAGTTGGCCGTGTCGTTATGGTAAATGCTGTAACTGGTGAATGTATAGATTATGATGTGGAAGAAGTGCCTACATGGGTTGACAAAGTTCACAGTGCAGAATTATTGATGAGATTGTATGATTACAGTGGTATTTATATAAACGGTTTCTTAAATAGTGTGCTTAGTCAGAGAGGCTGTTTGCAGTCTACAAATGGCTATAATTATCTTGCGATGGATGATGATGTTTGGGTATATACCGGCGTTACCAGTTTGAATGCAGACCAGTCTAATGTTGGCTTCGTTCTTATGAATCAACGTACTATGGAGACGAAATATTACGAAGTTGAGGGTGCCATTGAAGACTCTGCGATGAATAGTGCAGAAGGACAAGTTCAAAATTTGGGATATCAGGCAGCCTTTCCACTTCTTTTGAACGTGGCAGATGAGCCGACCTATTTCCTTGCTTTGAAGGATCGTGCAGGCCTTGTTAAAAAGTATGCTATGGTAAATGTTCAGAAATATCAGCTAGTTGCAATTGGCGATACGATTAAGGAATGTGAAGAAAATTATCGTGAACTATTAGTAGAAAATGATATTATTTCTAAAGATGATATTATAGTTGATGATTCACAGCCTCAAAAGCCGGAAGTACAAGTGTTATCCACAAGTGGTGTTATTACAAATATATATAATCTGATTGTAGACGGCGACAGCAGTCTTTATGTTACGCTGTCAAATGAGGAAAAAGGCACATATTATTATTGGGTTAATTTAACAGAAAACTATAATTTGGCAGCACTGAATTTTGAAGTAGGCGATACTATGAGAGTAAGCTATATACTTACCGATGATAATAGTGTGAGAAAGGTTACCGGACTTTTACAATGATGACATGGATTTGAGAAAGGTTACTTTTCTTGACAAGAAATAATCCATCTTATAAAATTGTATTAAAGATTTTTCAGAAGGAAAAGAACAATGAGTACAATTCAGATTAAAAATCGTAAAATAGGCGACGGTTATCCGGCTTATATTATTGCGGAAATGTCCGCCAACCATTCCGGAAGCATTGAACGAGCAAAGGAAATCATTAGAGCTGCCAAGGAAAGCGGTGCTGATTGTGTAAAGATTCAGACCTATACACCTGACACGTTGACTATTGATTGCCATAATGAATATTTCCAAGTGAAGAATGGCACATGGGAAGGTGAAAATTTATATGGCCTCTATGAAAAAGCATACACACCATGGGAATGGCACAAAGAATTAAAAGATGAGGCAGATAGAATAGGAATAGATTTTTTCTCCACTCCGTTTGATAATACAAGCGTAGACTTTTTGGAAGAATTAGGTGTAGATTTTTATAAAATTGCATCTTTTGAAATGGTTGATTTGCCACTTCTTCGTTATATAGCATCCAAAGGCAAACCTATTATTATGTCTACCGGTATGGGTACAAAGGAAGAAATTGACGAGGCATTGGAAGCAATTTATGAAACAGGCAATACCCAGGTGGCAATCTTAAAGTGCAGCAGTGCTTATCCGGCAATTTCTGATGATATGCACTTAAAAACTATTGAAGATATGAAGAAAGTGTTTGATATTCCGGTTGGTTTGTCAGACCATTCTATGGGACATTTGGGTGCTACAACAGCGGTAGCGTTAGGTGCCAACATTATTGAAAAGCATTTTTGCATCAGCCGTGATATAGAAAATCCGGATGCATCTTTTTCTATGGAACCTGCAGAATTTAAGGAAATGGTAGAGCAGGTTCGACAGGTGGAAAAGGCTATGGGAAATGTTTTTTATGGACCAAGCTCACAGGAGTTAAACAGTGTTACATTTAGACGGTCTGTTTTTGTGACAAAGGAATTAAAAAAAGGTGATTTGATTACAGAAGAACATGTGAGAATTATCCGCCCGGGATATGGTGAAAAACCAAAATATATGGATGATATTTTAGGTATGAGAGTAGGCAGGGACGTTGAATGGGGTATGCCGTTTGATTTTGATATGATTTATAAGAATGGAATTTTGTTCTTAACAAACAACAGAGAAAACAAGCTTCCGGATAGCATTCTTACAAAATATAACGACTGTGATGTATATCCATTCTGCAATAAATTAACATTAGATATTGTTAAAAAATTGCAACCGGTACTGATTGTATGCAAAGATTACAAACACAATGTTCCGACTGAAGTTGTAGAATATATGAACGGTCAATGGATGGAGTTATAGGAATTAAAAGATGAAAACCAAAAGAATTGCGATTCGTACAGACGGAAATGCTCAAATCGGTACGGGGCATTTGATGCGTTGCATGACTATTGCCAATGCATTAAAAGAAATGCAAGTAGAAGTATTTTTTGTTATAAATAATGAACAAAGTGAAATCTTCCTTGGTGAGAGAGGCTTTTCTTACCATATGATTCAAGGACACTACGAGTCTATGGAAGAAGAAACTTTAGAGTTGCTCCAAATTTTAAAAGAGCAAGACGTTCAACTTTTAATCGTAGACAGTTATAATGCTACTGAAGAATACTTGGCAGAAATCAATGCTCAAATTCCGGTATTTTATTTGGATGATTTTGGAGCAAGTAATTTGTCTGTAAGCGGATTAATCAATTACAATGTTTATGCCCAAAAGGCATTTTATAAAAAACATTATCCAAAAGAAGTAGAGTTGATTTTAGGAAGCAAATATGCACCTGTAAAGCCGGAATTTTCTGCAACACCTTATGAAATACGTGATAAGGTAAAGCGTATTTTAATTACAATGGGTGGAAGCGATATGCAAAATGTTGCCGGTAGTCTAGGCGAGGAATTGATTCGTGAATTGCCAGAGGATATTGAATTGACGTTGATCTGCGGAAAGTTCAATCCGCATTTAGAGGAATTGACGGATTTTTCAAAAGCAAATCCAAGGGTGCAAGTTTTGATAAATGTTCCGGACATGTGGAATCAAATTGCAAAAAGTGATTTGGTTATTGCTGCAACCGGTACTACGATGTATGAGCTTTGTACCATAGGCGTGCCGACTATTTGTTGCCACTATGTTGATAATCAACGCAAAATGGCAGAGTATTTCGGTAAAGAAACCAGCATGGTTAATGCCGGAGATTATTCTAAAGCTCCCAAAGAGGTCTTAAGCTCCATTGTTGAAGAAACAAAAAGGCTTATATTGGATGCCGAATTACGCCAGAAATTATCCATGGAGATGAAAGCTATTTCTGATGGAAAGGGTGCACATAGAATTGCTGAAAAGCTATGTAATTATCTTGAAACAAAATAATTGTTGTGCTATACTTGGGAATAATAAGTGCCATTGGTGCTTGTTGTTCCCAATTTTTTACTTACGAGGAGTTTATTATGGCAGTTTTATACCATTCAACCAGAAATAATGATGCAGTTGTAACCGCATCACAAGCTATATTACAGGGACTTTCTAAAGAGGGTGGTTTGTTTGTACCGGACCATATTCCTGCGCTTAAAAAGAGCCTTACAGAGCTCTCTAAGATGAGCTATCAGGAAGTTGCTTACGAAGTTATGAAGCTGATGTTGTCTGATTTCACAGAAGACGAATTAAAAGCTTGCATTAATAATGCGTATGATAGCAAATTTGATACCGACAAAATTGCTCCGCTGGTAAAAGCAGAAGGTGCATACTATTTAGAATTATTCCACGGCAGAACGATTGCATTTAAAGACATGGCATTGTCAATTTTGCCACATTTGATGACCACCGCCGCAAAGAAGAATGATGTAAAGAACGAAATCGTTATTTTAACAGCAACATCCGGTGATACCGGCAAGGCTGCTTTGGAAGGTTTTGCAAGTGTTCCGGGAACTAGAATTATTGTATTTTATCCAAAGAATGGTGTGTCTGCAATTCAGGAAAAGCAGATGGTTACACAAAAAGGTGCCAACACATTTGTAGTTGGAATTAAAGGCAATTTTGATGATGCTCAGACTGGCGTAAAGAAAATGTTTGGTGATAAGGATTTGGCTGCATTGTTAGATGTGAACGGATTCCAGTTCTCCAGCGCAAACTCTATTAATATCGGTCGACTTGTTCCTCAGATGGTTTATTACGTGTATGCATATGCACAGTTGCTTGCAAGTGGCGCAATCGGGGATGGTGAAGAAATCAACGTAGTTGTTCCAACCGGTAACTTTGGTAATATTCTTGCAGCTTACTATGCAAAAGAAATGGGACTTCCGATTAAAAAGTTTATTTGTGCATCTAATGACAATAAAGTATTATTTGACTTCTTCGCAACCGGTACCTATGACAAGAATCGTGAGTTTATTTTAACAACCTCACCATCTATGGATATTTTAATCAGCTCCAATTTAGAGCGTTTGATTTACAAAATTGCCGGAGAAAATGCTGATGCGAATGCGGCATTTATGAAGTCTTTAAATACAGAAGGCAAGTATTCCATTACAGATGATATGAAAGCTAAGCTTGCTGATTTCTTTGGTGGATATGCTACAGAAGAAGAAACTGCAGAGGTTATAAAGAAAATTTATGACAATTGCGGATATGTAATCGACACGCACACAGCAGTTGCAGCATGTGTATATGAACAGTACAAGGCGGCTACCGGTGACAACACCAAGACAGTAATTGCATCCACAGCAAGCCCATACAAATTCACAAGAAGTGTTATGGCAGCTATTGCGCCAGATAAGGCAGACGCAGAAGATTTTACCCTTGTAGATGCACTTTGTGAACTTAGCAATGTGAAAGTTCCAAATGCAGTAGAGGAAATTAGAACTGCAGAAATTTTACATAAAACTGTTTGCGAAGTAGAAGATATGTGCAAAGAGGTTAAAGGATTTCTTGGAATAAACTAAAAAACGTGTTGCAAATTCAAAGTATTTGGATATGATATTTTGAATTGAATTCTAAAGGAGAACGACATGGAAAACATTTATATAACAAGACTAGCGGCATTACGTAAGCTTATGCAGGAAAAAGGCGTAGATTATTATTTGATTCCTACTGCGGATTTTCATAATTCTGAATATGTACACGATTATTTTAAGTGTAGGGAGTTTATGTCCGGTTTTTCAGGGTCTAATGGTACTATGGTGATTGGTCCTGATGAAGCTTGTCTTTGGACAGATGGACGATATTTTATCCAGGCAGAGCGCGAATTAGCAGGTAGTGGCATTGTTCTCATGAGAATGAATGAACCCGGGGTGCCGAAGATTGTTGATTATTTAAAAGATAAAATGCAGTCTGGAGAGACCCTTGGTTTTGATGGCCGTTGTGTAAGCGCTTCTCACCTGGTTGGTTTAAAAGAAAATCTAATAGATGTGAATTATAAAATGGATGAGGATTTGGTTGATGTTCTTTGGAAGGATAGACCGAATCTTCCAGCTACGGATTTGTTTTTAATTCCAGATGAAATTGCAGGTGTATCTGTTAAGGACAAATTAGAACAAGTTCGAGCAGAGTTAGGAGAGTGTGATAGCCTCTTTTTAAGCAAGCTGGACGATATTATGTGGCTTTATAATATTCGTGCGAATGATGTAGAATGTAATCCGGTTGCTTTGTCTTATAGCTATATTTCCAAGAATGAAGCGGTGTTGTTTGTACAAACGAAGGCGAAAAAGGATGCGGTGTTACCTGCGTTAGAGGCAGCAGGAGTAATTGTTTTGCCATACGAGGAAGTGTTCTTTTATTTATCTCGCATTTCCAAGCAAAAAGTTTTGTTAGACAAGGGCAATGCAAGCGCTATGGTTGCTGATGTGCTTGATAGAAATTGTCAAGTTGTATACGGCACCAACCCAACGAATTTGCTTAAAGCAATGAAGAATCCTGTTGAAATTGAGCATATGCGCAAGTATTATTTGCTTGATAGTGTGGCCCTTACTAAATTTATTTATTGGGTTAAACATCATCCAGACAAAAAGAGCTTAAATGAGCTGACAGCAGGTGCAAAGTTAGATTCTCTTAGAGCAGATATTCCTGGATTTATTGAATTGTCTTTCCCTACAATTTCTGCTTATCAAGCGAATGCTGCGATGATGCATTATTCTGCTTCAGAAGATAGCTATGCTAATTTAGACGAAGAAGGTTTTTACTTGGTGGATTCTGGCGGCCAGTACATGGGTGCGACTACGGATGTTACGAGAACAATTAGTCTTGGTGCACTAACAGATGAGCAACGCAAGCATTATACACTTACAGCGCTAGGAATGCTTGATTTGGCAGAAGCACAGTGGTTATACGGATGTAGTGGACGAAATTTAGATATTTTGGCACGCCATAGATTGTGGAAAGAAGGCATTGATTATAAATGCGGCACAGGTCATGGCATTGGATTTATTTTAAATGTACATGAAGGGCCACAAAATGTTCGTTGGAAATACACAGAGGATATGAAGGAAGCTGTTTTAGAACCAGGTATGCTTGTTAGCGATGAACCAGGCGTTTACTTAGAAGGACAGTATGGTATTCGTATTGAAAATGTATTGCTTACACGAAATGGGGTTGAAAACGGAGATGGTCAGTTTATGAATTTTGAAAATCTCACCTTTGTTCCATTAGATCGCGCTGCATTGGATGTATCTTTTATGAATGACGAAGAGATTAAAATGATTAACAGATACCAAAAGAATGTGTTTGAAGCCGTAAAACCTTATTTAAATGAAGCAGAATATAAGTGGTTAGAAGAAGAATGTAAAGAAATTACTAAAAATATGTAGTTTTTAACATGAAAATATTGACGAAAGATATATGTTTCTAGTATAATTCATTTTAGATTAACATGGGGGAATTTGGAAATGTTTTTCCGTGTTAAAAATTAGTTATTAAAGAAAGAGGTTTAGCAGATGTCAAAGATTAATTTGGAAAAGTATGGCATTACAGGTAGCACTGAAATCGTTTACAATCCTTCTTACGAAGTATTATTCGAGGAAGAAACCAAATCAACCTTAGTTGGTTACGAAGTTGGTCAGGAAACAGAACTTGGTGCTGTTAACGTTATGACTGGTATTTACACAGGTCGTTCTCCTAAAGATAAGTATATCGTTATGGATGAAAATTCTAAGGATACTGTTTGGTGGACAACTGATGAATACAAGAACGACAATCACCCAATGTCAACAGAAGTATGGACAGTATTAAAGGATATTGCAAAGAAAGAACTTTCTAACAAGAGATTGTTTGTAATCGATGCATTCTGTGGTGCAAACGCTGATACAAGAATGGCAGTTCGTTTCATCATGGAAGTAGCTTGGCAGGCACATTTCGTAAAGAACATGTTCATCCAGCCAACAGCTGAAGAGCTTGAAACTTTCGAGCCAGACTTCGTTGTATACAATGCTTCTAAGGCAAAAGTTGACAACTACAAGGAGTTAGGTCTTAACTCTGAAACTGCAGTTGCATTCAACATTACAAGCAGAGAACAGGTTATCATCAATACATGGTACGGCGGCGAAATGAAGAAGGGTATGTTCTCTATGATGAACTACTACCTTCCATTAAAGGGTATTGCTTCTATGCACTGCTCAGCTAATACAGATATGAATGGCGAAAATACAGCAGTATTCTTCGGTCTTTCTGGTACAGGTAAGACAACATTATCTACAGATCCTAAGCGTCTTCTCATCGGTGATGACGAACACGGCTGGGATGATCAGGGTGTATTTAACTTTGAAGGCGGTTGCTATGCAAAGGTTATCAATCTTGATAAGGATTCTGAGCCAGACATCTTCAACGCAATTAAGCGCAACGCTCTTTTAGAGAATGTTACTGTTGATGCAGATGGCAAGATCGATTTTGATGACGGTAGTGTTACAGAAAATACTCGTGTATCTTACCCAATCGATCATATCAACAATATTGTACGTCCAGTTTCCGCAGCTCCAGCAGCAAAGAATGTAATTTTCCTTTCTGCAGATGCATTCGGCGTACTTCCTCCAGTTTCTGCTCTTACACCAGAACAGACAAAGTACTACTTCTTATCTGGTTTCACAGCAAAGCTTGCTGGTACAGAGCGTGGTATTACAGAACCTACACCAACATTCTCTGCATGTTTCGGTCAGGCATTCTTAGAGTTACACCCAACAAAGTATGCTGAAGAATTAGTAAAGAAGATGGAAGCAAGTGGCGCTAAGGCTTACTTAGTAAACACAGGATGGAATGGTACAGGCAAGCGTATCTCTATTAAGGATACACGTGGTATCATCGATGCTATTCTTGATGGTTCTATCGAAAAAACTGAAACAAAGAATATTCCATACTTCAACTTTGAAGTTCCAACAGCTCTTCCAGGTGTTGATACAAATATTCTTGACCCACGTAATACATATGCAGATGCTTCTGAATGGGAAGTAAAGGCTAAAGATTTAGCTGGTCGTTTCATTAAGAACTTTGCGAAGTATGAAGGTAATGAAGCTGGCAAGGCATTAGTTTCTGCAGGCCCTCAGTTATAATAAGATACTTTTACATTTTATAAAAAAATCCTCCTTTGCTTCGTGCTGAAGGAGGATTTTTGTTTCAGAATATATTTTATGTTAAAATTTTCTAGTTGTATTTGGCACTCGATTTGTATATAATAAAAGTAAAGAAAACAAAGTTTATAGCCTGGGGTGTTCGATAACTCTTTTCTATTTGAACCTACATCACTTTAAACGGGACTCCTATATTGCAATGCGGCTGTCAGGCCTCCGACCTATATGGTTTTGTGCAGTGGAAGGCAAAAGCATTTGTTGCGGTAACCCACCTAGCCAGAGCTAGGAGTCAAACGATAAGAGGCGGCATCCTGGGTTATTTTTATTAAAAGTTATTTCAAGAGTATTGTATCCAAGATGGATATAGTACTCTTTTTTGTGTTTCAATAACAGTCATAAAACCAATCTTGTCCGAGTATGATAGTGTAGCAGAAAGATTGGGAGGGATTTAAGTGCAAAAAAATCATATAAAAAGTAATCCAAGAAAACCTTATAAAAGAATGCGAATGAAATGGTTTTTATTCTTTTTGGTGATTGGAGCAATAATAATACATATTGGCGTAAAAGATAAAGAGGAAAAACAAATACAACCGGAGAGTAATCAGATATTAGAAGAACCGGATGATTATGTGTATTTGGAGGAAAGTCCGGATATTCGTGTGGTTTTACAAGCCGGTAACTACAATAATATTTATCATGCAAAAGTAGTTATGAAATTTCCTTCTGGCGGTTACATTTTAACTTGTATAAACGAACAGTGGGAGAAGCACATTTTTAAACCGAAAGAAACGATTTCTGTTGGAATAGGCGAAGAGTTTGATTTTTCAATCACGCAAGATATGTTAATTGTTGCAATTGCAGGGGAAGAGGACAAACCTATTGTTGTAGAATCTATAGAAAGAAATCGAGATGTTTGCTCTTATTATGGGCGAGTGGAAATTACTTTGGAGGATTCCGGGCTTTTATTAGTAAATTCTTTGCCTTTGGAAACCTATTTGTGTAGCGTTGTGCCAAGTGAAATGCCGCCAAGTTATGAAAAAGAGGCGTTAAAAGCACAAGCTATTTTGGCAAGAACCTATGCATACAAATACTTGATTAATCCGGCATATCCACAGTTTCAAGCTCACGTAGATGACAGTATTGCATTTCAGGTATACGGTAACTTAGATAATAATTCCGTAACCTCAAAGGCTGTTTCTGATACAGCAGGCATTTTACTTTTCTCGGAAAGAAAGTTGGCGGAAGTTTATTATTATTCAACTTCATGCGGATTTGGAACCGATGGGACGGTTTGGGGTGGAAATGGCCAGGAATATCTTCGAGCAACGCGCATTGGAAAAGGGACGTTAAAAAATAATGACGGGTCTATGAGTGGAGTAACTGCAGAAAACTACTATTTAGAAAAATTAAAAGAAGAACAAACCTTTCGAAATATGATTAATACACCGTTTGTAGAAGGATATGAGGCAAAAGAGGGGTGGTATCGTTGGCATGCAGAAAATATTCCTATAAATTCAGTTGCGATATTAGAACGTATGAAAGAGCGATACAAAGTAAACCCAAATGTTATATTAACCAAAAACAAATCCGGTGAATTTGTATCAAAGCCGATAAAAACGCTTGGTGAAATTAAAAATATTAAAGTTTTAGAACGTGGCGCCGGTGGAATATGTGAAAGCGTTATTGTTGAGGGGACTGAAAATATATATAAAATTCTATTGGAATACAATATACGTTATGTATTAAATGGTTCCGGAACAAAAGTAAAGAGAGCAGATGGTGCGGAAATTCATTGCAATACATTGCTTCCAAGTGGATTTTTTTATTTAGACACTGTTCATTTTGGACAAAATGTTATATCATACAATATATACGGAGGTGGATACGGCCATGGTGTAGGACTTAGTCAAAATGGTGCAAATCAGATGGCAAAGCAAGGGATGAATTGCCAAGAAATTTTGCAAAAATTTTTCCGTGGAACCGTATTTGTGAATTATGAAAACCATAGTTAGAGTGGTAAGAGATTTCGTAAAAGGTGCAGGCGAGAAGAGACTTTCTGTCTACGCAGCTGCAAGTGCCTTTTTTGTCATATTATCCGTTGTTCCTATTATTATAGTTATAAGTTGTATTTTACCTGTAACAGGATTGACAGAGGCAGCTTTATATGATGCGGTCACCACTTTTTTGCCGAAAACAACCAAAGAGTTTATGGTTTCACTTATACGCTACGTGTATTCGAATAATAACGGCATACTTCCGGTGGCATTGACTCTTGCTGTTTGGTCCTCAGGAAGGGGCATGTTATCCCTCATTCGCGGACTAAACGAAATTCATGGAATCACAGAAAAACGTGGATATTTTCGTTTGAGAATTGTTTCTAGTTTTTATACGGTTATTCTTTTGATAGGGTTGATTTTTACTTTGTTGGTATCTGTTTTTGGTCAAAGCAAATTCCGTTTTATACTAGCGATATTGATATTAAGTGTTGTTTTTACTTTTTTATATACCTATGTGCCTGACGTCAAAACTTCTCTTAGAAATCAATTTTATGCAGGGGTGATGGCAGCACTTGGATGTACTGTGTTTTCTTACTGTTTTTCCGTATATGTAGACAATTATAATGATTTCTCCAATTATGGCAGCATTAATACGGTAGTTATCATTATGTTGTGGCTATATTTTTCTATGTATATAATATTGTATGGGGCTTACATTGGATGTTTTTTAACGAAGGAGGCCGAAGATGATAGTAAAAAATCTACCGGGGCTTAGCAATAAAAATCCTCAGGGGCGTAAATGGCGCAAATTAGATAATACCGGCAAGTTATTTCCTTTGGTATCAAGCGAAAGCTTGAGTAATGTTTTCCGAATTGCGGTGACATTAAAGGAGGAAATTGAACCAAAAGCTTTACAGCAGGCACTGGATGATATTTTGCCGCAATTTGAGAGTTTTCGCGTTAGACTGCGCAGAGGCTTATTCTGGTATTATTTTGAAAGCAATTATCGCAAAATTACTGTTGAAAAAGAAGATGCTTATCCTTGTCAATATATTTCACATAAAGTTGCACCTTATTATTTGCTTAGAGTAAGTTATTATAATACACGAATTAATGTAGAGATTTATCATGCTCTTAGCGATGGACTTGGTGCAGTAAATTTTGCAAAACTTTTGGCGTGTAGATACTTGCAAATTGTACATGAAATGGATACTCCTGAAATTGTTCGCAAAGTTAATGTGAATGCAGAAGAAGAGGACGGTTACCTTAAGCATTACAAAAAAACCAAAAAACAGACTTATAGTAATGAAAAAGCTTATCAGTTAGAAGGAAGAAAACTTGCTTTCAGTGTAGAAAATATTATTCATGGAAGCGTGCCTTTGGCTGAGATAAAAGCTGTGAGCAAGTCTTATGGTGTTAGTATTACCAAATACCTTACGGCGGTTCTTATTTGGACAATATATGATGAGTATTTGAAGAATGAAGATGTTACTCCGTTTATTGGTGTTAATCTGCCTATAAATTTACGTAGCATGTTTAAATCAGAAACGCTTGCTAACTTTTTTGCTGTAACTGCTATTAATTATAATCCGACAGGCCGTAAGGTTTGCTTTGAAGATATTTTGAAAGTTGTTAGCGAGCAAATAGACGATCAAATCGTTAAAGAGAAATTAGAAGAAAAAATTGCTTATAATGTTTCTAATGAAAAGAAATGGTATTTGAAAATCGTTCCGCTTATTATAAAAAAACTGGCTTTAAAGCTTGTATTTAAAATGAAAGATGGTGGACATACCATTACGTTGTCTAACTTGGGTCCGATAAAAGTAGAAGAGCCTTATAATAAATATATTGAGAACTTTTACGTTTTAATTGGCGTTTCACATAGTCAGACTGCAAAGTGTGCCGTTATTGCTTATGAAGATAATTTAATGATTACCATGTCCACTGTGTTTGATGATAATAAATTGTCCGAAGGTTTCTTTAAAAAGTTAAAAAAACATGGTATTTCCAGTGAATTGGAAAGTAATGGTATTGTCGATGACGAACATGACAAGGGACGTTATCCGTTAAGGCAGGAGATTGCCGCTGCATCCATTAAGAAAGAAATAAGTCTTGCCAAAATTATTGTTTGGCATATGATACTTGTTCAGGTTGGTTTTGTATTGTTAGACTATCTATTTAGTATGGAGAGAATAAGTGTCAACTATGTTTTACCGACGGCAATGCTTATAGCACATATTAGTATTGCGGTACTAATGTATTTTGACCGCAAAAAATGGCAGAGTTACTTCATGTATCTATTCTCATTAACGTGTGTATCCATTTTGCCGATTATATTTTATTTTGTTGGGATTGTTACAAATCCAACAATGTCTATTATAAATTTCTTAGTTGCTGCTATTATTTTTATGTTGACTGTTCACAGTCGAAAGGATAGCACTTTGGAAGAGCTTGCAAGAAGATTGCATATTTAGAATTTTACGAAGGGAGAAATGTTGTGCAAAAAAGAGCAACAAGTATAAGGGGTGAAATCGCAAGAAAGTTTATACATAACTTTGTAAACGAAACACCGCTTAAAAAACCTATTCAAACAGGCGAATTTCGTAGAAATCCAAAAGAGCCTGAGTGGATTTGTCCACCCGGCTTCAATTACGACATGTTTACCTATAATGATTTTAGCATGGAATATTTAAGACCTAAAAAAGGGAATTCCGGTCGTGTTATTTTACAATTGCATGGTGGTGGTTACATCGGACCTATGAAAAATATTTATCGTACTATGGCGGTACGTTATTCTAAGCTTTTGCAAGGCGGAGATGTTCTTACCATTGATTATCGTGTAGCTCCGGCTCATAAGTATCCTGCCGCGTTAGAGGATGCTGTGAGTGCATATATATGGCTTATTAATGAGCAAGAATATAATCCTGACAAAATTATGATTGTGGGAGATTCTGCAGGTGGTGGATTGTCTTTGGCACTTTTAATGTATTTGCGTGATCATGACATGCCTCTTCCAAACGGTGTAGTTTTAATGAGCCCATGGACAGATTTGACTTGTAGTGGCGAAAGTCATACCTTTAATTTTGAGAAGGATCCTTTGTTTGGCAATACGAAAGAGTCCATGTTGTATGATTCTGATTACATTGGCGAGCATGATCCGACTATTCCTTATATTTCACCTCTTTTTGGAGAGTTCAAAGGATTACCCCATATGCTTTATCAAGTCGGAAGCTACGAAATGCTTTTAAGTGATTCCGAAATGGCACACAACAAGGCACTGGCGGCCGGATGTGATTCAAAACTCAGCGTTTATGAGGGTATGTTTCATGAATTCCAAATGAGTTTAAATTTGATTCCGGAAAGCAAATCGGCGTGGAATGAAGTGGCACAATTTATTGAAAAAAGATTTGCATTAGAGAAACGCAATCATAGTAAAAAACTTAGAGATTATCATTATTCTTAATAAAAAAACTGCGTAGTTATTTACGCAGTTTTTTTAGTATGTCTTCAGGGACAAACAGTTTTCCATAACCGGTTCCCATTTCTAATCCCGGTTTTGCATCTCCGTGATAATCGCTACCGCCTGAAATACAGAGATTGTATTTATCTGCAAGTTTTCGCATTTGTCGCTCTTCGGCAGTATTGTATGTTGCATAGATTGCTTCAATTCCGATGAGACCGGCAGCTTTTAATTTTGCGACCAATTCTTCCAATTTGGAATCGGACATATGATATAAAATTGGATGAGCAAGAATTGGAATTCCACCGGCATTTAATATTAATTTTACACCCATTTCCGGTGTGATTTTTTCGCGAGGAACAAAATATTTGGTGTGATCCCCAAGATACTGACTAAAGGCATCTTCTTTGCTAAGCGAGTATCCGTGATTTACAAGATATACCGCATAGTGAGCACGTGTAAGCACGCTGCCTGGAAATTCACTTGTAAGCTTATCAAGGGAAATATCAATGCCTGCTTCGGCAAGTCTTGCACACATTTTTTGATTGCGTTCTATTCTGGATTCTACAAAATGCTTTAAATGTGCTTGGAAGGCAGAAGAGTTGTGGTCAATATATAAACCAAGCATATGAATATCTTTGCCTTGATATTCTGTGGATAACTCTATTCCCGGAATGACTTCCGGAATGTTATTGTATGCATTTTCAGTGCGAAGCTTTTGAGCACAGTTTAGTGCTTCCTCGATGCCGTCTACTGTATCGTGGTCTGTCAAAGCAAAAGCAGCAAGACCCTTTTGGACTGCCATATACACCAATTCGGAAGGTGTTTTGCTGCCATCGGATTTGTTGGAGTGCACATGCAAATCTATAGGTTTCATAGTAGTAACAGTATTAATTAGCTTCAAGAGCGTCTTCTTCATCTTTCTTTGCGTTGTCAGCATTATAAACAGTACGTTTACGTGCCATTTCATCGCTTGCAAGATAATCATCGTAAGTTGTAATTTTGTCGATTAAAGTACCGTTTGGAAGAATTTCCATAATACGGTTTGCGGTAGTCTGAACAAACTGATGGTCGTGACAAGAGAACAATACTACACCAGGGAACTTAATTACGCCATTGTTTAAAGCAGTAATGGATTCCATATCAAGGTGGTTGGTAGGCTCATCAAAAATCAAACAGTTTGCACCACTGATCATCATCTTGGATAATAAACAACGTACTTTTTCACCACCGGAAAGAATGTTAACTTTCTTTACACCGTCTTCGCCTGCAAATAGCATACGTCCGAGGAAACCACGTACATATGTTACATCCTTAACAGGAGAGTAACCGGTAAGCCAATCAACGATAGTATAATCATTGTCGAATTCTTCGGTATTGTCCTTCGGGAAGTAAGCCTGAGAAGTAGTAACCCCCCATTTGTATGTTCCTTCGTCCGGTTCCATTTCACCCATTAAGATTTTGAAAAGAATGGTTTTTGCAATTTCATTGCCGCCAACAAAAGCGATTTTGTCGTCGTGTCCAACAATAAAGGAAACGTTGTCCAAAATCTTTTCGCCGTTAATTGTTTTGGAAATACCTTCTACCATAAGAACTTCGTTGCCGATTTCTCTGTCCGGACGGAAGTCAATGTAAGGATATTTACGGCTAGATGGCTTGATTTCATCAAGTTCGATTTTTTCCAAAGCACGTTTACGGCTGGTGGCCTGCTTGGATTTGGAAGCATTTGCAGAGAAGCGGGAAATGAATTCCTGTAATTCCTTGATTTTTTCTTCCTTCTTCTTATTAGCTTCCTTCATCTGCTTAATAAGAAGCTGACTGGATTCATACCAGAAGTCGTAGTTTCCTGCATAAAGTTGAATCTTACCATAGTCAATATCTGCGGTATGAGTACATACTTTGTTGAGAAAATAACGGTCGTGAGACACTACAATAACTGTATTATCAAAATTAATTAAAAATTCTTCTAACCATGCAATGGCATCTAAGTCCAAATGGTTGGTAGGCTCGTCAAGAAGTAAGATATCCGGGTTGCCGAACAATGCTTTTGCAAGTAAAACCTTAACCTTGTCATTACCGGTTAAATCACTCATCATAGCATAGTGGATGGAAGTGTCTATGCCAAGACCATTTAAAAGCATAGCGGCATTAGATTCAGCCTCCCAACCGTCCAATTCTGCAAACTCGCCTTCTAATTCAGAAGCACGAATGCCATCTTCATCTGAGAAGTCTTCCTTTGCATAAATTTCTTCTTTTTCCTTCATAATCTGGAAAAGACGTTCATTGCCCATAATTACTACGTCCATAACCACGCAGTCTTCATATTTAAAGTGGTCCTGCTCTAAAACGGAAAGTCTCTGTCCGGGTGTAATAGTGATGTCACCTTTTGTGGTTTCTAATTTGCCGGATAAAATCTTTAAAAAAGTAGATTTACCGGCACCATTTGCACCAATAAGACCATAGCAGTTGCCTTCGGTAAATTTGATATTTACATCTTCAAATAAGGCTTTTTTGCCCACACGATAAGTTACATTATTTGCGCTAATCATTTATAAACTCCTTTTTTGAAATAAAACTTATTTTTACACACTATTTTCATTGTGGCAGAAGTAAACATAAAAAGCAAGAGTTTCCAATGAAAAAATACAAATATTTTTAAGAAAAAAATAATAGATTGTTTATGGAAAATGTTGTATTATAAATATAAATTAATTTTCAACTATTTATGGAGATTTAATTATGATTTCACAAAAATTATTAAGTGTCGCCATTCCTTCCTATAATTCAGAAGCTTATATGGAGCATTGCATCAACACATTGCTTTCCGGTGGGGAGAAGGTAGAAATACTGATAGTTAATGATGGCTCCAAGGACAACACTGCTGAGATTGCAGACAGATATGCAGCAGAGTATCCTACTATAATCAGGGCAATACACCAGGAAAACGGAGGTCATGGGGAGGCGGTTAATGCAGGCCTTCGTAATGCTACCGGCAAGTTTTTCAAAGTAGTAGACAGTGATGACTGGGTGAATGAAGAAGCTCTTCAGAAGGTTTTGGATACTTTAGAGGTGTATCAGAATGACATTGAATTGCTGATTAGTAATTATGTATATGAAAAGCAGGGTGCAAAGCACAAAAAAGTTATGGAGTATTCCAATTATCTTCCTATTAACAAAGTGTTTAGCTGGAAAGATATGAAGCCATTTCCTGTTGGCAAGTACTTACTTATGCATTCTGTTATTTATAAAACAGAGATGTTAAGAGCGTGTGGTCTTGAACTTCCAAAGCATACTTTTTATGTAGACAATATTTTTGTCTTTGATCCATTGCCTAGTGTGAAGCAGATGTACTATCTTAATGTGGATTTTTACAGATATTTTATCGGACGAGATGACCAGTCTGTGAATGAAACGGTAATGATTCGTCGTCTGGATCAGCAAATGCGTGTGAACCGTATTATGGCAGAGTCTTTTTCAAAAAAAGAGATTTCCAGCGAATATCTAGAAAAGTATATGTTTAATTATTTGTCCATTATAACGACGGTTTCTTCTATATTGGCAATTAAGAGTGGTACAGAAGAGCATCTTGCCATGAAAAAAGAGTTGTGGGCAGATTTAAAAGCTTTGGACAAGGAATTATACAAAAGACTTCGATACAACGTGCTGGGCATTGGTGTTAATTTACCGGGAATTGTTGGACGCAAGCTGGCAGTTGGTGTTTATAAAATAACACATAAAATTTATGGATTTAATTAATATGAAAAAATATGATTATTTAATTGTAGGTACAGGTTTGTTTGGCGCTGTGCTTGCACATGAAATGACGAGGAGCGGTAAAACATGTCTTGCGATTGATAAGCGAGACCATATTGGCGGCAATATTTATACCAAGGAAATGGAAGGTATTAATGTACATGTTTATGGTGCCCATATTTTCCACACTTCCAATAAGGCAACATGGGAGTATATTAACCAATTTGCAGAATTCAATCATTATGTAAATTCTCCGATTGCAGTGTATAAAGATGAATTATACAATATGCCTTTTAATATGAATACCTTCAGTAAGCTTTGGGGCATTCGCACTCCTGCGGAGGCACAAGCTAAAATCAAGGAGCAGATTGCAGAACTTGGAATTATCGAACCGCAGAATTTAGAAGAACAGGCACTATCCTTGGTTGGTGTAGATGTGTATGAAAAGCTTGTAAAGGGATATACAGAGAAGCAATGGGGCAGAGATTGTAAGGATTTGCCTGCGTTTATTATTAAGCGCTTGCCACTTCGTTTTACCTATGACAACAATTATTTCAATGACCGTTATCAGGGTATTCCAATGGGTGGATATACAGCAATTATTGAAAAGATGTTTAACGGTACGGACATTTTGCTGAATACCGAATATAAGAGATTTATTGCAGGACATCCTGATATTGCAGACAAAGTGATTTATACAGGTATGATTGATGAGTATTATGATTTTTGTTATGGTCCACTTCAGTATAGAACCGTTTCTTTTGAGACGGAAGTATTGGAAGAATCCAACTATCAAGGCAATGCTGTTGTAAACTATACGGAAAGAGAAGTTCCTTACACTCGTATCATTGAACACAAACATTTTGAGTTTGGCAAACAGGACAAGACCGTTATCAGTCGGGAGTATCCGACCGAGTGGAAACCTGGCATGGAACCATATTATCCGATTAATGATACTCAAAATAGTGATTTGTATGCTCGATATCGCGCTCTAGCAGATAAAGAGACTAATGTTTTCTTTGGCGGTAGATTGGGAAATTACAAATATTTTGACATGGATAAAACCATTGAAGCTGCTTTGGATTTATGTAAAATGATTTAATGTTAATGATGAAAGCACTACGGAGAAAATACTGTGGTGCTTTTTTGTTTTGTCGCAGATTTTCGTAAATTTTTTGCAAAAAAACTTCACAATATAAAAGAAATATGATAGTATATAGAAGATTTGTGAATTTTAGTTTTGTATGATATATAAGTACGCAGTAGGAGGATTTATGCGTTATTTTTTTGAAGGCAAAATCGAATTAAAAGAAAAAGGCGGATTTATTGATATTCCTTTTAACGTTTGGGAAGTATGTAAGCAGCGTGAAATTATTAAAGCCGATGTTGTTTTAGATAATGAAATTTTAGAATGTGAATTGTTACCAATTGAAAAGGGTGATTATATGATTTGCATTAAGCATGAAGATATTAAAGGAATTGATGTGGATAAGGTACACAGAGTTCTCCTTCATGTAAATGGTTCTTTGATTAAAATGAATCATCGTAGCCCATATTCTGTTGAACATCCGATTCGTAAAATTAACAGTATGGAATTGATTAAACAACCAAATGATGGGTTGTGTGGTCAAACAGTAGTTGCTATGCTTGCAGGTGTTACCATTGCAGATGTAATTGAAGTTATGGACTGCAGAGAGTGGCAAGGAACTATGGGCAGAGTGATTTCTGCAATTAATTATTACGGTATCGATCACAGCGATATTATTTACTATACCCAGGGTGCATTAGATGTGAAGCTTCCGAAGTGTTGTATCATGATGGAAAAGATGGGGCGCTTCAGCCACTATTTATTACATTTTGACGGCAAATTCTATGACCCGACATTGGGTATGTTAGAAAATTATGATATGAGTAAATTGGTTGGTTACTTGGAAATTAAATGTTAATTACAAAAGAGCTTTTGTCAGAAATAAACGGCAGGAGCTCTTTTATAAAATATTTATTAAATATAAAAGAAACACTTGCATTTTTTCCAAAATGTACTAATATAGTATTAGCACTCTGGCAAGCAGAGTGCTAATGAAGAGATTAAAACCATAAGGTTTTTATAAGAGGAGGTTCTATTATGAAATTAGTTCCATTAGGTGACAGAGTAGTATTAAAGCAATTGGTTGCAGAGGAAACTACAAAGTCCGGTATTGTATTACCTGGACAGAATAAGGAAAAGCCACAGCAGGCAGAAGTAATTGCTGTAGGACCAGGCACAGAAGAAGTGAAGATGGAAGTTGTCGTAGGTGACAATGTTATTTATTCTAAATATGCAGGTACCGAAGTGAAGTTAGATGATGCAGAATACATCATTGTAAAACAAAGCGATATTTTAGCAATTGTGAAATAATTTTGCAGGAGGATTTAGCAGATGGCAAAGGAAATCAAATATGGCGCAGACGCCAGAGCTGCCTTAGAGGAAGGCGTAAATAAATTAGCGAATACCGTACGTGTTACTATTGGCCCTAAGGGTAGAAATGTAGCACTTGACAAAGCATATGGAGCACCTCTTATTACAAACGATGGTGTTACTATTGCAAAAGAAATTGAATTAGAAGATGCATTTGAAAATATGGGTGCACAGCTTGTAAAAGAAGTAGCAAATAAGACCAATGATGTTGCAGGTGATGGTACTACTACAGCAACCGTTCTTGCTCAGGCTATGATTAATTCCGGTATGAAAAATCTTGCTGCAGGTGCAAACCCAATTATCCTTAGAAAAGGTATGAAAAAAGCTACTGATTGTGCAGTAGAAGCAATCAAGGAAATGAGCACACGCGTAAACGGCAAGGAACATATTGCCAGAGTTGCTGCAATTTCTGCAGGGGATGATTCTGTTGGCCAGTTAGTTGCTGATGCCATGGAAAAAGTTAGCGGTGACGGCGTTATTACTATCGAAGAGTCCAAGACTATGCTTACTGAGCTTGATTTAGTAGAAGGTATGCAGTTTGACAGAGGTTATATTTCTGCATACATGGCAACAGATATGGATAAAATGGAAGCTGTTTTGGAAAATCCATATATCTTAATTACAGACAAGAAGATTACAAACATTCAGGAAATTTTACCTGTTTTAGAGCAGATCGTACAGAGTGGTGCAAAATTACTTATCATTGCAGAAGATGTGGAAGGTGAAGCACTTACAACTCTTATTGTAAACAAATTACGTGGTACATTCAGCGTAGTAGCTGTAAAAGCTCCTGGCTTTGGTGAAAGACGTAAAGCAATGCTTCAGGATATCGCTATTTTGACCGGTGGTACTGTTATTAGTGAGGAAATCGGTCTTGATTTAAAAGAAGCGAACCTTGCAATGCTTGGTCGTGCAAAGAGTGTTAAGGTTCAGAAGGAAGCTACCATTATTGTAGATGGTGCAGGCGATGCAACTGCAATTTCTTCAAGAATTGCACAGATTAAGAATCAGATCGAAGAAACCACATCTGAATTTGACAAAGAAAAATTACAGGAACGCCTTGCTAAGCTTGCAGGCGGTGTTGCAGTTATCCGAGTTGGTGCAGCGACAGAGCCTGAAATGAAGGAAGCTAAGCTTCGTATGGAAGATGCTCTTGCAGCTACAAGAGCAGCTGTAGAAGAAGGTGTTGTTTCCGGTGGTGGTAGTGCATACATTCATGCTTCTAAGAAAGTAGCAGCTCTTGCAGATACTTTAGAAGGCGATGAAAAGACCGGTGCTCAGATTGTATTAAAGGCTTTAGAAGCTCCTTTGTTCCACATTGCTTATAATGCAGGTTTAGAAGGAAGCGTTATTATCAACAAAGTTCGCGAATCTGAAGTTGGTATTGGTTTTGATGCCCTTAAGGAAGAATATGTAGATATGATTTCTGCAGGCATCTTGGATCCTGCAAAGGTTACAAG
>JAZOSF010000130.1:0-3430 GCA_045657025.1 Lachnospiraceae bacterium | reverse complement strand
ATTAAAAACGGATTTGCGGTAATGTACATTATTGCACAGAAACTGGTGTGGAAATCTGTAGAAGACGGATACTTGGTAGGTAGCCGTGGTTCCGTAGGTTCTTCTTTCGTTGCAACTATGGCAGGTATTACAGAGGTTAACCCGCTTAGTCCGCACTATTATTGCACCAATTGCCATTATACCGAATTTGAATCACCGGAAATTTCAGCCGCAGTAGAAGACGGTTGCTCCGGTTGCGACTTACCGGACAAAGTTTGCCCGGAATGTGGCGCAATACTTAAAAAGGACGGCTTTGATATTCCATTTGAAACCTTCCTTGGATTTAAGGGCGATAAGGAACCGGATATTGACCTTAACTTCTCCGGCGAATATCAGTCCAAGGCACACAAATATACCGAAGTTATTTTTGGCGCAGGACAGACTTATCGTGCAGGAACCGTAGGTACCCTTGCGGACAAGACTGCCTATGGTTACGTTAAAAAATATTACGAAGAGCGCGGCATCCATAAGCGCGGATGTGAAATCGACCGAATCAGCCACGGATGTACCGGTATTCGTCGAAGCACAGGACAGCACCCGGGTGGTATTATTGTACTTCCGTTAGGAGAAGACATTAATTCCTTTACCCCTGTACAGCATCCGGCAAATGATACTACGACGGATATTGTTACGACCCACTTTGATTATCATTCTATCGACCACAACCTTTTAAAACTTGATATACTCGGACACGACGATCCGACCATGATTCGAATGCTTCAGGATTTAACCGGATTGGATCCGACCACCATTGCGCTGGACGATCCGCAGGTAATGAGCTTGTTCCAAAACACAAGTGCCCTTGGGGTTACTGCAGAGCAGATGGACGGCACCGATTTGGGCTCCCTTGGAATTCCGGAATTTGGTACAGATTTTGTATTCCAGATGCTTCGCGATACCAAACCGCAGAAATTCTCTGACTTGGTACGCATTTCCGGATTGGGTCATGGAACAGACGTATGGCTGGGCAACGCGCAGACGTTGATTTTAGAAGGCAAAGCTACTATTTCTACCGCTATTTGTACACGAGACGATATTATGACATATCTGATTCGTATGGGCGTAGAAAGCTCCTTGGCATTTACCATTATGGAAAGCGTGCGTAAGGGTAGGGGCTTAAAACCGGAATGGGAAGAAGTGATGACAGCCAATAACGTTCCGGATTGGTATATATGGTCTTGTAAAAAGATTAAATACATGTTCCCGAAAGCTCACGCCGCAGCTTATGTTATGATGGCATGGCGTATCGGCTGGTTCAAAATAAATTATCCGCTGGCATACTACGCAGCATATTTCAGTATTCGTGCATCAGGCTTTTCTTATGAACTTATGTGCCTTGGCGAAGACAGATTGCGTAGAGTTATGGCAGATTACAAGGCACGCAAGGATACCCTGTCCAACAAGGAGCAGGATTCCTACAAGGATATGAAGAGCGTTCTTGAGATGTATGTACGTGGATATGATTTTATGCCAATTGATATTTTTAAGGCTCACGCAAGAAATTTCCAGATTATTGACGGCAAATTGATGCCATCTTTGAATAGCATTGACGGCCTTGGCGAAACTGCTGCAGAATCCATTGTAGAAGCTGCAAAAGATGGGCCATTCCTTAGCAAGGATGATTTCAGACATCGTGCCAAGGTATCGCAAACTGTTGTGGACAAATTGTCAGAATTGGGAATTTTGGCAGATTTACCGGAATCCAATCAGATTAGCTTGTTTGATATGTTTTGATAAAACCATTGCAAATAACGTATTTTATGGTATAATACAAACAAATGCACACAAAAATAAGTGAAAATACACTCGGAGAAAGAGTTTTCCGGCGCGTTCGGGAACGAAAGGAGAATGGTAATATGAGCAGATTTAAAGATTTAAGACTGGCAAGAGGACTTACACAAGGCAAATTAGCTAAGGAATTAGGTACTTCTCAGCAGACAATCAGCCGTATTGAGTATAAGGATGAAATGGTTCCGACAGATATTTTGATTAAGGCATCAAAGTACTACAATGTATCTGTTGATTATATTTTAGGTTTGACAGAAGAGCGACACAATAGCGTGTGTCAGGACAGATTACAGATGCATTTGGTTGAGCATGAGAACATGATGTTGGAGTATGCTTCATTAAAGCCGGAATACCGCACGGTTGTTAGAAATATTGTCAGAACCTTAACTGATATTCAGGACACAGAGAAGTAAACCATATGTGAGTAATTGCACACTCTAAATACGAGTGTCAAATTTTGTAAAATAATGGAACAATAAGAAAGTTCGTCCGTTAAATATATGTAAAAGGGGATGAGATAGATATCTCAAGCAGTGAACTGCTATAGAGCAAGAGCTGCTGACCATCTTCTTGGAATATATATTCATGGGCGGCTTTTTTGTTCTGTAAAAATAATTTTTTTTACAAAGGATGAAACATGATTGTATATTTTAACATGCTGGAAACGGAGTACGACAGAGACGTCTGTCAAAAACTCTACGAGGAAAACAAACAGAAGCTTTTTCGTATTGCATACAAAATTCTGGAAAATACGGCCGATGCAGAAGATGCAGTACAAATTTGTTTTTCTAAAATTATTGGGAATTTTGAAAATTACCGACACATACCTTACGAAGAACTGGTAATTTTGTGTCAGACAATTGTAAAGCACAATGCCATTGATATCGTAAGAGAGCATAAGAAGACGGTGCATTTTACAGACGAGATCCGTCTTGGGGAGGACGACGTAGTAAGTTGTGAACCGGACATTTTGGACCGGTTGATAAACGACTATGAAAAGAATCTCGTCTTGCAAGCTATCATGGAACTTAGAGAAGATGAACGGGAACTCATGTATCTTCAATATGTTTCTGATATGAAACCACGAGATATTGCTAAGCTTTATTCAACAACATCCGGCGCCATTCGAAAGAAGACGCTGCGTTGCAGGAACAAGTTGGCCAAGATATTGGAGGGTTACAAGAATGAAAGCTTGCAATGAAAAATTAAAGTCCGGTCTCATGGAAGCTATGAAACTGGATAATGCCAGATTAGAGGAAGAAATGCAATACTGTGAACCACACGTATTTTCTCCGGAATTCGAACGACGCATGGAGAATTTATTAGTGGTGCGAAAAAACAAGGACAAAGTCCACAATGCTTTTCGTTATATAGCCGCAGCGGTGTTGGTTCTTTTTCTAACTGGTGGTATTCTGCTTATGGGTTCCGAGGATTTGAGTGCTTCTGATTTTGGTGTTAATATTGTGGAATGGTTGGATAAGTTCTTTAAAGTTGAGAATGACGAGAATAATGCAAAAGAGTTAAGTGAATTATTTGATGAAAGTCTAATTGGCTATTTGCCGAAAGGGTTTGCAAAAAGTGAAGATGGCATTTGCTTTTCGGC
>JAZOSF010000129.1:0-12489 GCA_045657025.1 Lachnospiraceae bacterium | reverse complement strand
CATGGTGGTTTTGTAATTCGTAGCGGTAAGACCGGTTGGAACGAAGAGCATACACATATCATCGAATATAGTTTGAAGTTGGATTCCAATCCGGAATTCACTTCTTCCGTAATTGTAGCGTACGCAAGAGCGGCATATCGTATGGCAGCAGAAGGACAAACCGGATGCAAGACGGTATTTGACGTGGCACCTGCATACTTAAGTATGATGAGTGCCGAAGAACTTCGTGCAAAGTTATTATAAAAATATAAAAAATGCCAAATTAACATTGACGAAGGTTTCTGCGTAATGTATACTTTAAACCAAGTGAAGTGGTTTTCAAAACTACATGCGAAATATACCCTTTGATTCAATAGAGAGGTTTTGAAATTTATGAAAAGAAAAATTGTAGCAGATTCTTCTTCTAATATGTATACATTGGATGGTGTGGACTATACTACAGCAGCTTTGGTTATTACTACAGATGAAAAAGAATACAAGGATGATGCTAACTTGGATGTGCGTCAAATGGTTGATGATTTAAGAGCTTACAAGGGCCGTTCCCGTACTGCATGTCCGGGTGTAGGTGAATGGATAGATGCATTTGGTGATGCGGATGAAGTGTTCTGCAGTACCATTACTTCTAATTTATCCGGAAGCTACAATGCAGCAATGACAGCAAAGGAACAGTACGAGGAAGAACATCCGGGAAGAAAGGTATTTGTACTGGATAGTTACTCTACCGGTCCGGAAATGAAGCTTCATATTGCTAAAATGAAGGAGCTTATTTTAGCAGGTTTAGATTACGAAACTATTTGTGGCAAGCTCAAAGAGTACACCAAAACAACAGCTCTTCAGTTCTGCTTGGAAAACATGCACAATTTAGCCAATAATGGTCGTGTAAATGCGGCAGTTGCTGCAATTACCGGAATGTTGGGCATTCGTGTAATCGGCGATGCAACCGGTGGCGTTTTAAATCCTACGGACAAGGTTCGCGGAGAAAAGAAAGCGACAGCTTGCCTTGTAAAAAATATTTTGGCAGCAGGATACAAGGGTAGTAAAATGTTTATTGACCATTGCTTCAATGAAAAGGCAGCTCTTGCATTGAAAGAGGCTCTATTGAAGGAGTTCCCAAAGGCTGACATTCACATTGAGGCTACATATGGATTGTGTAGTTTCTATGCGGAAGAGGGCGGCTTGATTATTGGATACGAGATAGCATAAAAATTTTGAATTAGCGCGTTTTTTTACTGAAAAAGTAAGGAAACGCGTTTTTCTTTTCAAAAAATTCATAAATTGTTTTGATTTACTTCATAGTTCCAAGTTGAACTATCCGATAAAACGTGGTAAAATAAAATGAATTTATGTGCAAAAAACAGAAGGAGATATTCCTATATGAAATTGATAGATAAAATGTTTGGAACCTATAGCCAGAGAGAAATCAAGCGTATTATGCCTTTGGTAGAACGCATCGAAGGTTTACGCGATAGCATGATGGCACTTTCAGATGCAGAACTTTGTGCAAAGACAGCAGAGTACAAAGCACGTTTTCAGGCAGGCGAAACATTAGACGATCTCTTGCCGGAAGCATTTGCAACCGTTAGAGAGGCTGCCAGACGTGTGCTTAATATGGAGCATTATCGTGTGCAGTTAATCGGTGGTATTATTTTGCACCAGGGCCGTATCGCCGAAATGCGTACCGGTGAAGGTAAGACATTGGTTTCTACATTGCCTGCATATTTAAATGCATTAGAGGGCAAGGGTGTACATGTTGTTACAGTCAACGACTATCTTGCAAAGCGTGATGCTGAGTGGATGGGTCAGGTGCATCAGTTCCTCGGCCTTTCTGTTGGTGTGGTATTGAACTCCATGAGCTCTGATGAGAGACGTGAAAAATACAACTGTGATATTACCTATGTTACCAATAACGAGCTTGGTTTCGATTATTTGCGTGACAATATGGTTATTTATAAAGAACAGCTGGTGCTTCGTGGTTTACACTATGCGATCATCGACGAAGTCGACTCTGTATTGATTGACGAGGCACGTACTCCGCTTATTATTTCCGGACAGAGTGGCAAGTCAACCAAGCTTTATGAATTGTGTGATGTTCTTGCACGTCAAATGAAGCGTGGTAAGGATTTGGAGATGCTTTCCAAGTTGGATGCAATTATGGGTATCGAGCAGGAAGAAACCGGTGATTTTGCTGTAAATGAAAAGGACAAAATAATCAATCTGACTGCAGCCGGTGTTGCCAAGGTAGAGCGTTTCTTTAATTTGGAAAACTATGCAGATCCGGAAAATCTCGAAATTCAGCACAATATTATTTTGGCGTTACGTGCGCACAACCTGATGTTCCGTGACCAGGATTACGTAGTAAAGGATGACCAGGTTCTTATTGTTGATGAATTTACCGGACGTATTATGCCTGGCCGTAGATATTCTGATGGTTTACACCAGGCTATTGAAGCAAAAGAAAAAGTAAAAGTTAAAAGAGAAAGCAAGACACTTGCAAGTATTACATTCCAGAACTTCTTTAATAAATTTGAAAAGAAGAGTGGTATGACCGGTACAGCGCTTACCGAAGAAAGAGAATTCCGTGATATATACGGTATGGACGTAATTGAAATTCCTACAAATCGTCCGGTAGCACGTATCGATAAGCAGGACAGCGTATACAAAACCAGAAAAGAAAAGCTTTACGCGATTGTTCAGTCTATTAAGGAAGCATACGCAAAAGGACAGCCTGTATTGGTTGGTACTATTACTATTGAAGCCAGTGAAGAAATTAGTCACCTTCTCCACAAGGAAGGCATTCCACACAAGGTATTAAATGCAAAATTCCATGAAATGGAAGCGGAAATTGTAGCAGATGCAGGTATGCATGGCGCAGTTACCATTGCTACCAATATGGCTGGTCGTGGTACGGATATTAAGTTGGATGAAGAAGCAAAAAAAGCAGGCGGACTTCGCATTGTAGGTACAGAGCGTCATGAGTCCAGACGTATCGATAATCAGTTGCGTGGTCGTTCCGGTCGTCAAGGTGACCCGGGTGAATCCCAGTTCTTTATCTCTTTAGAGGACGATTTGATGCGCTTATTCGGTTCCGAGAGATTGATTGGTATATTCAATGCACTTGGCATTCCGGAAAATCAGGAAATCGAGCACAGTTCTCTTACCAAGGCTATTGAAAATGCTCAGAAGAAAATCGAAACCAACAACTATGGTATTCGTAAGAGTTTGTTAGAATATGACGGCGTTATGAATGAGCAGCGTGAGATTATTTACGACGAACGTCTTCGCGTGTTAAATGGCGAAAGTATGCGTGATACTATTCTCAAGATGGCACAGGATATTGTAGATAATGCTGTAGATACAGTGATTGGTGAAGATACTGCTCCTGAAGATTGGGATTTGACAGAACTCAACTCAATTTTGCTTCCGACTATTCCGTTACAGCCAATTGTTATGGATAGAATTCACACAGCCAAGAAAAACAGCTTGAAGCAGCAGTTGAAGGAAGAGGCTGTAAAGCTTTATGAATCAAAAGAAGCAGAGTTTCCGGAAGCAGAAAGCATGCGTGAAATTGAACGTGTAGTTTTATTAAAAGCAATTGACCGCAAGTGGATGGATCACATCGATGATATGGATCAGCTTCGTCAGGGTGCGAACCTTGCTACTTACGCACAGAAAGATCCGCTGGTAGAATATAAGATGAACGGTTATGACATGTTTGATGCCATGACTGCCAATATTAAGGAAGAAACCGTTCGTATGCTTTACCGAGTAAAGATTGAGCAGAAGGTAGAACGTGAGCAGGTAGCAAAAGTTACCGGTACCAACAAAGATGACAGCCTTTCCCGTAAGCCGGTTGTAAAAAAAGAAGCTCGTATTTATCCGAATGATCCATGTCCATGTGGTAGCGGTAGAAAATACAAGCAATGTTGCGGCCGTATAAAATAAATCCTGTTTATTCGGAGGATATATGATTGAATTAGATCAGATGAAGCAGAAGCTTCTGACATATGAAGAACCTTTGGCAGAGGTAAAAGCTTCCCTTGACCTGGAAAGTAAAAAGAAGCGTATAGAAGAGTTGGAAATGGAAATGGAAGCCCCGGGCTTTTGGGACGATCCGGATTATTCCAACAAGCGCATGAAGGAATTAAAGACATTAAAGGATACCGTGAATTTAATTCAAGGTCTTTACGGTCAAAAAGATGACATTTTCACGTTGATTGAAATGGGCTATGAAGAAGAGGACGAAAGCCTTATCCCTGAAATCGAATCAGAATTGGATGATTTTGTGGCTAAGCTGGAAGAAGTCCGTATTAGCACACTTCTTTCCGGTGAGTACGATAGAAACAATGCCATTTTGAAGTTGAATGCCGGCGCGGGCGGTACCGAAAGCTGCGATTGGGCAAGCATGTTATATCGAATGTATACCCGTTGGGCAGAGCGCAAGGGCTTTAGTGTTGAAGTGCTGGATTATTTGGATGGTGATGAGGCAGGTATTAAGTCCGTTACCTGGCAGGTGAACGGCGAGAATGCCTATGGTTATCTAAAGAGCGAGAAGGGCGTGCATCGTTTGGTGCGTATATCACCTTTTAATGCCCAAGGCAAGCGCCAGACTTCTTTTGTTTCCTTGGATGTTATGCCGGAAATTGAAGAGGATGTGGATGTAGAAATTAATTTGGATGACTTGCGAATTGACACCTACCGAAGTAGTGGTGCAGGTGGACAGCACATCAACAAGACGTCTTCTGCTATTCGAATCACCCATTTGCCAACCGGTATTGTGGTACAATGTCAGAACGAGCGAAGCCAGCATCAAAACAAAGACAAGGCCATGCAGATGTTAAAGGCCAAGTTATATATGCTCAAGCAAGAAAGTAATGCTGAGAAGCTTTCCGATATTCGTGGCGAAGTAAAAGAAATTGGATGGGGCAATCAGATTCGTTCCTATGTATTGCAGCCATATACCATGGTCAAGGATCATAGAACAAATGAAGAGAGTGGCAACGTAGATGCTGTTTTGGATGGTGCTATCGACCCGTTTATCAATGCATATTTGAAATCATTAAGTATAAAAACAGACCAGGAAAATTAATTCCTGGTCTGTTTTTATGATTGCTTTTGAATTAGGTCAAGATAGAATTCAGTAAACGTAGCATTCATGTAGGCAGCAAGCCACAAGAAACCAACGCCTAGTGTAAAGACGCAGGCAATCATCCAAGGGATAAAAGATAGTTCCAATTTAAACTTGCGCCACTTGTGTCCTTTCATAAGCTGTGTGGAACGTCCCCAAATCTGGCTTACTGTAAGGTCCGGATAGTCGAGCAAAAGATAATTCACCAAACCATATCTTAACTGAATGTAGCATACATAAATAAAATATAAAATTATTAATATAGAAATTCCGCCAAAAAGTGTGGCAATCTGTTCAGAGTCAAGTGCGGCTAAATTATAATGGCTATTAAACGCAGAAATAGCTAATGCGGATGATGCAATGGCAAAAACAAAAGTGCCCGGAAGCAAATAAAGCATGTTTAATAAAGCTAATAAAATAGCCTTGCCAGGATGACATTGGAATCCGTAGAACAAATCGCCAAAGTTTGCGGTTTCTTTTTGGTTGCAGCAGATTTTAAGAAAGAAACTCAAAAAACCCACGTTGAGAATAACACCCAAAATCGTGCAAACAATACTTATCAATGGGCTAGTAACGGAATATGTGAAAACAATGGTAAAAAGAGACATCAAAACAGCAATGCCCCATTTCCCTGACAGAGCCTGCTTGGCTTCCTGTTTCAGTTGTTGGTTTGTTTTATACATTATAAAATTCCTCCTCTATATGTAACAGTATAAAAAGTATATCATTTTTGGGGGTTAAATGCAAACGATAGTTGGCTGTCAAAGTGTGAAAAATGTTTGAATTATATATAAAAAAGCTGTATACTTAATGTGTATGCAACTTATGCAAATAGAGACCCATAAAGAGGAATAGTACATGGATATTTGTTTAAAAATCGCACAAGAATTAAATATCAAAAAAACGCAGGTGGAAGCTGCCGTAACCCTGATTGATGAGGGCAACACCATACCATTTATTTCACGATACCGCAAAGAGGTTACCGGTGCTTTGAATGATGAGCAATTGCGTGATCTGTATGACAGATTGCAGTACCTTAGAAATTTGGAAGAGAAAAAGGAACAGGTATTAAAGAGCATCGAAGAGCAGGGCACACTTACGGATGAATTAAAGGAAAAGATTTTGGCTGCAGAAACCCTTGTCATGGTAGAGGATTTATACCGTCCTTACAGACCAAAGAGAAAAACCCGCGCCAGCGTTGCAAAAGAAAAGGGCTTGCAACCGCTTGCTACATTTATTTTAGAACAAAGTGCTACGGCTGATGTATTAGTAGAAGCTGCAAAGTATATTTCTGACGAAGAGGGAAAAGAAGTGGCGACGGCAGAGGAAGCATTGCAGGGTGCAAAAGACATTATTGCAGAGCAAATATCTGATGAAGCCGATTATCGAACGTTTATCCGTGAATTGACTATGGAGGAGGGCACTATTAAGAGTACCGCCAAAGATGCAGAAGTTAAGAGCGTTTACGAAAACTATTATAATTATGAAGAGAAAATTTCAAAATCTGCCGGTCACCGTGTACTGGCATTGAATCGTGGTGAAAAGGAAAAAATCTTAACCGTAAAAATCGTGGCGCCGGAAGAACGCATTATCGGATATTTGCAAAAACAAGTGATTACTACAGATAATCCTTACACCACACCAATTTTAGAAGAGGTGGTATTGGATGCCTATGATAGATTGATTGCTCCGGCAATTGAAAGAGAAGTTCGAAATGAACTGACTGAAAAAGCGGAAGATGGCGCCATCAATGTATTTGGCAAGAACTTGGAAATGCTTTTGATGCAACCTCCGGTAGCGGGCAAGGTAGTTCTTGGTTGGGACCCGGCTTTTCGTACCGGATGTAAGTTGGCAGTAGTAGATGCCACCGGAAAAGTGCTGGACACCAAGGTTATTTATCCTACAGAGCCACAGAACAAGGTGGAAGAAGCAAAGAGAGAGTTAAAGAAACTTATCAGCAAATATCATATTGATTTAATAAGCGTAGGTAATGGTACGGCATCCAGAGAGTCTGAACAAGTTATTGTTTCTTTATTAAAAGAGATTAAAGATCCGGTTCAGTATGTTATCGTAAATGAAGCGGGCGCCTCTGTGTATAGTGCCAGCAAGTTGGCGACAGAAGAGTTTCCTGATTTTGATGTGGCACAGCGAAGCGCGGCAAGTATTGCAAGACGTTTACAAGACCCACTGGCAGAATTGGTAAAGATTGATCCGAAATCTATCGGTGTAGGTCAGTATCAGCATGACATGAATCAAAAGAAATTAAGCGATACTTTAACCGGCGTGGTAGAAGATTGTGTAAATAAAGTCGGCGTAGATTTAAATACCGCTTCTGCACCGCTTTTAGCATACATTTCCGGAATTAGCAAAACACTTGCTAAAAATATCGTAGAGTATCGCGAAGCCAACGGAAGATTCACCAATCGCAAGCAACTTTTAAAGGTGGCTAAATTAGGACCAAAGGCGTATGAGCAGTGTGCGGGTTTCATGAGAATTGCCGGTGGAGACAATCCGCTTGATGCAACCAGTGTGCATCCGGAATCTTATGAAGCTTGTGAAAAATTGCTCACCAAACTGAATTTGGATAAGGAAGCTCTTTTCGGAGAGATGGGGCTTGGCAAAACCGTGTCTGTACTTGTTTCCAAAATGGATAAAAAGAAGTTGGCTACAGAAATTGGCGTAGGCGAAATGACTTTAAATGATATGATTCAGGAATTGGTAAAACCGGCTCGTGACCCGCGAGACGAGATGCCGGCACCGATCCTTAGAAGTGATGTTTTGGATATGAAAGATTTAAAGCCTGGCATGATTTTGAAGGGGACCGTACGAAATGTTATCGATTTCGGTGCTTTCGTAGATATTGGTGTACACCAGGATGGACTTGTACACATTTCACAGATGAGTGAAAAATATATCAAGCACCCATTAGATGTGGTTAAGCTTGGTGACGTAGTAGAAGTTCAGGTTATGAGTGTGGATGCAGCCAAAAAACGTATTTCACTTACAATGAAGATTAATAGAGCATAAAAAAGCGGCTGTGTCTGTATGTCAGGCACAGCCGTTCTTGCTAGTTGGAATAACCGATAAAATGTCCCGGTACAAATTCTTTTGCCATAGTTTCTTCAACGACACGCTGATATATGGTCAATTGATTGTCTTCAAAATGAAGCTGGATGTGGATATTTCCAACGGAAGTATCACAAATATGACATTTGATGTAAAGTACTTGATCTGTCAGCCATGCAGCGCTGGCAACATAATAAAAGTCACAAACAGGAAGTTTGCCCTCTGCCATAGAACCAATACCAAAGTGAATATCACCGCTAAAAGAAGCACCTTTTACAGAAAGAGTACCGGCAGTGTCATTCAAATCGATTCTGATATCGGTAAGACTGGCTTTGTTTTCTAAAAGTTTGTAAGAAACATTGGATACTTTATCTACATAGGAGGAAGTTGTTGCACCTTTTACCGGAGTGATGGAAAGGTTCTTTGTAAGCTCTTGTAACTTTAATGCATCCTGCTCATTTACTTCTATTGGTGTATCGGAAATATTATCTAAAATCTCTTCAAAGAAAGCAGCGTGAATGTGCGCGTTACCACCGGCATATCCTTGGTTGTCTGCGGTTGAAACAAAAATCAAATTTTTCTCAGGAACAACGATGATAAATTGTCCACCCATTCCGTATGCAGCATAACCGCCTCGGGCATGACGCCAAATTTGGAAACCATAACCTTGATTCTCACTAAGGGCCGGAGACTTAACGATGGTAGGGTTTAAATTTCCGGTGGCCAAAGCTAAATATTCTTTGCTAATAACTTGCTTGCCATTAATAATTCCATCATGTAATAAAAAGTGTCCTATCTTCATTAAATCTAATGAGGTACAACAAAGTCCGCTACCACCCATAGATAATCCGAATGGATCGGGAAGAATATATGCTTCTTTAGACAATTCCAATTCCGGGAAGACATCTTCGCGAATGTAATTATATAATGGCTTTTTGGTTAATTTTTCAACTAAAGCACAAAGTACATGAGGTGAACTGGTGTCATAATGAAAAACAGTGCCTGCCGGATGGTCAGGTGCAGTAGTGAAAAAGCTTCCTACCCAATCTGCTTTTAAGTTGTTTTTGTATGTAGTAGCACTGTGACAAGTGCGCATTTCCAGCATGTTACGAATGGTCATAGCCTTAATCCATGGATGGATGTTTTCAGGACATTTCTCAGGGAAGTAATCTACAATGTGATCATCTAAATGAATAGTTCCCAAGGTGATAAGATGCCCGATAGCAAGGGAAACATATGTCTTAGTGATGGAAAACATGCGATGCTGTTTGGCAGAATCATATGGTTTGTAATATCCTTCATAAACTAATTGGTCATTACGTGCGATTAGGACACTGTGCATAGGAATATCCAGATTTTCGAGACGTTCAATTAAGCATGTAATGTGCTTGGAAGCAATGCCTTGAGCTTCCGGTTTTGTGATGTTTGGGCTAAACATATACATATCCTCCGTGGAAATAATATATTTTGATGAATTCTTTAGGTTAATTTTAACAGTATATGTATATATTGACAAGTGCTTGCTATAAGAAAAACATATATCCTTTGACAAAATAACGGAAAAAGATAAAAAATGTAGTGCAAAAACAATAATATAACCAAAAAAGGGCTTTACTTTTTGGTGTGGATAGTGTATTATTTTTTTAGGAATTATCTTAAATTTTTATGAGATAAAAACACATTTTTTTATTAGAGATGGAGAATGTCTTATGGGAAAAGGAAAAAAGAATTCTAACAATGAGTTAGGAGTAGTTGTAAAGAAAAAGTCCTTGGGCATGCGTATTTGGAACCACAGAGGTTTCTATATTATGCTCATTCCGGTTCTTGTTTTCTTGATTATTATGCATTACTGGCCAATGCTTGGTGTAAGATATGCATTTTATGATTATAAGCCGGTAGGTAAACCTGTATTTGTAGGATTAAAGCACTTTAAAGCAGTATTAATTAAGCCTGCTTTCTGGACCTCTTTTGTTAATACATTGGAGTTGTCTATTATTAAGTTGCTTCTTACAACAGCAGCGTCCGTTGTTGTTTCTCTTTTCTTAAATGAAATGATGAACATCAAAGTTAAAAAACTTCTTCAGACGTTGATTTACCTTCCACACTTTATGTCATGGGTAGTAGTAGCATCTATCTTCTCATTAATTTTATCACCATCCGTTACAGGTTTCTTTAACAACATGTTATTGGATTGGGGTGTTTATGAGAGCACAAGCGATTTCATTTACTGGATGGCAAAGCCTCAGTATTGGAGAACTATTTACTACATAGTAAACCTTTGGAAAGATACCGGTTGGGGAACTATCATCTTCCTTGCAACACTTTCAGGTATCAGTCCTGAATTATACGAAGCTGGTGATATCGATGGTGCTACACGTTTCCAGAAGATGCGTTATATCACAATGCCGGCTTTGGCAAATACAATTATTACAGTATTAATTCTTAACCTTGCTAAGGTTATGAATCTTTTCGAATCAGTATTCGTACTTTATAACGATGCGGTTCGTGATGTGTCTGACGTAGTTGCTACATATATTTATAGACAGACATTTGCTATTGCAATGCCAAACTATGGTTATACAACTGCTGTTGGTTTGTTCAGATCTCTCGTTGGTTGTATCTTAGTGCTTATCTGTGATTGGGCAAGTAAGAAGGTACGCGGACGCGGTATTGTTTAAGGAGGTGTGCACAATGGCAGGTGTAGAAAATTTAGTTTATAAAAAACCAAAAAAGAAAATTTCATTGTTTACAATTGTAAACTATGGCGTATTTATTTTATTAGGATTACTTATTGTTGTTCCATTGTGGAAAGTGCTTATGGATTCCTTGGATGCATATAGCTCTACAACCATTAGATTTTGGCCACAGAAGTTCACTATTGATGCATACAAAGCTATTCTTGAGACAAAGAGATTATACAGACCATTTTTGAACTCTATCATTACAACTGCATTCGGTACATTGCTCGGTCTTACATTATCTACATTGGGTGGTTATGTACTTATTCAGTTTGAAATGCCTGGACGTAAGGTTTTTGCATATATGTTACTGTTCACTATGATCTTCAGTGGTGGTATGATTCCTGAATACTTGGTAGTTAAGAAATTAGGTTTGTTGAATAGTTTATGGATCGTTGTTCTTAAACATGGTATGAATGTTTACAACTTGGTACTGATGAGAAACTTCTTCGAAGGCATCCCTGGTTCCTTGTTTGAAGCGGCACAGATAGACGGATGTTCTCCAATGAGAATTTTCTTCACAATCGTTCTTCCGTTATCCAAAGCTGCTTTAGCATCCATCGGTTTGATGTTTGCAGTTGGTACATGGAACGATTACACCACAGTTAAGATTTACATCACAGATCCTGATCAGGTTAACTTCCAGTATAAACTGAGAACCATTATCATGGATGGTGATACGCCGGTTACACAATATCCGGTATCGCAGGAAACATTGTTTAATGCAGCTATTATGTGTGCTATCATTCCATTTATGATCGTATATCCATTCTTACAGGATTACTTCGTAAAGGGTGTTAACATTGGTGCTGTAAAAGAATAATCTTAAAAAATATATGGGGTCATGGTTTAGCCGTGACCCCGTTTTTTGTTGTGTTATAATCCTGTTTTTTCCTAATATAAAAAAACGAAAATAGTTAAAAAAAATTGTTGACAATTAGTAGCAGTTTTGATAAGATACTAATTGTCGCTGATAAAAGCGGATACGGAGAGGTATCGAAGTGGTCATAACGAGGCGGTCTTGAAAACCGTTTGTCCGGAAGGGCGCGTGGGTTCGAATCCCACCCTCTCCGCTGGAGTGCTGGCTCCTCGGAGTATAGAACGCAATCCTATATAGAGAAGAACGATGCTATACAGCGTATTTCTTGTAGTTTGCAGAAGTACCCAAGAGGCTGAAGGGACACCCCTGGAAAGGGTGCAGGTCGTTAATAGCGGCGCGAGGGTTCAAATCCCTCCTTCTGCGGTCACATTTTTTTACAAATGTGCTGAGTCTAGAACTCAAAGTACCTTGACAAATAAACAGCAATGCAACCCTGAAAGATTCCTAATAAATGAGATGCAAGGTCATCTCATCTGGAAGAAATTCAGAGAACAAAACCTTAAAACAGTAAGAACGGTTTAAAAATTAGCTTAGTGAACAGCTAGCGAGATTTTGACCAAGAGATTGAACATGAGAGTTTGATCCTGGCTCAGGATGAACGCTGGCGGCGTGCCTAACACATGCAAGTCGAACGGACTTAAAATGAAACCTAGTGATTTTTAAGTTAGTGGCGGACGGGT
>JAZOSF010000128.1:0-14399 GCA_045657025.1 Lachnospiraceae bacterium | reverse complement strand
AATTGTTTTCCGGAAGTGTTGGTATTTTAGCGGCAACGCTTCCGATACAGTTATATTTTTACTACGAATATCCGGTTTACAGCATGCTTATTAATGTAATGGTGCTTCCGTTTTTGCCTTATGTTGTAGGTTTTGGTATTTTGGTGTTGGCATTGCCAGTGAGCGTAGATGTGCTAGTTTTTCCGCTTGTGCGAGTTTGCCAGGGCCTTTTGTGGGGATATGAGCAGGTGTGTTTGCAAAGCCAAAAACTTCCGGGACATTGTTTGGTATTGGGGGCTCCGACAGCTTGGCAGATAGTACTTTATTATGTGTGTCTAATGGTAGCAGGATATATGTTTCTTCAAGAAAAAAGAAAGTGGATGAATTGCGTAGTCTGTGGAGGTGTATTAACAACAGTTGCCATCTTAATGATAAGGCCGGTTCCCGGTTTGACTTGCAGATTTTTAAGCGTGGGACAGGGGGATTGCGCGGTGATTCAGTATGGACAAGAGGCATATGTGGTGGACTGCGGCAGTACTAGTGAAAGCAAGGTGGCGGACAATGTTTTGTTACCCTGTCTAAAATACTATGGGATTTCCAAGGTGGACGGCGTGTTTATCAGTCACGCAGATGCAGACCATATGAATGGTATTTTGCAGTGGCTTCAAAATTATGAACATAGCCATGTGAAAATTGGACGGATTATTTTGCCTATGCTTGCGCAGGACATATTGCATCAGGAATTTGCGGAGCTAATTATGCTTGCGGATACGTTTGAAATACCGGTGGTTAGTTTGGGTTTGGGAGACCATTTACAAATTGGGGAAATGGAGCTGGAGGTTTTGCATCCGGTTAAACACTATAGGGATGTAGCAGACGCCAATGGATATTCTCAAGTACTTTTATTTACATATCAAGGACATCGCGTGCTATTTACCGGAGACATCGACGCTGAGCAGGAAAAAGAGTTGGTTTTTTCAGGTGATGTTAGTGTACTCAAAGCGGCACACCATGGTTCGAAGTATTCCAATTCTTCTGAGTTTTTAAGTGAAGCTATGCCGGAGCACATTATTCTTTCTTACGGTCCCGGTAATTCCTATGGGCATCCGCATGCAGAGGCAGTATCCCGCATGCAGGAAACCGATGCCAAGCTATGGTATACCGGCAGACAAGGGGCTATTATAGTAGAAGTAAATAAGAAAATAATGGTAAGAAGCTGGCGTTGACGGGCACCCTGATTTTTTGATATACTAAATAAAATAGCATGTATCTGACAAACATAAGGCAAGAGGTTTCTATGAAGCGTATTCTGGATGATATTAATAATCAAAGCTTCCGCAATGTGTATGTACTATACGGACAGGAGGCATATTTACAAAAACAGTATAGAGATAAGCTTGTAGCAGCGACACTTGGCGATGGAGATGCTATGAATTTCTTGCATGTGCAGGGAAAGGACTATTCCGTTCCGCAACTAATTGATTTTGCAGAAACCATGCCTTTTTTTGCAGAGCGACGAGTGATTGTGCTGGAGAATACCGGCATCTTTAAAAGTGGCGGCGAAGAGCTGGCAGAGTATTTGACAGAACCTTGTGAAACGACGGTGTGGATTTTAGTGGACAGCGATTGCGATAAGCGTAGCAAGCTTTTTAAAACAGCAGACAAAGTGGGATTGTGTGTGGAGTTCGGCGTTCAGGATGAAGCCACCCTCAAAAAGTGGATTCTCGGCATGCTCAAAAAAGAAGGCAAGCAGATTACAGGGCAAACGTTAGAGTGCTTTTTGGAAAAGACCGGAACGGATATGAATATTATCCGCTTGGAATTAGAAAAGCTGCTTTGCTACACACTTGACAAGTCTGTAATTGAGCTTGCGGATGTGGAAGCAGTATGTATTGCTCGCATAACTGGGCACATTTTTGATATGGTGGATGCTATTGGTGTGCGTGATCAACAAAAAGCACTTGCATTATATAATGAGTTACAGGCACTTCGTGAGCCACCTATCCGTATTTTGGTTTTGATTGGTCGACATATGAATATTTTGTTGCAAATCAAGGATTTAAAAAAGCGCGGTGTAGACACCAAAACTATGGCAGCAAAAGTGGGAGCACCGACTTTTGCAGTTAGCAAATATATTAAGCAGGCAAGCCTTTATAAAACAAGCCAGTTAAAGCATGCTTTGGAACGCTGCATTCAGGCAGACGAGGCTATTAAAAACGGTACACTTCAGGACAAGATGAGTGTGGAATTATTGATATTTGAACTGACTACCGGTTAGAAAGCGTAGCTTTAAGCATAAATGAAAGGGAAAAACATGAGAATAGGTATGGGTTATGACGTGCATCGATTGGTGCCGGACAGAGCATTAATTATAGGTGGAGTGAAGATTCCTTATGAGAAGGGACTGTTAGGTCATTCCGACGCAGATGTGTTGTTGCATGCAATTTCTGATGCACTTTTAGGGGCAGCAGCACTTGGCGATATTGGCAAGCATTTTCCGGATACAGATCCGCAATATAAGGATGCAGACTCTATGAAACTGCTGGAACGTGTGGGCAATTTGTTAGAAGAAAACTGCTATTTTATTGAAAACATCGATGCAACTATTATTGCACAAGCGCCAAAGATGCGTCCGCATATAGACACTATGCGTGCCAACATTGCAAAGTGCCTGGGAATTGATGTGGATCAGGTAAATGTAAAAGCAACCACCGAAGAAGGACTTGGCTTTACCGGCACAGGCGAAGGCATTTCTGCACAGGCAATCTGCCTTTTGACAAGCCCGAGAAGTATGGTGGCTATGGAAGTGGGAAATGAAGCAGGCTGTGCAGGCTGTGGCGGCTGCAAGGCAAACAAAAAGTGTGAGGGTATTAAATAATGAATTTATACAAACAGCACTATGATTTTTGGTGTACAGATCCTTATTTTGATTCGGATACAAAGGCAGAGTTAGAAGCAATTCGTGGTGACGAAAAAGAAATCGAAGATCGTTTCTATCGTGATTTGGAATATGGCACAGGTGGTCTTCGTGGTGCAATTGGTGCTGGCACGAACCGCATGAATATTTACACCGTACGTAAAGCTTCTCAAGGGCTTGCAAACTATATTTTGAAGCAGGGCGGCGCAGACAGGGGCATTGCCATAGCATATGATTCCAGACGTTTTTCACCGGAGTTCGCAGAGGAAACAGCACTTTGTATGGCAGCTAACGGCATTAAGGCATACATATTTGACAGCCTTCGTCCTACTCCTGAGCTTAGCTTTGCACTTCGCAAGCTTGGTTGTATTTCCGGCGTAGTAATTACCGCTTCCCACAATCCGCCTGAGTACAATGGTTACAAGGTGTATTGGGAGGATGGCGCTCAGATTACCGCTCCAAAGGATAAGGAGATTATCGCTGAAGTAAGTGCCATTACAGATTATTATACTGTAAAAACTATGGATAAAGCGACTGCTATTGAGTCCGGATTATATCAGGTTATCGGTGAAGAAATTGATGATGCATATATGGCAGAATTGAAGAAGCAGATTATTCATCCTGAGGTTATCAAAGAATCCTGCAAGGATTTAAAAATTGTGTATTCACCGTTTAATGGTACCGGAAATGTACCTGTTTGCCGGATTCTCAAAGAATTAGGTTTTGAGCAGGTATATGTAGTACCAAAACAGCAGATGCCCGACCCGAATTTCACTACGTTAGAGTATCCAAATCCGGAAGATCCAAAGGCATTTACACTTGCCCTTGCGTTGGCCGAAAAAGTAGGTGCAGATATAGTACTTGCAACCGACCCGGATGCAGACCGTCTTGGTATTTATGCAAAGGACACAAAGAGTGGTGCGTACATTCCATTTACCGGAAACATGTCCGGTATATTGATTTGCGAATATATTTTGCGTGAAAGAACAAAGAATGGAACCATGCCTATGAATCCGGCAGTGGTTTCTACCATTGTTACTACAGATATGGCAAAAGAAATTGCAAAGGTGTATGGCGTACGCTTTGTAGAAGTTTTGACCGGCTTTAAGTATATTGGCGAGCAGATTAAGTTTTTTGAACAAACCGGTTCTAACAACTACGTATTTGGCTTAGAAGAATCCTACGGCTGTCTGGCAGGAACCCATGCAAGAGACAAGGATGCTGTCGTAGCAGTAATGTGCTTGTGTGAAGTAGCTGCTTGGTGCAAGGTACAGGGAATTTCTCTTTGGGATATGATGCTTGAGATGTATGAGAAGTATGGTTATTACAAAGAAACACAATATACCATTACTTTAAAGGGAATCGAAGGCAGCAAACAGATTATGGCGATTATGGACAAGCTTCGCAACAATCCGCCTAAGGAATTTGGCGACAAGAAAGTATTGGTGGTACGTGATTATAAGACCGGCAAGGTGTTTGACACAGTGACCGAAGCTGAAACACAAACCGGACTTCCAAGTTCTAACGTATTGTATTTTGAGCTTACGGATGGTGCGTGGTGCTGTGCCCGTCCTTCAGGAACAGAGCCAAAAATTAAGTTCTACATGGGTGTTAAGGGCAGTTCTTTAGAAGATGCTCAGGCTCAGGTCGAACGTCTTACCGAGACTGTAAAGCAATTATAATACAATAATTTTGAAGCACTTGACAAATTTGCTTCTGTCGCATATCCTAATAATATATGGTCTATTTGACAGAGGCAATGAACGGGAAGAGTAGCAATGTAAATCTTTTCAGAGAGGGAGTGTCACCGGCTGAAAGCATTCCTAAGGAGTAAATTGTGAAGTGCGCTCGTGAGCTTTGCAGGGGAATTCTAGTATCTTGCAACGGGTTGTGCCGTTACACACATTGAGTGAAAGCATATGCTTTAATTAGAGTGGAACCGCGGATTATTCGTCTCTATGGAGAGGAATAGTCCGTTTTTTTGCGAGTAATGAGGGAAGTGAAGCAAGGAGTTTTTATGGGTGTTATCAGCAGAATCAGAGAAGAGATTGCGATCATTAAAGCAAGAGACCCGGCTATGCATAACGACTGGGAAGTGTTGTTATATCCTTCCTTTCGGGCTATTATGAATTATAGGGTGTCACACAAATTGTATTTAAAAGGACACTTTTTTTTGGCAAGATATTTGTCCCAACGTAGTGCCAGAAGGACCGGCATTGAGATTCATCCGGGTGCTACCATTGGTCGAGGCCTTTTTATTGACCACGGACACGGCGTAGTAATTGGTGAGACTGCTATTATAGGCAACAACGTGACCTTGTATCAGGGCGTAACATTAGGCGGTACCGGTAAGGAAAGCGGCAAGCGTCATCCTACCATCGGCGACAATGTTATGATTAGCGCAGGTGCCAAGGTATTGGGGTCTTTTGAAATAGGTGACAATTGTAAAATAGGTGCAGGAAGCGTGGTGCTTTCCCCTGTTCCAGACAACTGTACCGTAGTAGGTATTCCGGGACGCATCGTAAAGCGCAACAATATTTCTTGCCCAAGTATAGAATTAAATCAGGTGGATTTACCTGACCCTATCAAGGAAGAGATCAACGAATTAAAAAACAGCGAGAGCACTATGGAGGAGCGTGTACAGGAGTTAGAAGCAATGGTACAGAAGCTAGCAGATATGGTGTCTCAAAATTCATAAAGAGAGGAAAAAGGAATGAAACTTTTTAATACACTTACAAAAAATGTAGAAAACTTTGTGCCAAATGTAGAAGGCAAAGTAAATATGTATACTTGCGGACCAACCGTATACCATTTTGCGCATATCGGTAACCTCAGAAGTTATATTATGGAAGACGTTTTGGAGAAGATGTTCCGTTACGAAGGCTATGATGTAAAGCGCGTTATGAACATTACAGACGTAGGTCACCTTTCTTCTGATGCAGACGAAGGCGAAGACAAAATGTTAAAGGGTGCAAAGCGTGAAAATAAGTCTGTTATGGAAATTGCAAAGTTTTATACCGATGCCTTTTTTGCAGATTGCGCGAAGTTAAATATCAAAACACCTGACGTAGTAGAACCTGCTACAAACTGCATCGATAGCTTTATTGAAATGATTCAGACCCTTTTAGAAAAAGGCTATGCATATCAGGCAGGCGAGAACATTTATTTTGATACATCCAAGCTTCAGGATTACTATGTATTCGGTAATCACAACGAAGAAGATTTGATGGTTGGTGTACGTGATGATGTAACAGAAGATACTAACAAGAAAAATAAAAACGACTTTGTTCTTTGGTTTACAAAATCCAAATTTGAAGACCAGGCACTCAAATGGGATAGTCCATGGGGCGTAGGTTATCCGGGCTGGCATATTGAATGTTCTTGCATCAGTATGAAGCACTTAGGTGAATATATGGATATCCACTGCGGCGGTATTGACAATATGTTCCCACACCACACCAACGAAATTGCACAGAGCGAGGCTTATTTGGGTCATAAGTGGTGTAACTACTGGTTCCATGTACATCATTTGAATGACCAGTCAGGCAAGATGAGTAAGTCTAAAGGCGAATTTTTGACGGTGTCTTTGATTGAATCTAAGGGCTATGACCCATTAGCATATCGTTTGTTCTGCCTCCAGTCTCATTATAGAAAACCACTGGTATTTTCTTATGACGCATTAGACCAGGCAGCAGGCACTTACAAGAAATTAAAGAAACGAGTTGCAGACTTAGACAAGACAGGTCCTGTAGATGAAGCAGCAGTTGTAGAATATAAAGCAAAGTTTGTAGAAGCAGTAGGCAATGATGTCAATACTTCTATGGGTATAACCTTATTGTACGATGTATTAAAGAGCGACTTAAACGGCGCAACCAAGAGAGCTGCAATTGAAAGCTTTGATTATGTACTCAGCCTTGACCTTTTAAAAGAAGAGGCAGTAGCAGAAAGCGGCGTGGATGCGGAATTGGAAGCATACGTTTTGGCAAAGATTGAGGAAAGAAAAGCTGCAAAGAAGGAAAAAGATTTTGCAAAAGCAGATGCAATCCGCGGTGAGCTTTTAGAACAGGGTATTATCTTAGAAGATACCAGAGAGGGTGTAAAATGGAAGAGAGCGTAATGACGCTTACCGATTTAGATAAAATAATTCAGGCATTTCAGTTGACAGAGCAGGATTATCGAAGCTATCCTGCTTTGACACTGGCGTATATTGGGGATTGTATTTATGACTTGATGATTCGCACCGCTGTGATTTTTAAGAGTCATAAGCAGGTCAATGATTTGCACAAAAAAACAACCCGTTTTGTAAAGGCTGAAACGCAGGCACTGATGATACAGGGACTTGTAGAAAACGACATGCTGACCGAAGAAGAGCAAAGCGTATACAAGCGTGGTCGTAATACCAAATCACATACCGTTGCCAAAAATGCATCTGTAGCCGCATATCGTAAGGCTACGGGTTTTGAAGCCGTGTTAGGCTATTTATATCTGACCAAACAGACAGAGCGTATTTTAGAGCTTATAAAGATAGGTTTGACCTATGCAGAACTGGAATTATAGAGAGTGAGGACAATATGGGATATACGGAATTTACCATAGAGGGCAGAAATGCCGTAATCGAAGCTTTTCGTGCAGGTAAGCCGATTGATAAAATTTTTATTTTGGACGGATGTCAGGATGGACCGGTTTCTACCATCAAAAGAGAGGCCAAGAAAAAAGACGTTTTAATTAAATATGTGACAAAAGAACGTTTAGACCAGATTTCAGAAACCGGTAAGCATCAGGGGGTAATCGCCTATGCGGCAGCATACGAATACGCAGAACTGGAAGATATTTTTGAAAAAGCCAAAGAAAAGGGCGAAGATCCGTTTGTTATTATTTTAGATAACATCGAGGATCCACACAATTTGGGAGCAATTATCCGTACCGCAAACCTTGCCGGAGCGCATGGCGTAATTATTCCCAAAAACCGTGCAGCAGGGTTGACAGCGACGGTAGCACGTACCTCCGCAGGGGCACTCAATTTCACACCGGTTGTAAAGGTAACCAACATTTCCAAAACTATTCAAGAATTAAAGGACCGTGGTCTGTGGTTTGTATGTGCAGACATGGGTGGTACCGAGATGTACAAGCTTAATTTGAAGGGACCTATTGGTCTGGTTATCGGCAATGAAGGTGATGGTGTGAGCCGACTGGTACGTGAAAATTGTGACATGATTGCATCCATTCCGATGAAGGGGGATATTGATTCCCTCAATGCATCTGTAGCGGCCGGAGTGTTGGCTTATGAGATTGTAAGACAGAGACTTATATGAGAGAAATATACAAAGATTTAAACGACGAAGAATTAATTGCACGTTATATGGATGGCGACAAAGCAGTGGTAGATTTTTTGATGGACAAGTACAAATATCTTGTGCGTGGACAGGCCGGCAATATGTACTTGCTTGGTGCCGACCATGAAGATTTGTTGCAGGAGGGCATGATAGGGCTGTTTAAGGCTATCAGAGACTATGATCCGGGCAGAGATGCCAGCTTCCAAACCTTTGCCAAGCTCTGCATATCCCGCCAGATTTTCACGGCAATTGAGGCTTCCAACCGTTATAAACATGCACCGCTAAATTCCTATACTTCCTTATCAGGAGCAGACAGCGAACAGTACAAGGAGGCGAGAGAGCGTTTGATTCGCATGACCGCCATCGAAAGTCCGGAGGCAACCTTGATTGATAAAGAAAACATGGCTCAACTGGAAGAGAAGCTTCGCGAAGAATTAAGCCACTTGGAAAAACAAGTACTGGACCTGTACTTTATAGGTATGTCAACAAGAGAGATTGCAGCAATTCTTGGCCGCACGGAAAAGGCAACGGATAACGCGCTGCAGAGATTGAAGAGTAAGGTTCGTAGAATTTTTGCAGAAGAGAAATAATAAAAAATATGAAATGGCAGGTAGAAAAATCTATCTGCCATTGTCTTTTATAAGCAACAAAAAAACCCCTGAAATTCAGGGGTTTTTATCAGCTGATGAGCGGACTTGAACCGCCGACCTCATCCTTAGCAAGGATGCGCGCTACCTACTGTGCCACATCAGCATTACTTGAATATACTATCAAGAATGTACTGACTTGTCAACAGTTTTTTGGAAAAATTTCTAGCGCTTTCGGGATCTTAATGTGAGTCAAACCAACCGTCCGGATAACCGTATCCGCCGTTTGCAGGATCACCATTCCAATAACGGTTAAGCATGTATTCAAAGGTATGGTGACAGGTCCCCGTAGTATCAATGTGTACAGTAGAAAGTAATGCATCAATGTCGACATCTTCTGTGTTTTCACCGAGAGAGTGGAGCACAGCACCTAATTTGGTACCAGGCTGTAAAAGAGGGTGTTCAACAGGAAGCTGTTCAACAGCTCCTTCTACTTTGCGAGGGCAATATAAGGTGGCCATTACACCATCGGATTCACAAACAAGGCCATACATATGAACGTTACAGCTTTCGCTAGGCTCTGTACCTTGTGCAAAATATTCTTGGTAAACGTGGGCATCGCAAAGTCCCGGGGTTGGAAGCTTGCCGGATTTTGAGCATACATTTACTGAAATGATATTTTCCGGTTTTTCCATGATTTCTTTGTTTTCCAGGCCCTTATGAACTTCTGTCATAATTTTGCTCCAGATTTTGGTATGGGTACTTTCTTCTGCAGTATTCAATGTGGCATTGTTTTCATCAAAACCAAGCCAGATGCTTCCGGTATAATAAGGGGTATAACCGGAAAACCATACATCCATACTGTCCGTGGTTGTACCGGTTTTGCCGGCAACTTTCATACCGCTTACGCGAGCAGATGTACCTGTACCTTCTGTTACAACATCCTCCATAGCATCGGTTATAAGCCAAGCGGTAGTATCACGAATAATCCGTGTAGGATGATTGTTGGATTTGTCTAAGATGATATTGCCGTTCTTGTCTAAAACGGTTGTATATAATGTCGGTTCAATATATTTGCCGCCGTTTGCTAAAGCTGCATATGCCGCCGTCATTTCTAAGTTTGTAACACCACGTGTAATACCACCCAAACACAAGGACTGGTTTACATCGGTAAAGCCTTTGTCATTGGTTTTGGAGAGCAGAGTGGTAAACCCAAAGTTGAGCAAATAGTCCATACCAACCTGTGGAGTAACTAATGTCATAGCCTTTACGGTAATAACATTTCTGGACCAACGAATACCTTCACGGTAGTTTAACAGTCCTTTATAACCCTGCTTTTCTTCGTGCCAGTTCTTTACCAGACGGTCATTGCCGTCGCCGGAACTGGTATATGCAAATGGGGCATCATTTTGTACGGATGCCAAGGTATACATACCGGAATCGATAGCCGGTACATAAGCTGCAAGTACTTTGAAACAAGAACCCGGCTGACGTGTGGAAGCGGTAGCACGGTTAAAGGCTTTGCTGACTGTTTTCTCTCCACGGCCACCAAGGAGTGCTTTTACATATCCGGTTTGTTGGTCTAAAATAACAACGGAAATCTGTGGCTGCAAGGAAATCGAAATTCTTTCGCCGAGGATAACGTCTCCTTCTCCCATTACATAACGTTTGTAATATTCGATAGCATCGTAGGCTGCTTCCTCTGATTTGAAAAGCATTCTGGAACTGGATTTGTAACCGTTTGCACCATAACCAGTATCCTTCAGATACTTTTGCATCATTTCCGTGCTGTAATGACGAGTTTCGCCATTAGCTTTATCAATACTAAGTTGGTAGCCAAGTTGCCAAAAAACACGAGGGAAGTTATTTTCATTGCTGCAAATCTCATCTACGATAGACTGAATGTGAGGGTCCATAGTAGTATTAATTTTCAAACCGCTGCGATAAATCAAGTTCTCAGCTTGCTGTTCGGTATAACCTTCCTTGAGCAAATCGTTGTAAACCTGGTCCGTTACCGCGTCTACAAAATAACTTGTTACACTATCGCTTGCAACATAAGTACGATTTACCTCTGCAATACGGGTGTAAGGATCATCTTTTAATGCTTCATCATACTCTGCTTTGGTTATATATTCCAATTTTAACATTTCGTCCAGTACATTCTGACGACGCTTGGTATTGGCCTCCGGATTAATAATAGGGTTGTAACCGGTTGGACTCTTGGTGATTGCTGCGATTACAGCACACTCAGACAAGGTTAATTCGGATACATCCTTGCCAAAATAACGATGAGCAGCAGCTTGAACACCCAATGTGTTTTGTCCTAGGTTAATAGTGTTCAAATAACGAATCAACACCTCATTTTTGGAAAGTTCATTGGAAATCTGAATAGCCAGATACCATTCTTGGATTTTACGTTCTATTTTCTCAAGCTTAGATTCGTTAATAAAGTCTTCGTAAATGGTATTTTTGATAAGCTGCTGGGTAATAGTACTTGCACCGGAGCGAAAGTTAAAACCACTCAACACACCCTTAACACCGGCTCTGATAATACCGATAATATCGATACCATTGTGCTCATAAAAGCTACCGTCTTCAATTGCAATAAATGCTTTTTGCAAATAAAGAGGTACGCGATCTAAAGTCACGGAAATTCGATTGGAGTTGCTGGCAACAAGCTTAGACATTTGATTGCCGTCTTTGTCATAGACAAAGGTTGAGAAACCATCCGGAGCAACATCAGAACTTGAAATATCAGGGGCAGTATCAATACAACCTTTGAAAGCTCCCAGTGCCGCGGATGCGCCAATAATAACACCGGCAATAGCAAAAACCAGGAAAACTTTGCTTATGTTAATGAAAAACTTTCGTCTTAATTTTTCGGACTTAGAATTTATATGCAGTTGTTTCTGCTTCAGTCCTTTTTTACTATAATCCATAAAAGTTCATCCCTTCTTTCTTATAGGTCATATTATTATACCAAAAAAATAATATAAAATAAAGTGGTTTTGATGTAAAATAGATGAAGATTTCCTTATGTTTTTATTTATTATTCTTGGATTAGTCATATAATATGTACCTTGCATTATCTAAAAAAAGAGGTTATAGTAAAATAACATAAAATAATTAGGAGTTTGTGCATGGAATCAAATTCAAAAGTGCAGGAAAGCTATAGAGTTTTGCATACGCCGGGAGAGGAGAGGCAAACCTTTACCGGAGAAATTATAGAAAAGAAATCCCGTTTCATTGCAAATGTTCGCAAAGTGGAAAGTGAAGAAGAAGCAGTGGCTTTTATTGAAGAAATGAAGAAGCGCTATTATGATGCCAGGCATAATTGCAGTGCCTTTGTAATCGGTACACGTGGAGAACTTACCAGATGCAGTGATGATGGGGAGCCAAGCGGTACTGCCGGCAGACCTATGTTAGAGGTACTGTTGGGCTCTGAAATCAAAGGAATTGCAGCAGTAGTTACCAGATATTTTGGAGGTACGTTATTGGGAACCGGTGGTTTGGTGCGTGCCTATACCCAGTCTTTGCAAGAGGCTCTGAAGCATTGCCCTACCGCTATGATGAAGTATGGCAAGCGAATTCAGATAGATACGGACTATAACGGAATCGGCAAGATTTTGTATTTCATGGGGCAGCAGGGGCTTACTCAAGAGAGCAGTGAGTACACAGACAAGGTACGTATTGTAGTTCTTGTGCCGGGCGAGGATGTAACGCATTTTTGCAAGGAAGTAACAGAGTTAACGGCAGGACGAAGTAAAGTAGAAGTGCTGGAAGAAGTATTTTATCCGGTACCGGAAGAGTAGGCTGAAAGAAAAATAAAAAAAATTAAAAAAAGAGGATTTGGACGATATATCGTCCGAGTCCTCTTTTCTTTTATGCTATTATCTATGCATGGACCTGCCATGAGATGCGCTTCCTTATGATTTTTATAACCTCGACATATATTAGCGGTTTGCACGTTTTCTCATAGTTGGGTCCAAAATCTTTTTGCGGATACGAAGAGAAGTAGGTGTTACTTCTAACAATTCGTCGGTATCAATAAATTCCAAAGCTTGTTCCAAACTAAGAACTTTCTTTGGAGTAAGACGAAGTGCTTCATCTGCAGAAGAAGAACGGGTGTTGGTAAGCTGTTTTTTCTTACAAACATTGATTTCAATATCTTCCGGTTTGGCGGACTGGCCTACGACCATGCCGGAGTAAACCTTTTCGCCCGGACCGATAAAAAGAGTACCACGGTCCTGTGCATTGTAAAGACCGTAAGTTACGGCATCACCTGCTTCAAAGGCAATAAGGGAACCTTGCTTGCGATATTGGATATCTCCCTTGTATGGGCCATAGTCGTCAAAAATAGTGTTCATAATACCGTTACCCTTGGTATCGGTCATAAACTCACCACGGTAACCGATAAGACCTCTGGAAGGAATGGAAAATTCTAATCGGGTGTAACCGCCGGTACCCACGCCCATATTGCGAAGTTCACCTTTTCTTTGAGAAAGCTTTTCGATAACAGTACCGGAGAATTCGTCCGGAACATCAATGTAAGCAAGTTCCATCGGCTCTGATTTGTGACCACGGTCGTCAGTGTGATATAAAACCTCTGCCTTGGAAACGGCAAATTCAAATCCTTCACGGCGCATATTTTCAATGAGAACAGAAAGGTGTAATTCACCTCGACCGGATACTTTAAAAGCATCTGCACTGTCCGTTTCCTCTACACGAAGGGAAACGTCTGTGTTAAGCTCACGGAATAAGCGCTCGCGCAAATGACGGCTGGTTACGTACTTGCCTTCTTTACCTGCAAGAGGAGAATCGTTAACTACAAAATGCATTGCAATAGTAGGCTCGGAGATTTTTTGAAAAGGAATCGGAGCAATCTGCTCCGGATGACAAAGGGTATCGCCAATATGAATATCGGTAATGCCGGAAATTGCCACTATGGAACCTATGCTGGCTTCCTTTATTTCTACTTTATTAAGACCATCAAATTCATATAATTTGCTGACTTTTACTTTTTTCTGCTTTTCCGGTTCATGTGCATTTACAATTACCACTTCCTGATTTACGCGGATGGTGCCATTGTCTACCTTGCCCACACCGATACGGCCAACATATTCGTTGTAATCAATGGTGGAAATAAGCACCTGTGTACCCAAATCCGGATCACCGCAAGGAGCCGGAATGTAGTTTAGAATTGTTTCAAACAAAGGCATCATGTCCTTGCCCGGAGTATTCATATCGAGAGATGCAATACCTGCCTTGGCAGAAGCAAAAACAAAAGGACAGTCTAATTGCGAGTCATCTGCTTCCAAGTCCAAAAACAGCTCTAATACCTCGTCTACAACGGCAGCAGGACGGGCTTCAGGACGGTCGATCTTGTTGACACAAACTACAACCGGAAGCTTTAATTCCAAGGCTTTGCGTAGTACAAATTTGGTTTGTGGCATGGCACCTTCAAAGGCATCCACTACTAAAATGACGCCGTTTACCATCTTGAGTACACGTTCAACTTCGCCGCCGAAATCAGCATGCCCCGGGGTGTCGATAATATTAATTTTGGTGTTCTTGTAAGTTACG
>JAZOSF010000127.1:0-2065 GCA_045657025.1 Lachnospiraceae bacterium | reverse complement strand
CAGTTGTTTTCCGATAAAACCGGTTGCTGTTTGTATTAACTTTTTTTCGATTTCACCAAACTCCGCATGCCCCTTGGTGCCCACCAAACATACACTGCCTGCCACATCGCCTGCTGCTAAAATGGTGCCGATTGCCACATCGCTGATATCATCTTTATTTTCATCCGTAATAGGCGTAAAGCCTCGCTGACCCTTAGACGCTACCACTAAATCTCTACTCTGCATGCACTCTTCCAGCCCTTTACTGACACGCTTGCCCACGCAGCCCTTCATCCCGCCGGATGCAGCCACTATGGTGTCCCTATCCGTTATAATTGCAATATGTCCTGAAGCCTGTGCAAGACTGTCCGTATACTGCTTTGCAAAAGACGACATCTCGCCCATTGGAGAGTATTTTTTCAAAATTATCTCGCCTTCACCATTTATAAAAATTTCCATCGGATCGCTTTCCTTTATATGAAAGGTCTTTCTTATTTCCTTCGGAATAACAATACGACCAAGGTCATCGATTCTACGAACTATTCCTGTTGCTTTCATAATATATAATAATCTCCTTGCTTTACAAATTTGTACTGTTAGTATTTGTAAAACAAGGAGATTTATACTTATCTTTTAATTTTGACTTAACTAATTAAATCAAAATACACAGTTCTTGTGTTGGTTCTTATTCTTAGTAATCTTTGCTTCTAAGGAAATATACTTACCTATATAAAATCCACTTCTGTATAAGAGCAAAGTTGTGATCAATCGGCTCTTTCTTCCGTTACCGTCGTTAAAAGGATGAATACAAAGGAAGTTGTGAATAAAACTTCGGTGCGTCCTTATAACTCAAGCACCTTATCCGTGATACTCTCCGTTATATTGGATTAAAGTAACGTCCTCTACGCCATCTATATCGCGAATTTTTTCCATGAAGAACATATTATTATCCTTGCAATATACTTCTACGGCCATTTCGGTTTTGCCTTTGCGGATTGTTTTTGATTTTACAAAATACTTTATTTTGCCGAAGGCGCGAACCACATTATCTCCCGCTTCATCGCCTGTATAATGCACTACTACAATATAAATGCGACCTTTCTGCTGCTTATTATAAAAGAATAATATCATAATAATCATAACCAACGCAGTTACCACTACCAACAGATACATGCCGGCACCGGCAGTGATGCCTGTTGTGATAGCCCAAAACAGGTACAGAAGATCCAACGGGTCTTTTACAGCCGTACGGAAACGTACAATGGACAACGCACCAACCATACCAAGAGAGATTACAATATTGGTACTGATAGCAAGTGTAACCATTGCGGTAAGTACTGTCATTCCCACTAGGGTAATAGCAAAACTTCTGGAATAAATAACGCCCACATAAAACTTACTGTAGACATAATAAATAACTGCTCCCATAAGCACCGCTGTCACAATACCCAGTGCAATATTTGTCAGGCTCGCCCCGTCAAAAGCTCCTGACTCTAATATAGATTTTTTGATCATATCTTGAATGCTCATTATAATCCCTCCCGATTAGTTTTCATACCAGTATTTAAAACTGTTTAAATATTCGGTTTTTTCATAGCACAACACATATTTGGATAGTGCCGTAAATTCTGAAGCCCTGTCAGGAAGAATTTCCCGTACAAACTGTGGCAAAAACTCCGTGAATTTTACCTCCATTACGCATTTTCCAGGCTCCAAAACGGACAAAGTCGGTAAAGTCGGATCAAATATATCAAAACTTCCAACTGCTGCCCTCACATCCATGTCAAAGGTGATACGCACCGTACCTTCATCCAATATCCATGGTTCTCTGTCATAGTCCACTATCGTTCGCGGACGCATTACATTACTCATACATTCTATATAAAACTCTCGGCAAAGAGGATTATCGCTATGTAAAAGGAATTCATAATCTCCGTCAAGAATTTTATAAACTTCATCCCGTGTAAGCGTTGCCGCTTCTTTGTAAATATACGCACCGTACTTTTTCTTTCGCTCTAATTTAATACTTTTATCGGAGCAATCATATATACGAATACGATATTTTTTTCTTTTTAGTACACCTGCA
>JAZOSF010000126.1:0-3582 GCA_045657025.1 Lachnospiraceae bacterium | reverse complement strand
AAGGACGCTGCACCGTCATATTGGCATGCAAAGCCCAAAAAAGCCATATCATCGGCGCAACAAGTCATGGCAAGTCTGCCCGGAACAAAATAATCTTTTGGAAAATGCTCCGGTCTTGCTACGGTAGCTGTGTATTTGAATGTTTTGCCTTCATATCGCTCGATATGGTCCAAAGCATCCAAAAACCAAACACCATATGCCTGGTCATCCAGTTCTACGATATCTGCATTTAAATCAAATGGTAAATCCTCTTCAAAAAGTGTATTGATTTCACCTTCAGAATCTTCAAATACAATTTCTGCCTGCTGATTTACTGCTTTTACATTACGCTTAAAACTGCTGAGCTGATCTTCCATTCCATCACAACGGTTGAAAATAATAAGCTCGGATTTTCTAAGCATTTCTGCCAACAAAGAACGCATATTGGCATAATACATCTGGAAAGTGCTTCCATCAATTATCGTAATTTGCTGTTCAATCTTCCAATGCCACGGCAACTGAATTTCCTTGTAGTTCCACATGCCGTTCCACTCAATAATAATACGGCCCGGCTTGTGCTTTTTTTCTAATTCAATTAACTTCGCAGGAGTAAAGTCTTCTCGTTCTTCGATAAACTCACAAACCGTACGAGAACGCTTAAGTACCTTCTCGTCATACTCCACTTCCCCTTCCTCGCAAAGGATTAAAAGGGTGGTCTCCTGAGATTGGAAATACGGCTGTGCAATCGTATAATTAATAAATTCACTTTTGCCACTATCTAAAAAGCCATTAATAACATAAATTGGTTTCATATTGCTCCTTTATTTAGCAAACAATTCAGATAACTTTTCTTCCTTTAAACCAGAACCAATTACGCAAAGTTTGCCTGTTACATCCGGCTTGCCTGCTCTTACATCCGCTTCACCCGGAACATAATCAAAATAAATCCATGTTCCATCCGCCCCGGCTACCATACCTTTTGCACGTAATACCATGCCGTATGTTTCTTCCTCTTCCAGGGCTTCCATAATAGAATTGATTTCGTCCATAGTGTACTGTGCCACTGTCTCTATGCCCCAACTTGTAAAGACTTCATCTGCATGATGATGTCCGTGCTCATGGTGTCCGCCGCAACCGCAACTGCATTCTTCACCATGGTCATGATGATGTTCGTGATGATGCTCATGACCGTGGTGACCGCAACAGCACTCGTGCTCTTCATGGTCGTGGTGATGATGTCCACAACAACACTCATGCTCTTCGTGGTCGTGGTGATGGTGTCCACAGCAGCACTCATGCTCTTCTTCCATCTCCTCTAAAATGACAGCAAGCAAATCATTCTCCTGCTCCATAGTAGCCAAAATATCAGCACCGGTAATCTGGTCCCAAGGTGTTGTAATAATAGTCGCGTGATCATTACGCTCACGAATCATTTCTAACACTTTCTCTAACTTTTCCTGAGAAAGCTTGTCCGTTCTGCTAAGAACGATGGTATCGGCATACTCAATCTGATTTATGAAAAACTCACCAAAGTTTTTGATATACATTTTGCACTTGGTCGCATCTACTACTGCAACTTTACTGTTTAAAACAGCGTCTACTTCTGTATCCACATTTAAAACGGCCTTCTCTACATCGGAAAGCTTGCCTACACCGCTCGGCTCAATAATAACTCGTTCCGGCTTGTAGGTATCTAAAACTTCTTTTAAAGACGCACCAAAATCACCTACTAAAGAACAACAAATACAACCGCTGTTCATTTCTTTGATTTGGATACCGGCATCCTTCAAAAAGCCTCCGTCAATACCGATTTCACCAAACTCGTTTTCAATAAGAACTACTTTGGTATCCGCAAGTGATTCTTTCAGCAATTTCTTAATTAATGTGGTTTTGCCGGCACCTAAAAATCCGGATATAATATCTATTTTTGTCATGTGAAAACCTCCTAAAATATTACTTATATTTTATTATTCCACTTATTTATTGTCAAGACAAGGAAATTTAAATTTACTTACACCAAATAGGATTATATCCGAAAATTTTATTCAAATGATTTACATTTCTGTTACGGTTTCCAACTTGCTTACGCTCACTTCATATGCAATACGTTTTTCCATATTTTCTTCATCCAAACGTTTCATATATTCTCTGCTCTGTATTCGGCCCCACACCTGAACCCTGTCTCCAACCTTGAAATTTCCTGCATAGCGGGCATTTCTCCCCCAACTGATACATGGTATGTAATCGCTTTTTCCGTAAGGCCTGTTTACGGCCAAAAGCAAATCGGCAATTTCTCTACCCAATGGTGTTTTGCGGTAAATCGGCTCTTTGCAAATATAACCGTCCAAATAAATACTATTGGTTTTGTTGCTTTCAGGCATATTTTCTTCATCCAATACTACAAATTTTGCTTCTCTCGCAAACACACTCAAAACTAATTTATTTTTTCTCTCATCATGACGATTGTAGGAACGGAACTGTCCTTCCACTTCCATAAAATATCCTCTGTAATCTTTGGTAATGTCAATAAGGCGTTCTGAAATCATTACTGGAATAATATCGTGTGAACTGCTTAATCGTTCCACTTTCAGTTCCATCATGTAAAAGCCCTCTCCATAAATTTCATGATTATAAGTAAATGTGCTCACCACCTCACCAATAATCGTTACCTGGTTGTTTTCTAATTCTTTTCCGGTCATTTCGTATTTCCCCTTTCTGATTTTGACACTGGTTCTTATATTTTTTAACGACCACCACGTATTTTTTAGTCGCTCGTTAAACATGATAAATTTTACTACAGGATTTTCGCAAATAGAAGTTAAACACACCGCAGGTCTCGACGAATACTAAGAAACCTAAACTTCCTTTTTCCTGTTTTTCTCTTCTTTTACACAAAATACTAAAATATATATTTTTTCTCCCGCAATCCCTTGCAACTGTCCTTTTATGGTGCTATAATGGCGTGGTTTAAGTGGATTTATTGTTTTTTAAATATTAAGGAGGCTCCATGAAGCAGACAAGAGAAGACGTTAGAAACGTCGCAATTATTGCGCATGTTGACCATGGTAAAACGACCCTTGTGGATGAGCTTTTAAAGCAGTCCGGTGTGTTTAGTGCACATCAGGAAGTCGCAGAACGTGTTATGGACTCAAATGACATCGAGCGCGAACGTGGTATTACTATTTTGGCCAAGAATACTGCCGTAACTTACAAGAACACCAAAATTAATATTATCGACACCCCGGGGCATGCTGATTTCGGCGGCGAAGTTGAACGTGTACTCAAGATGGTAAACGGCGTTATTTTAGTAGTCGATGCTTTTGAAGGTGCCATGCCACAAACCAAATTTGTACTACGCAAAGCCTTGGAGTTAAAACTTCCGGTTGTTGTTTGTGTCAACAAAATCGACCGTCCTGAAGCCCGCCCTGCTGCCGTTGTAGACGAGGTATTAGAACTGTTTTTGGACTTAGAAGCAGATGACTCACAATTAGACTGTCCTTTTGTTTTTGCTTCTGCCAAGGCAGGTATTGCATCTCTCGATATGAATACTCCGGGCAAGGACATGATGCCTTTGTTTGAAACAATTCTAAACTACATTCCGGC
>JAZOSF010000125.1:0-7931 GCA_045657025.1 Lachnospiraceae bacterium | reverse complement strand
GCTACGGGCAATATAGACCACGTAAAAAATGTAGTTGCCGCGATTGTCACACCGGCAGAATAATACAAATCAAGATTGAGGTGACAGCATGAACATCGGAAAAGCTTCAGAGAGCGTTTTAAAGCGTTCCGTACTTAAATATGTACAAAAAAATAATAATACGATAGACAATGCATGTCATCTTATTCAAGGGCCAAAAATAGGTGCGGATTGTGCCTTGCTTGCGGTTACGAAGGAAGGAACAAATCATATAGGCTCCGCTACGGCTGTCGCCACAGGCCGCCATCGTATGGTTGTGGCGGAAGCGATGATAACTGCCTGCAACAATTTGATTTGCGGGGGTGCGGAGGCTTTCGGGGTAGAGCTTGCCTTGGTTTTGCCGGAGGCACTATATGAATCAGAACTTAGACATATGATGGAAGAGGCTGCGAAATTTGCGGCAGAACATCAGATAACCATACTTGGCGGACATACAACTGTTAGCCCATACGTTACAGAAACGATTGTAACCGTTACCGCTTTGGGGCTGGTTAATGGATTTCAAGCAAAGACCATGAAACCGGGCATGGATGTAGTTATGACCAAGTGGATCGGGCTTCAGGGAACCGGTAAAATCGCAGAAGTGAAAAAGGAAGAGCTGGAAAAAAGACTTCCTGCAAGAATGGTTGCAGAAGCGTCCGGATACAGACAGTATATGTCTATTTTACCGGAAGCCGGCATTGCAATGAAAGCAGGAGTTTGCGCTATGCATGACCTTTCCGGCGGTGGTATTTTCAGAGCACTGTGGGAAGTGGCAGAGCTTGCGGAGACCGGCATTCGAATCGAATTAAAAAAAATACCTGTAAAGCAGGAAACAATAGAAGTCTGTGAAGTGTTTGGACTAAATCCTTATGAACTTTTATCCGGAGGAGCCGGGCTTTTCGTAACAGAGGACGGAGAAGCACTGGTTGATAGGTTTGCAGAGGCCGGTATCCCGGCAGCGGTTATTGGCGGGCTCACGGATAATAACGACCGCGTGCTGGTGACATACAGCGAAGAGGACGAGGAATTAAGGTTTTTGGAAAGACCTAAAACAGATGAAGTTAATAAAATATAGAGGTGTATTATGAGAGAAGAATTATTAACCATTATTGAAAAAAACAGTCGCATCAATACCAAGGAACTTGCAGTGATTTTGGGTGTAGAGGAAGTGGATATTGTAAATGAGCTTGCCAAGATGGAAGCAGAAGGTATCATTTGCGGATATCATACTATGATTAATTGGGAAAAAACTACAAAAGAAAAAGTTTCTGCTTTAATCGAAGTGCGCGTAACACCACAGAGAGGTCAGGGCTTTGACAATATTGCAGAGTGTATATATAAATATCCGGAAGTAAATTCTGTTTATTTGATCTCCGGTGGATATGATTTGTTGGTTACCTTAGATGGAAAGACATTATTGGATATATCCAGATTTGTATCTGAGAAGTTGGCAACTTTGGACCCTGTTATGAGCACAGCAACACACTTTATTTTGAAAAAATATAAAGACCATGGAACTACATTAGCAAGAAAAAATGAAGACGAAAGAGAGTTATTTACATCATGAGAAATCCTTTATCAAAAACTGTAGTTAATATTAAGCCATCCGGCATTCGTAAGTTTTTTGATATCGTAAGTGAAATGGACGATGTGATTTCACTGGGTGTAGGCGAGCCGGATTTTGATACTCCATGGCATGTTCGTAAAGAAGGTATGGATTCTTTAGAAAAAGGCCGTACTTTTTATACATCTAACAGCGGTCTTTTGGAGTTAAGACAAGAAATTTGTAATTACTTAAAAAGAAAGCAGAATTTGCAATATAATCCACGCAAGCAGGTTATTATTACTGTTGGCGGTTCTGAAGCAATCGATATCGGTATTCGCGCCATGTGTGATCCGGGCGATGAGGTGTTGATTCCGCAGCCAAGTTATGTTTCTTATGAGCCGTGTGCTGTTTTGGCCGGAGCAAAACCGGTTGTTATCAACTTAAAAGCGGAAAACGAATTCCGTTTAACTGCAAGAGAATTAGAAGAACACATCACGGACAAGACGAAACTGCTTATTTTGCCATTTCCAAACAATCCTACCGGTGCAATTATGGAACGTGAAGATTTAGAGGCAATTGCAGAAGTAATTATTAAGCATGATTTGTTTGTTATGTCCGACGAAATTTATGCAGAACTTACATATAAAGGAAAACACGTATCTATTGCAGAGATTCCGGGTATGTACGAAAGAACTATTTTGATCAATGGTTTCTCCAAGGCATATGCCATGACAGGCTGGAGACTTGGCTATGCATGTGGTCCGGAGGAAATCATCGAGCAGATGACCAAGATTCATCAGTTTGCTATTATGTGTGCTCCGACTACCAGTCAGTATGCGGCAATAAAGGCATTACATGATGGAGATGATGATATAGCAGAGATGAGAGCAGCGTATAATCAGAGACGAAGATTTTTGATGCATGCATTTAAGGAAATGGGCTTAGAATGCTTTGAACCTTATGGAGCTTTTTATGTATTTCCATGCATTAAGGAATTTGGTATTACCAGCGATGAGTTTGCAGTTCGATTCTTGGAGGCTGAGAAGGTTGCGGTTGTACCGGGCACTGCTTTTGGTGATTCCGGCGAAGGCTTCCTTCGTATCTCTTATGCGTATTCTTTGGATAATCTAAAAGAAGCAATGAGCAGAATGAAACGTTTCGTAGAAAAGCTGAGAGAGGAAATGAAATAGCATGAATATTATTTTACATCAGCCGGAAATACCTCAAAATACTGCCAATATTGGGCGTACCTGCGTGGCTACCGGTACAAAGCTTCATCTTATTGAGCCGTTGGGCTTTAAGTTAGATGACAAAGCAGTAAAACGTGCAGGCATGGATTACTGGCAACATGTACAATTGTATCGCTATATGAACTTTGAAGAGTTTTTGGAAAAGAATCCCGGAGCAAAAATTTGGATGGCTACCACCAAGGCGAAGCACGTATATAGTGATGTTACCTTTGGGGAGAATGATTATATCATGTTTGGCAAAGAAAGTGCCGGCATACCGGAGGAAATTCTTGTAGACTACGAGGAAACATGCATCCGCATTCCGATGCTTCCGGATATTCGATCTTTGAATTTATCAAATTCCGTGGCAATTTGCTTATATGAAGCACTTCGCCAGCAGAATTTTGAGTCTATGCAGTTAGAAGGCGAGCTTCACAGACTGCACTGGAAAGAATAAAAAAATGGCATGACGAGCGAAGAAAACTTCGGGTCATGCCATTTTTAATATTATATTTCGTCCATTTCCTCGGAAATCGGCAGAGTGAAAATAAATTCGCTACCGGCACCTTGGGTACTGATAACATTTATATTTTCGCCATGAGAATGGATAATTTCCTTGGTAATGGAAAGACCGAGGCCGGTACCTTTTTTGTCCTTACCGCGGGAAGCATCTGATTTATAAAAACGATCCCAGACAAGCTTTAATTCGTCCTTTGGAATTCCGATTCCATAGTCTTTGACGGAAACATAAAGCTTGTTTTTCTTTTCGGTAGTTTCGATTTTGATAACAGAGTCCGTGTGGCTGAATTTGATAGCGTTATCTAAGAGGTTGTATAAAACCTGTTGAATTTTGCCCATATCAGCATGAACCAACATTTTATCGCCGGTTAAAAAAAGCTGGAGTTTGATGTTTTTCTTTTGACAGGTGCCCTCAAAGGATGCGGCCGTATCATAAATAACCGTATTAATGTCAAAGTGTGTTTTGTCCAAGAGCAACCCTTTGGTATTTAAGTTGTTTAACTGAAGCAATCCGTTGGTGAGTTTGGTCAAGCGTTCTGTTTCATTTAAAACAATACGCAAGTATTTTTCGTGAAGCTCCGGCGGTATCGTGCCGTCTAGCATAGCATCCAGATAACCTCTGATTGAGGTGAGCGGAGAACGAAAGTCATGGCTGACATTAGCTACGAATTTTTTTTGGTCGTCTTCGGAACGTGCAATTTCACTTGCCATATAAGACAAAATGCCGGCAAGATAACCGATTTCATCATTGCTGTCCGGCTGTAACTCGTAATGATAGTTGCCGGAAGCATAGTGCTCCGTTGCGTTGGTAATTTTTCGAAGAGGAACATACACAAAGCCTGTAAAGAAAATTAAAATAATTAAAGAAAGCAAAAACAATATGCCAAAGCAAAGGAAAATAGCACCTTGCAGACTATAACAGTTATCCAAGACGGAACTGTAGTCGGAATGAATTACCACATAACCGTAAATTTGGTAGTTGGACATAATGGGTGCCATAACGCTAAGCTTGGTAGAGTCAAAGTATTCGAAAAAATTTCCGATGGTATAGTAGCTGCCCGCAAAAACGGAGGGGTCAAAGTTTTGAATGATTTGAACTTCCTCTACATCCAAAGGGCTGGAAGAGTCCAAAACTAAGCGTCCGCTAGGGTTTAAAATCCAAATGTCAGCGTCCAAAAATACCGTAAGGGAATCGATGTGGTTTTTTACGGTATCCAAGGAAATTTCGTTGGTATAAAGCTTAGACGCATACGTGTCTGCAATCAAAACCGCTTCCTGATAAAGGGTAGAAGACTCTTCTCTCACAAAGTAGCGGGTAAGCATATCCGGAACATAGGTGGCAATAAGCACATAGGAAAAAATTCCGAAAATAGCATATCCTAATAGAAATTTTAGGTAGATCGTTCGTTTCATTACTTAACCTCAAATTTGTAACCGATGCCCCAAATGGTAGCAATGCGCCATGCGGAATGGTCTTTGATTTTTTCGCGGAGACGCTTGATGTGCACGTCTACGGTACGGGTATCGCCAATGTATTCATAGCCCCAAATTTGATCCAAAAGTTGCTCTCTGGTGAAAACATGGTTTGGAGAAGACGCCATAAAATATAACAATTCCAATTCTTTTGGAGGCATATCAATACGCTGATTCATATAAGTAACAGAGTAGTTGGTAAGGCTGATTTCCAAATCCGGATAGGAAACACTTTTGATATCCTTGGCAGGAGCTGCCTGAACAGCCGGTTTTACGCGACGTAAAATTGCTTTGGCGCGAGCTACCAATTCCTTGGAATCAAATGGTTTTTCCATATAATCATCAGCCCCCAATTCTAAACCGAGTACCTTATCGAACACCTCACCCTTGGCAGAAAGCATAATAATTGGGGTGCTGGAGTAAGTACGCAACTCGCGGCATACCTGGTAACCGTCCATACGCGGAAGCATGATGTCCAATAAAATTAAATCCGGTTGGAAGATTTTGTGCGCTTCTAAAGCACTTTCGCCATCGTGCACAATTTTGGTGTCGAAACATTCTTTGGTTAAATAGAGGCTGATAAGCTCTGCAATGTTTTCGTCATCATCTACAATTAAGATTTTCTGTTTGTTTACCATAAATCTCTCCTTTATTGTTTGAATTCCGCAATAGTAACGCCGGCATCGCCTTCGCCATGCTCGCCTAAACGGAAGGTTTTTACATAAGAAGCACGTTTCAAATACTGGTGAACGGCGGTGCGCAGTGCACCGGTTCCTTTACCGTGAACAATACGCACACTTCCCAAGTGCGCAAGGTATGCATCGTCCAAATATTTGTCTAACTTTGCAAGGGCTTCATCTACAGTGTCGCCCAGCAAATTGATTTCCGGAGAAATGCCAAAAGACTTGGACATTTTGATATTACCGGTATTGGTGCGCTGCAAAATCGGTTTCTTCTCCGGTTCTTCCTGTATAAGTTGGAGGTCTTTAATATTAACCTGAGAACGGATAATGCCGCACTGCACGAAGAGGTTTCCTTTTTTGTCAGGAAGCGAACTGATTGTGCCGGTAAATCCGGAACTGATCACCCTGATGCTGTCACCAATTTGAATGTCTTTTTCGGTTAAAACTTTCTTTGGAGCCTGAGCAGACTTCATAGCAAGTTTTTCGTTTTTCTTATTTATTTGGTCTCGAACTTTTTGGCGTTGGCGTTCTAAGTCACCTACCGTATTGTAACCGGCTTTGGTCATTGAGCGAATGGTTTCGTCTGCCACTTCCTTGGCTTCCTGCAAAATAGCACGGGCCTTCTCGTTAGCCTCCCGCAAAATCTTGTCGCGGGAATCGTCCAAACGGTCTTTTTTGGATGCCAACTGTTCTTTTAACACTTTGATTTCTTTTTTGTATGCTTCTATTTCTTTTTGCTCTTTTTCTATAGCCAATCGGCTGAGCTCCAAATTGGAAATTACGTCTTCGAAGGATTCTTTTTCGGCACTGATTTGCTCCTTGGCAGCTTCGATAATATCTTTGGAAAGCCCCAGCTTCTCGGAAATGGCAAAAGCATTACTCTTGCCCGGAATACCAATAAGCAATCTATAGGTCGGGCGAAGGCTTGCAACATCAAATTCACAGCAGGCATTTTCCACAAATGGTGTGGACAAAGCATACAGTTTCAACTCACTGTAGTGGGTAGTTGCCATTGTGCGGATACCACTGTCGTGAAGGTGATTTAAAATAGCAATGGCAAGCGCCGCACCTTCGGTAGGGTCGGTACCTGCACCTAATTCATCAAAAAGACAAAGACTGTCTGAGTCCGCGTGCTTCAAGATGGTAACAATATTGACCATATGTGAGGAGAAAGTACTAAGGCTTTGCTCAATACTTTGTTCATCACCGATGTCTGCATAAACTTTGGTGAAAAGTCCCAGTTCAGAACGGTCTAAAGCCGGGATGTGAAGACCTGCCTGTCCCATTAATGTAAAAAGTCCAACCGTTTTCAAGGAAACGGTTTTGCCGCCGGTGTTGGGACCGGTAACAATGAGTAGGTCAAAGTCTTTGCCCAAATGAATATCGATCGGAACCACAGTCTTTTTGTCCAAGAGTGGGTGACGTCCGCCACGTATGCGAATGTAGTGATCTTGGTTAAACAAAGGTCGTGTGGCATTCATATCCATAGCAAGCTTTGCCTTGGCAAATATAAAGTCTAACTGCGTCATGGTACGCTGATTGTCCATAAGTGCTACGGTGTGCTCAGCGGCCTGGGCGCTTAAGGTGGATAAAATTACCTGAATCTCTTCTTGTTCTTCTATTTCCAATTGGCGCAGCTGGTTGTTTAAATTTACAATGGCAGCAGGCTCAATGAAAAAAGTGGACCCGGAAGAGGACTGATCGTGTATCATGCCAGAAACGTGGCTTTTGTATTCTGCTTTGATTGGCAGACAATAGCGATTGTTGCGCATGGTGATAACGGCATCCTGAAGCATATTGCGCATGGAACCGTTTAACATACTGTTTAATTGGGTGTGTACACGTTCGCCCACAAGAAGTATTTGTCTGCGGATATGCTTTAAGGTTGGAGATGCATCATCCGCAACGTCTTCCTCGGAAAGAATGCATCTGCGAATTTCTGCAGAAAGCGGTGCGAGCGGTTGCAGCATCTCAAAGTATGGAGTAAGAGAATCCGGTACTTCGTCATCTTTTTCCGGTCTGCCGTAATTTTTGACACGCGCTACATTTTCTAACAAGCCTGCGATTTTTAAAAGCTCGGATATGGACAAGGTGCTGCCGATTTCCAAACTTTTAATGGAAAAACCCAAGTCTTTGTTGCCACCAAAAGAAATGTTACTCTTGGAAAACAAACGGGAAAGGGCGTCGGCAGTTTCCGTCTGTGCCTCTTCGATTTCCTCTAATACAACAGAAGGATAAAGCGCTTCACAAAGGGCTTTTCCCGGATCAGAGGAAGCTTTTTCGGCCAACATAGCTATAATTTTGTGATATTCTAAAATCTGTAAACCTTTTTTGTTCATGGTCTCTCCAAAATCAGTAAATCCTATATATAATTCAGTATAACACTAAAAACAGTAAAGGGCTAGAAAATCTTGCTATGAGGTGTAAAATCTTGTATACTTATTTAAAGTATTTATGTTT
>JAZOSF010000124.1:0-7296 GCA_045657025.1 Lachnospiraceae bacterium | reverse complement strand
AGGTACCACCACCTAAGTCGTATACCATAATCTTCTGCTCTTTTTCATTGTCAAGACCATATGCCAAAGCGGCTGCTGTAGGCTCGTTGATGATACGCTTTACATCTAAGCCGGCAATTTTACCTGCATCCTTGGTAGCCTGACGCTGAGCATCGTTAAAGTATGCAGGAACAGTAATAACTGCTTCTGTAACTTTTTCGCCTAAATAATTTTCAGCATCTGCTTTTAATTTCTGCAAAATCATAGCAGAAATCTGCTGTGGTGAATACTTCTTGTCGTCGATGGTACGACCTTTGTCTGTACCCATATCTCTCTTGATAGAAGAAATTGTCTTCTCTGCATTGGTAACAGCCTGACGCTTTGCAGGTTCACCAACTAATCTTTCGCCTGTCTTTGTGAAAGCTACTACAGATGGTGTAGTTCTTGCGCCTTCTGTATTTGCGATAACGGTTGGTTTACCACCTTCCATAACAGCTACACAGCTGTTTGTTGTACCTAAGTCAATACCAATAATTTTTCCCATGATTTACTCCTCCTAATTCTATAAAAAATAATTATTATTCTGCTACTGCTACCATACTGTGACGAACTACGGTGTCACGATATGTGTATCCTTTTAAAAGTTCCTGGGCAACTACGCCGGACTCATATTCTTCGCTTGCCACCTGCATTACTGCATTGTGTAAATTCGGATCGAATTCCTGTCCAAGTGCTTCGATTGGCTTTACGCCAATGCCCTCAAGCTCTGTCAAAAGTTGTTTGTATATCATATTCATGCCGCTTGCAAATCCTGTTTCCTTCTCTGCATCGGACATGGTTGATAACCCTCTTTCAAAATTGTCGATAACCGGAAGAATTTTCTCGATAACACTTCTGGCTCCTGTTTCAAACATAGCCTGCTTTTCTTTGTCGGTGCGGCGACGGAAGTTTTCAAACTCAGCCATCTGACGCATCACTCTATCTTCCAACTCAGCAATTTTTTCTTTGTCTTTATTATTTTTCTTTAGCCATTTGGAAGATGCTTTTCCTTCTGTTTCGGAAGCGGTTTCATTTTCTTCGGAAACCTCTTGCGTTGTTCCCTCAGCTTCTTCCATGATTTCTTCCGCTTCAGAAGCATCAACCGCTTCTTCCAGCTCCAAATCCTTTTCTTTCTCTGCCATATATAGACTCCTTGTTATTTTTTGTATAAATCATCTAATTGTTGTTTCAAGGTTTTCAGTGTGGAAACTACTTTTTCATAGTCCATTCTCTTTGGTCCGATAATACCAATGGTACCTCTCATACCTTCGCCCAGCTCATAAGTCGCTGTAACAAGGCTACAATCCTTCATGCTTTGGACTCTGTTCTCATCACCGATGTATACCTGAATTTCACCGTCTCTGCCGTCTTCCATAGAGCTTTCCACTAAATGTCCAAGCAATTGCTTCTCTTCAAAAGTAGTAATCAAATCGCTGGCTTTTCTCTGGTCTGCAAGTTCCGGATAACGGAAGATATTGTTGGCACCCGAGGTGTAAATCTCAAGGTCTTCGTCCGCCTTGATAGCTTCTGCAACAGCGTCCAACACTTCACTGATTAAATCACTGTGGATTCCGGCCTTCTGCTTGATTGCGGAAATCATACCAAGATTGATTTCTTCCATAGACAGCCCGTTTAAGTTTGTATTTAATAAGATGTTTAACTTAAGTAAGGTTTCATCATCCAGGTATTCGCCCACGCGAATCATACTGTTCTTGATGATATTGCCCTCTGCAACAATAACCGCAAGGATCTGATGCTTATCTACACGTGACAACTGAATGAACTTCAGTTTGTTGCGAAATGTGCTTGGTGCGGTAATCATTGTAGCGTAATTGGTGTTGTTCGCCAAAACCTTGGCAACCTGCTTTAAAAGAAGCTCTGTCTTTTCTTCCTTTTCCAGAAGCATCTCTTTTAACTCACCAATCTCTCGGTCCTTCTCTTCCAACATCGTATCTACATATAATCGATATCCTTTGTCCGAAGGAATTCGGCCTGCGGAAGTATGTGGCTGTACGATAAGCCCCATCTCCTCCAGGTCAGACATCTCATTGCGAATAGTCGCGCTACTGAGATTTAAATCGGTATACTTGGAAATGGTACGGCTGCCTACCGGCTCACCGGTCTCCAAATAATTACGGATAATGGCTTGAAGAATTTTACGTTTTCTCTCATCTAAATGCATCTAACCACCTCCACTTTTGTTTTATTAGCACTCGACACTTCTGAGTGCTAACACCTTCTAGACATAAGATACCACTATTGTTCCCTAATGTCAACATTTTAAAAATAAAGAATTTATAAACAAATAAAGCAGCAGGATTTGCATCCCACTGCCTTATTTTATCTTTTGTAATTAAATTGCTTCTGTGAAAAATTCGTTGTTTACGAATTCGCCTAGTTCCTCTAAAGTTGCTAAATCTTTCTGAGTGCTAGCCTCACTTGCATACTTCTTTGCTTCCGCCTTATCAAATGTATTAATGAAGTATCCTTTAGCTTTAGAAACAGAAGCTACATAGCCTTCTTCGCCACTGAATTTGTTTTTCCACTTTAAGTTAACTTTAACAGCTGCCATGTCTACACTTCCTTTCATTGGATATTTACGTAATTTTTGACTTACAGTAGTGTAGATTATCATGTCTTGTCTGATTTGTCAATCCATTATATCAACTCTTAGAAAATCAAAAAGTAAGCCAACACGATAGTACCTAAAATAATACGATACCAACCGAACACTTTGAAGTCATGCCGTTTAATATATGACATCAGGAATTGGATAACCAACATGGAAACGATAAATGCTACCGCCATACCCACTAAAAGCACTGCCAATTCTGTGTTTGTAAATGCCAAGCCAAACTTCACCAATTTAAGCAAGCTTGCGCCAAACATAACCGGGATTGCAAGGAAGAATGTAAACTCTGCTGCCACAGTACGACTAACACCAATAAGTAACGCACCTACGATGGTAGCACCGGAACGGCTGGTGCCCGGGAAAATTGCTGCAATCAACTGAAATACACCAATAATTGCTGCTGTCTTGTAAGTTAATTCTGCTAAAGTATTTACTTTATATGTTCTGCCTTTATTCCAGTTTTCTACTATGATAAAAGCAATACCGAAAATAACAAGCATTGCTGCTACCACGTAGCCGTTGTATAAGTATTCTTCTAAAATGTCATCAAACAAAATACCAATTACCGCTGCCGGGACGCATGCAACCAATATCTTAAACCACATGCTGAAAATATCTTTGTCAACTTCCACCTTAATCGCATGCTTTTTGGTAATCTTAAAAGGAAAAATCTTGTTCCAGTATAAAACAACTACTGCCATAATGGCACCCAGCTGAATTACTACATCGAACATATCAAAAAATCCTTCTGATACATTTTTAAAACTAATAAACTCTTCCAGCAAAATCATATGTCCGGTACTGCTGACAGGTAACCACTCGGTAATACCTTCCACCAAACCAAACAAAATCGCTATTAAAACATCTAACATTTCTGTTTTACCTCCTGATTCTATTTGTCAAGTACTCTATTCTCTATACCAACTTCGCCTGACTGCCGCCTGGAACTTTTACAATACGTCCGTCTACGCTAAGCCAAGCATCTGCTGCACTCGGATTATATACAAAGCTTTCATCTGCTGCAAATTGCAATTTGTCGCAAACGTCCATATAATCCTTAATTTCAATATTGGTAGCATACCATATATCATCTTTACCGCCAATATATTCGCAGAATTTTTCGATCAAATCCCAGTTGTTGTCATTATCAAATTCGTAGGAATGCCCCCATACGTACATGATTTTTAAATACTGCGTCTTTTTAAAGTTCACAAATCGTTCTGCCAACGCCATCAAGTTATGATTATGATGGCAGGTAGTGTTCCATTCCATCCAATCTGTCGGCAAATCAAAGTCCTGATTAAAGCCCTGGTTAACATTTTCATTTACTGTACGTGCATACACAATACCCGCATCTTTAAAAATTCGTTTTACTTCTTCGCTGTAAGACCCATTTGGATAAGCATGGCCTCTTACCGGATAACCCACTACAGATTCCCAGCCCTTACGGTCCTCCAAAATTTCACGATGAATCTGAGTTGCCGGACATCGTGCAATGGTAGGATGTGTATAGGTATGAGTAGCAATTTCATGCCCCTTGTATAGTTCTGTCACCTCTTCCAAATCCACACGCCTTGGTTCGTCCATCAATCCATAATTTAAATTAAAGGTACCTTTAATACCATATTTATTTAAAATAGGTACCAATCTGCGGTCCGCAAGTCTTCCGTCATCATAACTAAGTGTTAAAACTTTTGCTTTTCCTTCCGGGAAAGTACGATAAATCTTCATATAATTACCTCCATGCTACATCGGTAGCTGCATTTGCTTTTACGCGCAAATCTTTTAAACGTTTTAATGCTTCCATTAAAGTTGCATCTTTTTTTGCAAAATGGAACCTTACCAGATGATTTACATCTTCGCGGAAAAAACTGGAACCGGGAACGGCTGCTACTCCTACATGCTCTGCCATCCATTCACAAAAAGCCACATCATCTTTTACACCAAATTCAGAAACATCTAATAATACGTAATATGCTCCTTGCGGTTCTGTTATGGTAAATCCTAATGCTTTCAGACCGCCCACAAACAATTCCTTCATGTGTGTGTAATGCGCCTGTAACTCTTTGTAATATTTCTCTTCAAATTCTAATCCTACAACTGCCGCTTCCATTAAAGGAGCCGCTGCGCCCACAGTAAGAAAATCATGCACCTTTTTTACACGATCAATAATTTCAGGTGCCGCTATTACATATCCAAGACGCCATCCTGTAATAGAATACGTTTTAGATAAGGAATTGCAAATAATGGTGCGCTCTCGCATCCCAGGTAATGTAGCCATATATACATGCTTATGCGGATCATATACAATGTGCTCATATACCTCGTCCGTTATGACATATGCGTCATATTTGATAATAATGTCTGCAATCGTGTGCATTTCCTCATATGTAAATACTTTGCCACAAGGATTAGACGGGTTACAAAGCACTAATGCCTTGGCACCATCTTTAAATGCCTGCTCCAACACATTGGCATCAAAGGTAAATGCAGGAGGTACTAGCGGAATATAAATCGGTTCTGCTCCGGACAAAATTGTGTCCGCCCCGTAGTTTTCATAAAAAGGTGAAAAAATTGCCACCTTATCTCCCGGATTTGTTACGGACATCATAGCTGCCATCATAGCCTCCGTGCTGCCACAGGTTACTACAATCTCCGTGTTCGGATTCACTCTCATTCCGGAAAAATATTCTTGCTTTTTTGCAAGTGCTTCTCTAAAATTCTGGGCACCCCAAGTAAGTGCATATTGATGCGGTCCTACAGATGCAATTTCTGCCAGCCTGTCTGTCAATTCCTTTGGCGGATCAAAATCCGGGAACCCCTGTGATAAATTTACAGCACCATACTGATTGGCAATTCGTGTCATTCTGCGAATAACGGAATCCGTAAAATTAGCCGTTCTGTCACTTAAAGTTCTCATAACAAATCTCCTAAGCGTCTTGAAATTTTTTTCTCATAAAATGAACTACAATCGGAAGACTGATAACTCCCGTCAACATATCTGCAAGTGGTTGGGCAATACGAATTCCTTCCAATCCCCAGAGTCGTGAAGTAATAAACAACACCGGAATCAATATCAAACCGTTACGCAACATAGACAAAAAAGAAGACATTGCTACTTGTCTGGTGCTCTGGTAGAGCATATTGATTGGAACGGACAGTGCCAAGAAAGTAACACCCACGCAAGACCATTTCAATGCCACTGTACCGATTTCTATTACCTGCGGACTTTTTTGGAACAAATATACTACTTGCTCCGCAAACAAAAATCCCGGAATTGCAAGACAACAAATCATACAAAAACCTACGCCCATCGTAACAAGCAAACCTTTTTTTACACGTGAATACTTTTTCGCCTGGTAGTTAAATGCTGCAACCGGCTGGTAGCCCTGACCAATACCAAGTCCCACACACATTACAAAAGCGGTAAAGCGATTTACAACGCTCATGGCTGCAATAGCCGCATCGCCGTAAGGTCTTGTTAAGTTGTTTAAAATACCACTGGAAATGGAATTTAATCCCTGACGGATAAGCGCCGGGAATCCCACGCGGCAAATAGTAAAACTTGTGGCCAACTTTCTGCTCACATAACGCAGACGAATCTTGCCCTGTGCCATTTTTCTGTGGAAATATACTAAAATCAAGAAACTGATAAACTGAGAAACCGCAGTCGCAATTCCGGCTCCCAACACGCCCAGCGGAATTACTTTAATTAAAAGGTAATCTCCGAAAATATTGATAACGCCGCCGGTTACCAAACCAATCATGGCATAAAAAGCTTTGCCCTCGTAACGCAGATTGTTATTTAAAACAAAGGAACTGATTACAACCGGACACATAACCAATACGCACACGCCGTACTCTCTTGCATATGGCAAAATAGTCTCGGTGCTTCCCAAAAGTCTCATAAACGGATTTAAGAAAAGTAATCCAAGCACCATAAGAATGGTTCCGAATACTACACCTACAAAAATACCGGTAGATACATATTCACTTGCTTCCTCGGTGTCCTTGTCTGCCAAAGCCTTGGAAACCAAAGAGCCGGAGCCCTGCCCCAACATAAAAGCAATGGCCTGTATAATTGCCTGTAATGTAAACAAAATACCGGTGGCCGCCTGCTGGCTTTCTCCCAAAGTGCCTACAAAGTATGTGTCCACCATATTGTAAATATTGGTTACCAACATAGAAATGGTAGTTGGTATGCCTAGGGAAATAATTAATTTCGCTAGCGGCTCTTTTGTCATTTTGTCATAATAAGCCTGTGTTTCAGATTTCACTTTTATTCTCCCCGTCTCTTTATTGAATAAACGGATTACACTTACGCTCATGCTCAAGCGTTGTTTCATTTTTATTATAGCCTTTATGTTTTAGAAATTCTAGAGCTTTTTCAAATATTTAAAACACTAGACAAAATTCTCATCGTGAAGTATAATTAACTTCCGTGAGTTCGAGACCTTCCTCACGTAAAACAAAACTAAAGAAGCCAACTTCATGTCATGTTTTATTGTGTATAATATAAGCCTAGAAGTGATGTCCTTCTAGGCTTTGTTTTTTGTCAAGCTTCACTTTAGTCCGTCCAATTTGGTACTTTTTTGGTACTTCTTCTATTGCTCTATTGTATTTCATTTCAAAAATTATTTGCGATT
>JAZOSF010000123.1:0-8391 GCA_045657025.1 Lachnospiraceae bacterium | reverse complement strand
CTCCCACGGATATTCCAGCAAAACTTTTCTGGCGCCTCCGGTTAACACATGATATCTTTCGTATATCTTCATATATCGTTGCATGTATTCATCCAACAAACTATTTACGTCTTCGCGTCGCTCCTTCAAACTAGGAATACGAAGCTTCAAAGATTTAAGTGCAAAAAACAAATCAGCGCGGAAATGGAATTTATCTCGAAGTTCAGACAAATTCTTGGAACTATATGCAATAATGCGGGTGTCCACCCAATTTCCGGTATCCGGCAAAACCTTGTTTCGAATACACTGTACAAGCTTGTATTGATTCTGCAAAGAAAGCTTATCCACACTACCAAGCACCAAGGTTCCGCGGTGAGCCTTTTCAATCATACCCGGCTCATTCTTTTCTACGGAATGCTCTCCGAAAAGCATTTTTTGTTGCTGTTCCTCATCCAATCCCGTTATATTTATCATAAAGTAAGGCCCTTGACTTCTATTGCCAAAGCTATGGATTCCTTCACAAATAATTTCCGTCTCAATTCCGGCACCACCTTCGATCAATATCGGACTGGAGGACTTTGCAAACAACTTTGCTTTTTCCACAACTCCCTGTAAGTTTTTCATGTTCTTGTTGATATCATCGAAGGTTCTGCAAACCCACTCTCCTTCCATAACCGGAAGATTATCTTTTTCTATTTTAAATTTTTCAACAGAAGCAGCCGTATTAAATAACAATAACGCGCCATCATTTACAGTCCCTATGGTAACCGGATCAACCATGACGAACAACTCATCACCATGGTATTTGTAAAAGAAAGTACAACCTTCGCTATTTTGATAAAAAACGCTATTCATTCGTTCTTCATCCATTCCTTTTAGATATTTGGAATAGTGATGACCTACAACCTTTTCTCTATGGACGCGCAACAGCTTCTCCATAGTTGCATTTATAAAAGAAATATTGCCATCCTTGTCCAGCTTAACAACACCTTGCTTCATAACATCCAGTGCGTACGCAAGCTGTTTTTCGCTGTACTGCTGTTTTTCCAACACTCGCAGCGTGTTTTCCGCAGAACGAATTGCCATAAGCAAAGATTCACCGGTCCCTGCCAAGTACACTCCCGGAATTCCATAAGCTTCCGCTGCACGAAGCATACCTTCGCCGGCAATAACAACATCTAATCCATCACGCTCTACTGCCAGTATCCCGTTCACCTGATCTTCTTCGTCATGCAAAATATATCTGCGCAAATCCACCTGGTACAACTCGTTAAAATGAGAAGTATCGCTCAGTGTATTACCCCATCCGAACAGGCCGATACGAGGACATGCCTTCCCAACAAGCTTCTTAGCTTCCATAACAAGTAGCCCTAACTCTTGAGCCGTCAGGCATATTTCCACCATAATGGCTTTCGTATGCTTTTGAATGGCAGTAGCCTGTCTGCCTCTGGCAATAATAATATCAACATCCTCTGCAAGGACAGCTTCCGCTTCTTCCACAACATGAGCAGTTTTAATTAATTTACACTCTTTCACCAAGCAGGATTCTTTACTCAATATTTCATTCGCCTGTTCAAAGCTTTTTTTGTCCGGTGCAAACAACGCAATGCCTTTCATTCAACAATACCTCCAATGGTAGTTTAAAAATATTATAACAAATCTAACTTTCTTCGTCCACACCTTCTATTTCATTTATTACAAAAAAGAGCTGGAACATATATCCAACTCTTTCTCAGCGTTTCATTATTTCATTCCTACTTTAATCAATCTAAACATTCTGTGTGCCGCATTTGCATACAACTCTTCCGCACGCTCTAACGCCTCTTCAATAGGCATCGCTCCGTTTATGGTTGTTATAATACTATCCACGCCGAATTCATAAATCTTGTCAGCGCCATCACCCATTCCGCCTACTATTGCCACCGCCGGAATTTCTTTTGCCTTACAGCGCATTCCAACGCCGCTTGGTACTTTTCCAAAGGCAGACTGCCAATCGATACGACCTTCGCCGGTTATTACAACGTCTACGCCATCCAGCAAATGATTAAAATCAATCAAGTCAAGAACTGTCTCAATTCCCGATTTCATGGTTGCATTTAAAAATACGCACAATGCAGCTCCAAGTCCGCCCGCCGCGCCTGAACCGGCAATTTGATTTACATCAACCCCAAATTTATCAAGCAGCACGGAAGCATACTGTTTCATACCTTTTTCCAGTTCGTCCAAAATCTCAGGAGTTCCACCCTTTTGCTTGCCAAAAGTGTATGTAGCACCGCTAGGACCCGTCAACGGATTGTTTACATCGCACATAACGGTTATTTCCGCTTCTGAAATAGCAGGATGCATGCCGGTTACGTCAACGTTCGCAACACGAATCAAGTCCGCACCCACACCGACAAGTTCCTTGCCATCAGCATCCAAAAACTTCACGCCAAGCGCACGCATAGCACCCATACCACCATCGTTGGTAGCACTTCCACCAATTGCAATAGATATCTTGCGATAACCTGCATCCAAAGCAGCCTTTATCAATTCGCCGGTACCATATGTAGTTGTATGCAAAGGATTTCTTTTTTCTACAGGCACCATAGGAAGACCGGACGCTGCCGCCATCTCAATAATGGCAGAGTCCTTGCCGAAAACACCATAACTTGCAACCGTTTCTTCCATCAACGGGCCATGTACCTTCGCCTCATGCTTGTCGCCCTTTGTAACAGCAATTACAGCATCCGCTGTACCTTCTCCACCGTCTGCAATAGGAACTCCCAGGGTTTCACACCCTGGGAATATCTCATTCGCCGCATCGGTTAAAATATGAATAATCTGTTCGGAAGACAATGTTCCTTTAAATGAATCCGAAGCAAACAAAAACTTCATACAATCTCCTTTTTAAATCAAGCCCGCAATATGCATTTCTGTTTTGATTTTGTCCAAAACAGGTCCTTCCGGAGTTGCCAAATTTGGTTTGTATGGCTCACCAATTTCACGTCCGCGTAAGTTTGCCATATCCTTTGCAGCAACCGGGAAGCTTGCGCCATCCATAGAAAGACGAACAGGATTTAATTTAAACTGTGCTTCCAAAGAGCCCTGCAAATCACCTGCTACGAACTTATTATAAACATCCGTAATAAGCTCCGGCATAAAGTTTGCAGCGGTACAAACGCCGCCTACTGCACCGTGGCACATAGATGCATACAACAAAGTATCTTTGCCGCCAAACACTTTAAAATTCACATCTCTGGTTCTTCTGATAAATTCTGCCGTCTGTGTAATATCACCGCTGGTATCCTTCATACCTACGATATTGTCCACTTCATGAGCCAATCTGTCTACCAGATTTGCTGACATGGTATAACCAACACGACCAGGATTGTTGTATAACAATACCGGTACTTCAGGCACTGCCTGTGCAATGGTCTTGAAGTGCAACATAAGTTCTGCCTCAGTTGGCTTTAAGAACATAGGCTGCAAAATAGAAATGCCTGCTGCGCCGTTTGCTACTGCCATTTTGGCCAAACGAACGCACTTCTTGGTGCTGATAGCGCCAATACCAAAGTATACAGGAACTCTGCCTGCTGCCTGGTCTACCATAATCTTGAGGCCTCTCTCCATTTCATCCTCTTCAACAACATAAAACTCGCCGTTGCTTCCGAATGCCAAAATACCAAGAACACCACCTTCGATTACATAATCCACGTGTTCTCTGAGCTTTGCCTCGTTAATCATTTCATTTTCATCAATAGGGGTAAGAATAGGAACTACTACGCCCTTGATAAAATCTATATTCATTCTCTTCTCCTTATAAGTCCTTAAAATCCAAATTATTTTTCAACAGTTACGCCGGAAATTTTCTCGTAGTATTTAACGATACTGGAGTGGTCTTCTGTTGCATGACCTTCAGATTTAAGGAACTGCATGATTTCCATAAGCTGTGCTGTAAGCGGTGCAGGTGAACTGCTTGCATGTGCTGCATTTAATGCGTTGTTTAAGTCCTTGATATGTAATTCAATTCTGAAACCAGGATTGAAGTTTCTGTTTAACATCATAGGCGCCTTTGCATCCATAACAGTAGAACCGGCTAAGCCACCGCGAATAGCCTGGTATACAAGTTCAGGATCTGTGCCTGCTTTCTTTGCAAAAGTAAGTGCTTCAGAAACAGCTGCGATATTGATAGCAACTACCATCTGATTAGCAAGCTTTGCTACGTTACCGGAACCGATTTCGCCAACGTAAACAACAGAACCTGCCATAGCCATTAATAAATCATAGTATTTATCAAATACTTCTTTCTTACCGCCAACCATAACGGACAATGTACCGTCGATAGCTTTTGGTTCGCCGCCGGAAACAGGTGCATCCAACATTTCCATGCCGTATTTCTCAATTTCTGCACAGATAGCTCTGCTTTCGGTTGGGTCGATAGAACTCATATCAATAAGAACTGTACCAGGCTTTGCACCTTCCACAACGCCGTCTTTACCAAGAACAGCTTCTCTTACATGTGGAGAGTTTGGTACCATAGTAATAATAACATCAGCCTGAGCTGCAAGTTCTTTATTATTGCAAGCACTTTCTGCGCCGCATTCTACCAATTCTGCAATAACACTTTCTTTTCTGTCGTAAACAACTACGTTATAACCTGCTTTTAGCAAGTTCTTTGCCATCGGTTTACCCATAATGCCTAAACCAATAAAACCAATTGTCATTTTATAATCCTCCTTAAAAGTGAATCTTTTTTGCTGATTTCATTATAAAAAAATTAAGTTTTTCCCACAATTGACATATTCCACGAAACTGCCCTTGTATCTTTATACAAAAAAGACAAGATTTCACTTTTTGAAACCTTGTCTTTCATTCTTTTCACATTTCTTTCACTTTTATTTCATTTTGCATTGCACTAAAACAATCTTTGCTTGCGTATAATTTGCACAAACTCCTGATTGTTCTTTGTACGTGCAAATAAATCCAAAATTTTGTCCACAGCTTCGTCTGCTTTCATACCATTGAGTCCACGGCGCATCATAGTAACCGCTTCGATTTCTTCTGCGCTGAGAAGCAAATCTTCTCTTCTGGTTCCGGATTTCGGAATATCGATTGCAGGGAAAATTCTTTTCTCGGAAAGCTTCCTATCCAAAATCATTTCCATGTTGCCGGTGCCCTTGAATTCTTCATAAACTACATCATCCATCTTGGATCCGGTATCTACTAATGCTGTGGCAAGAATAGTCAAACTTCCGCCTTCACGCATATTTCTGGCCGCACCGAAAAATCGCTTTGGCATATGCAGCGCTGCAGGGTCAAGGCCGCCGGAAAGGGTACGTCCGCTTGGTGAAACAGTCAGATTGTAAGCTCTGGTCAATCGGGTAATACTGTCTAACAAAATACATACATTTTGCTTGTGCTCTACCAATCTCTTTGCTCGCTCTATAGTCATCTCTGCTACACGTTTGTGGTGCTCCGGCAATTCGTCAAAGGTAGAGTGAATAACTTCCACCTTGTCGCCGCGAATTGCTTCCTTAATGTCGGTAACTTCCTCCGGTCTTTCATCAATCAGCAAAATAATCAAATGAACATCCGGATGATTTCGCTGAATAGATTGCGCCACCTCTTTTAAAAGAGTGGTTTTGCCGGCTTTTGGCGGAGACACAATCATACCACGCTGACCCTTACCCACAGGGCTTAGCAGATCCATTACACGCATAGCAACACTACAGCCCGGGCGCTCCATAACCATACGTTTGTCAGGGAAAATCGGAGTCATATCTTCAAAATTAAATCGGCGGGCATTCACCTCTGCCTCCATGCCGTTTACACTCTTAATGTATAAAAGCGCACTGAATTTCTCTTTCTCGGTTTTTACACGGGTATTACCTTTGACAATATCTCCGGTCTTTAAATTGAAGCGGCGAATCTGACTTGGGGACACATATACATCCTGATCGCCCGGCATATAATTGTCGCTTCTAATAAACCCGAATCCGTCTGCAAGCACTTCCAAAATGCCATGTGCTTCTATGCCGCTGTCCAAATTATTTTGGTTGTTGCGCTCTTTTATCTCTTTGTCTAATTCAGCAGATTCTTCCTCTGTGCACGTCGGTGCTTTCTCCTGCTCATCCAAAGCAAGCATCGCTTCCACTACTTCGCTCTTTTTCATATTTGAAGTACCTTTAATGCCTCTGTGCTTTGCGATTTCTTTCAAATCTGTAAGTCCTAATGATTCATACTTTTCTCTCATAGGCGGTCCTTTCTATATTAAAATATAATAAATGGGGAATGACAAGGCGAACGTTCTTGCCTGGGAATTTTGAATCTTTATTGATTTTATTATACACCCAAAAGACAGGTTTGTCACTAGAAAAAGTAATTGTTTTTGTTACTTGCCTTTATTAAAAAAATGTTCTACAATTTAATCGTATTTATTTTACTAAAAAAGGACACTTTATGACCAAAAACCCTCTATGGCTGGACAAGCCCTACTATTCTCTCAATGCATACTTTCATCATGCTTTCGAAGAGAAATGTTATAAAATTGCATTGGACGGCGGTTTCAGTTGTCCAAACCGTGATGGCACGTTAGGCGTGGGCGGATGCATTTTCTGTTCCGGTTTCGGAAGTGGCGATTTTAGCACTCCTGCCACCGAGCAGACATCTATTCAGGAGCAATTACAATCAGGCCTTGCACTTATGGGCAACAAAAAAACCGGCAGTAAGTTCGTCGCTTATTTTCAGGCTTTTACTAATACTTATGGTCCTATTTCCAAATTGCGCCGTCTTTATACGGAAGCCCTTGATGCCCCTGAAATTATCGGTATTTCCATTGCAACCAGACCGGATTGCTTAGGCGAGAATGTGCTTAAACTTCTCTCCGAGCTAAAGCAAACCTATCCCCACAAATTCATTTGGATAGAACTGGGACTACAGACCATACACGACAGCACTGCTCATTACATTCGAAGAGGATACGATTTACCTGTTTTCGCAGAGGCTTGTCATGGGTTGCACAGATTAGACATTCCATTTATTGTGCATGTTATTTTGGGACTTCCGGGAGAAACTCCCGATATGATGCTTGAAACCATCGATTATGTCAACACCGTTTCTCCTTTCGGTATCAAGCTTCAATTGTTGCACGTTTTAAAGGGTACGGATTTGGCGCAAGATTATCTTTCCGGACAATTTGAGACTTTATCAGAAGATGCATACTTTTCTATTCTCGGTGCTTGTATCGCCAGACTGCATCCGGACATTGTTCTGCACCGTGTAACCGGTGATGGTCCTAAGAAACTTCTTATTGCTCCTTTATGGAGCGCCGACAAACGAGGTGTTCTTAATCGTTTACATCATTATCTAAAAGAAAACCAGATATATCAAGGAAGGGATTTTCATGACACAGGAGCCATTAACACTTTATAAATTAATTATTTTATATATGTTAGAACAGGTGGACTTTCCATTGACCACCTCCCATGTGACTGAATTTATTTTAGAGCAGGGCTACACCAACTATATTACTTTGCAGCAGGCGCTCAGTGAGCTCACAGAAACCGGGTTGGTAAGCACCCAAACCGTCCGCAACCGCACAAGGCTCACCAACACCAAGGACGGCAGCGAAACTTTGAGCTTTTTTGGTAACCGCATTAGCGATGCTATACGCGAAGATATTGCGGCATATTTTGTTCAAAATGAAATTACCCTTCGTAGCGAGATTAATATCACCGCCGACTACTACAAGTCTACCAGCGGTGAATATGAGGTGCGCATGGTTGCCCGCGACAAAGAAACTCTTTTGGTTGACCTGACCTTGTCCGTTCCGGACGAAACCATGGCACAACGCATGTGCGACAACTGGGAACGAAACAACCAGCAAATTTATCAATATCTGATGGAAAAGTTAATGTAATCATAAAAAGGGGCACGAATTGTGATTCAACTCACATCCGTGTCCCTTTTTGTATACTATTATAATTCTTCTTTGCCTTCTCTTGCTTCACGCTTAATGCGCTTTAAATGTTCTTTGATCTTGATTTCGTATCCGTTGCCACTCGGTCTGTAAAATTCCTTGCCGTTTAACTCATACGGAAGATACTGCTGCTCTACGTAATTGTTCGGATAATCATGGGCATATTTGTATCCGGTTCCACGACCCAATTTGGCTGCGCCTTTGTAGTGTGCGTCCTGTAAATGAGTTGGAATCGGCAAAGAACCGGTTGCCTTTACTGTGTCATTTGCTTCAAAAATTGCATTGCAAGAAGCATTGGACTTTGGTGCACTTGCCACATAAGCTGCTGCCTGAGACAAAATAATCTGGGCTTCCGGCATACCGATTCGTTCAATCGCCATGCAAGCATTGGTTGCCACAACAATTGCCATCGGATCCGCATTACCCACGTCCTCACTGGCACAAATCATAAT
>JAZOSF010000122.1:0-3048 GCA_045657025.1 Lachnospiraceae bacterium | reverse complement strand
GGGCTGAGGTGTAAGCATAGTAATATGTTCAGCTGACAGTCACTAATCGGTCGAGGGCTTAACCTAAGTTGGAAAGAGAGAGAATGTTATCGAAGGTAGATAACGGATGAAGATTTCAGTGTTCGGTTTTGAAGGTATAAGCAACCTTCTGTAAAGAAGTGGCCCAGTGGCTCAGTTGGTTAGAGCGCCGCCCTGTCACGGCGGAGGTCGAGGGTTCGAGTCCCTTCTGGGTCGTAGTTTTTACTATGGTAAAAGCAAAAATGGGATCTTAGCTCAGCTGGGAGAGCATCTGCCTTACAAGCAGGGGGTCACAGGTTCGAGCCCTGTAGGTCCCATTTATTATTTTATGCCGATGTGGCTCAATTGGCAGAGCAGCTGATTTGTAATCAGCAGGTTATCGGTTCGAGTCCGATCATCGGCTTTTTGAAGCTTTATAGTTTCATAATGGACAGATTCCCGAGAGGCCAAAGGGGACAGACTGTAAATCTGCTGCATCTTGCTTCGGTGGTTCGAATCCACCTCTGTCCATTGGCGAAAGCCTTTAATTTAATATCGCGGGGTGGAGCAGTCTGGAAGCTCGTCGGGCTCATAACCCGAAGGTCGTAGGTTCAAATCCTGCCCCCGCTACTCAATGCCCAGATAGCTCAGTTGGTAGAGCAGAGGACTGAAAATCCTCGTGTCGCTGGTTCGATTCCGGCTCTGGGCATTAAAAATTAATATGGGCCACTAGCTCAGGTGGTAGAGCACTTGACTTTTAATCAAGTTGTCCGGGGTTCGAGTCCCCGGTGGCTCACTTTTTTAGTCGCAAGACCTTTGTTTTTAAGGTTTTGTGGCTTATTTTTATTCCTTAAAATTTCAATTCTCGAAAATAGAGAGTGATGCTCGGTATCAGGGCTTTACTATTTTTGATAATAAGCTAAAATAAAGGTACAGCAATTAATCAATGTTTGAAGGAGGACAGCATGGAAAAGACAATAGGGAAATTTATATCGATATTGAGAAAAGCAAAGGGAATGACACAGAAGGATTTGGCAGACTTGTTGAATGTGTCTGACAAGACGGTAAGTCGTTGGGAACGAGATGAGTCAGTGCCGGATTTGTCATTATTGCCTATTTTGGCAGAGATATTTGGTGTCACAATGGATGAATTGATTCTTGGAGAGAAGTCATTTGGTGCAGAAAATTTCATTAACATTGAAAGAAAACGGGAAGCCAAAATAGAATGGATATTAAAAAAGAAAAAGGCCGGATTTCAGGCTGCAAGTTTGATTTCAAGTGCGCTTGCTTTTATAGGTGTTTTAGGAGCTGCCATATGTAAATTTGGATTTGGAAAAAGTATAATTGGTTTTTGCGTTGCATGCATAGGTTTTGTTTTGGCTGTATGCTGTCAGTTAGCTCTTTACATTTGGGCAAAAAGTACAGTTGATATGGATGGGACGTTTAGTGAAAAAGAAAAGAACTATTTTCGGGATTTAAAATGCACTACTCAAAAAACAGGCTGTGTAATCTTGTTGTGTTTTGTGTTCTGTCTGCCATTAGCATCAGGTTTTATCATGGAATCTACAAATATCTGGAGTGGTGCCTCTGTTAGAACTATAAAAATTTTGATTGCAATAGTTTCCTTAAGTAAAAAATGGTTTAGATATGGCAGTATTTTGAGTGGCTTATGTCTGCTTATTATTTTTTGGACTAATGCCATTATTAAAAAAGACCATATAAAGACTAGATACATAGCAGGATTTACTATTATAGCAGTTGTTACGTTTTTATTGTTTTCCGCTATTATGTATGTTCCTCCATACTGGATTTCAGAAGGAGATACCGTAGAATCATATTCTGATTTTGTGGTTTATATGAAGCGTGTTCCGGAGACAATGTCTAATGGAAAGGTACAGCTATTGACTAGAGACGAGGATTTTGTGCAGCAATTATACGATGAGGATGGAACGATTTTATGTGAATATGAGCCGTTTAATGAAGATGTAGAGCGTATCGAGTACGGAGATAACAAAAAACTGCCAATAACATTATATACGAAGCAACATTATGCTGAGGTGCAAAAAATGCTAAAAGGTATTAAAGAGTTATGGTTAATAGCGGTGTTTTTAGAAGCAGGAAGTGTTTTTACTTTTTATAGAAAAAATAACAAAGGCAGGAATAAACATTGTACTAAAAAAAATACTATTAATTGACCTGATTTTTTCAAAACTACCTTGTTCACGCATAGATTTTGTGGTATTTTTATTATGTTAATAGAAAATTCCCTGCAACTGACGGAATAAGTGGAGCACCACAGAGGAACAGGGGGTAAGATGGATGGAAGTCCTTTATGCCGACCGTCTGGGCGCACTACTCGTATGGGGTAGGTGTGCCCTTTTTAGTTTTGTTATTGACAAGGGCAACTAATAAGATACTTTTATGTTTCAGAAAAGGAGATAAACTCATGGAAAAAAAATTAGTTTACACAGGAAAAACAAAAGACGTATTTGCACTTGATAATGGAAATTATCTTTTAAAATTTAAAGATGATTGCACAGGTAAAGATGGTGTTTTTGATCCGGGTGAAAATTCTGTAGGTCTTACAATTGATGGTGTTGGCGATGTAAATCTTCGTATGTCTATTTACTTCTTTGAAAAAGTTAACGCAGCAGGTATCAAGACTCATTATGTAAATGCAAGCCTTGAAGATACAACTATGGAAGTTCTTCCTGGAAAAGTATTTGGTAAGGGATTGGAAGTTATCTGCCGTCATAAAGCAGTTGGAAGCTTCTTCCGTCGTTACAGCGATTATATTGAGGAAGGTGCTGATTTACCAGCATATGTTGAAATGACATTCAAGAACGATGAAAAGGGTGACCCACTTGTAACAAAGGATGGTCTTGTTGATCTTGGTGTTATGACAGCTGAGCAGTATGATGATATTAAAGTTATGACTCAGAAGATTACCCAGATTGTTGCTGATGATTTAAAAGAAAAAGGCTTAGTTCTTTACGATATTAAGTTTGAATTTGGTTACGATGCAAATGGTGATGTTATGTTAATCGACGA
>JAZOSF010000121.1:0-3190 GCA_045657025.1 Lachnospiraceae bacterium | reverse complement strand
ACAATCCATTCCGCACTTCGAATATCTAAATCATACCAAAATTGCGCAGCGCTATGAAGCATTACTACGCTGAAAGCCGCCATGATACGAAGCAAATCATAGTGAATTTTTCTTGTATTGTTTTTTTCAATATGTTTGTCGCTCAAGTTTATTTCCTCCGTTTCATGGTTTTGTACCCAAACACATCTGATTCTGAGACTTTGGCAATACCATTTTGGATTGCATAGTCATATGACACATTTTCATACAATAACTTCTGAGTTACATTTTTATAGTCGCTCTCATAAAATCTGCTACAGATAATTTCTCTAAGTATTTTCGGAATATTATACTGTGGCTGTGCCGATGGATTGTTTTTAGACTGCATTCTATCGTCCCTAACTGCATCAATCAATTTGTCTAGTCGCTCATCCATTTTTACCACTTCAAGCAACTTACATATATCATATAAGTGTCTGGAATCTCTATCCTGCATGTTTTGTATTTTATAATCACATACAGCAAAAATTTTATCTACAAAGGTTCTTTCCAAAGACTGTACGTCCATAATCGTCTCTGCTTCTTCAAACGGAATAGGCAAAATAATATTTCCCTCTTTGCAAAACTTTCCTACAAAGCTTCTCACAGCGCGTTTTTCTACAGGATATACACTTTGATAATAACTACTTTCAATTATAATCTCCAGCGGAATGCTTGTAAACATAGAATCGTACTTGAACACATACTTATTGTAGTCATAACGCGACTTGATCTCATCCGCATTTGCCAGTTTTAAACCTAATTTCTCTGCAATGTTAATGATTAATTCCTTTGAATGTATACGCTCTGATTGCGTCGGTCTACGCTTTATTGATAAATCTATATCCTCTGAAAATCGCTCTATCAGATCATATGCTTTAGAAAGAGAAGTACCACCCTTAAACACAAACGGCAACTCGGACTGAGAAAGTTCATGCAGAAACATTGACTGAATGGTGTCCTTCTCAACCATTTGCTCATTACGCCCTATTTCCCTGGCTACCGTTTCTATAATCTCTTTCCACTCATCATAGTACCCCTTATACCAACTCATTCATCAAGCCTCCTTGATAAATATTTCTATATACTCTATCCGGAAAAAGCGACAAATACTTCTTTACTTGCTGAAAATCCACTTCCGCATTTTTAATAAACATCTTTATCTTTGAAGAAAACTCGTCCCCACGCACTTCATTGTACATATCTATATCGCTCATAAGGTCTAAAAATTGTAATGCACCGATATTATCCTTTGAAATATCCACTACCGGTTTGTACACAATAATTTGCCTTCCGTCTACGGTCAGTCTGCGTTGCTTCGTAGATGCTTCATTTGAGCACACTTCATAGCAAGAAGGGTTCTGAGTCGTAAAACCATACATATTTGCAAGCTGTATACCCGTGATATATCCTGCCACTTCCCCATTCACTGTCAAAAACTTCTTTTGTATATACTTATCAATGGATACCTTTCCTTTTGTGCCCAGGATGGTTGTGTAAGAAATATAATATACGCCATTATATAGTCTCTCTATCTTGCCCTCATCAGTCAGCTTTTTCATTTCCTGCCTAACAGACTCCTTTGTTCTACCAGGAAGTTCTTCTAAAAAGATAGGTTCATCCTTATCATAGTTAGAAATAATATAATCGTATAGCATGAATAACCCCTCCTTTTCACATTTTTGAAAACTCGTATTTCATTTTTATTATATACTATTTTTCATTTTTGTCAAAGATGTTTTCGCATATTAGTAGTTTTACTGGTTTAAAACAAAAAAACCAGCAAACTCATAGTTTACTGGTTTCTAGCAGCGCTACAAGGATTCGAACCTTGAGATGACGGAGTCAGAGTCCGTTGCCTTACCGTTTGGCGATAGCGCTATATATTTTGTTGGACACTTTTATTATTATACATACTTTCCTTAATAATGCAAGTACTTTTTAAAAATTTTTTTATTTCTTTTTGAAACTATGATTTAGGCGTGTTACCGTGTGCTGGCGAGGATAACCGTACTTTCGAATGCCTTCAAGCGAGCGTCGGTCCTTAGTGAGAAGAGTGCTTCGCCGAAATCGAACTTAGGACCGTTACGTGAGCTTAGAGTGCGAACGTGCTGAGAAAGCACGGTTATCCCCTCCTGCACACAGTGGCGCGCCAAAACACAGAATTACAAAAAAACAAGCCATCGGAAGATTTCTCCCCCGATGGCTTACTTTTAAACTTCAAAAATTAATTCGCTATAAGTCGGAACCGGCCATGCCTCTGCATCTACAATGCGTTCTAAGGAATCGATATATCCTCTCAACTCACTCATTGCAGGAACAATATTTTCCTTGAAGAAGAATGCTCGCTCTTTGTGGTTCTTGATTGCTTTGGACTGTACTCTCACATCCGTCAATACATCCAGTGCTGTTTTTGCCTTTGCCAACTTGTCGGAAATCTCTATGAGAAGAGCTTTCTGAACGGTTGTATCTGCGCCCACGCTCTGTACTGCAATCACAGCATCCGCCAAAGTCTTGGTGTATTTGATAATCGCAGGTATATACTGCTTGGATGCCATGTCAATCATGGTTCGTGCTTCGATGTTCATAGTCTTTACGTATGTTTCGTAAAGAATCTCTGCACGGGATTCCAATTCTACCTTGGTGAAAATACCGAATTTCTCAAAAAGCTTAACAGATTTCTCAGTAAGCAAGGTTTCTACGGTTTCTACGGTAGTTCTGATATTTGGAAGACCACGTCTGGCTGCTTCTTCCACCCACTTCTGAGAATATCCGTCGCCGTTAAAAATAATTCTCTGATGCTTGGTCATATATTCTTTAATCAAATTATGAACTGCCATATCAAAGTCTTCTGCTGCCTCCAACACATCTGCAGCTTCACAAAAAGCTTCTGCAACGATGGCATTTAAAGTGGTGTTCGGACCTGCTACAGAGTCAGAAGAGCCTACCATACGGAATTCGAATTTATTACCGGTAAATGCAAATGGTGAAGTACGGTTACGGTCTGTAGCATCCTTTTCAAAGCCGGGAAGGGTAGAAACACCTGTGTCTAACTTCTCGCCTCTGATGGAACGGGCTGCTGCACCGGTTTCTACCAACTGCTCTACCACGTCTTCTAACTGCTCGCCGAGGAACATGGAAATAATAGCAGGTGGTGCCTCACCTGCACCCA
>JAZOSF010000120.1:0-5881 GCA_045657025.1 Lachnospiraceae bacterium | reverse complement strand
TGGTGTTTTGGTCTTTTTAAGTTGTTCAATAATATACTGCTCTCCTGCACCAATGTAATCCGTCGGTTCTACCAACCATAAAATCACATCTACTTCAGACAATGTTCTTTGAGCTACGCCAACCATATAATCGCCTAATTTGTTTTTGGCTTTGTGAATACCGGGTGTATCAAGAAAAACAATCTGTCCTTCTTCGCTGGTATATACCGTCTGAATGCGATTTCTGGTAGTTTGCGGCTTGTTGGAAGTTATGGCAATCTTCTGACCAATCAAATGATTCATCAGGGTTGATTTTCCTACGTTTGGCCTGCCAATCAATGTGGCAAATCCGGCCTTATACTGTTTATTCATAAAAGCTCCTTATCTTTTGCTTCTCTCTTAAAATAATTGCTCTGTTTTGTCAAACAACGCTTTCGCAGATGCAATCTTGTCTGCATTTCCTACTACACAATGCGCATCCTCTGACATAAATGCTCTGATATGTCCTGCAAGTGCTCTTATATCCTCCACAGAACAGCATAATACCTGATCGCGCTCTTTTTGGTTGCTCACTTCATTTCTGCCCGTCATATATCCGCCTAAAGAATATACACCCAACGCAGATGGTGTCATGGTCGTGTCCATTTCGCTGACTGCACCAATCACATACTGAGTCATTGTACGCTCATCCGCCTCAAAGTTTTCTACGGCACCTGCTGCGTTTTTATATACATCAAAGGTTTTTTCCAGGTTTGGATCCCGATAAGACACAAAATAACAATCTCCGGTCTTACCGAAAGCGCACATACATCCATACGCACCACCCTTTTCACGAATCTGGCTCCACAAATATTCATAGCCCATAATGATTCGTAGCACTTGGAATGCGCCGGTATATTCGTAGCCTTTTTTAAAGAAATTTCCTGCACTACATACATATTGAACCTGGCCTGAAGTCATAAAACCTTCGTTCTTTTTGGATACTTCCGGCTCAAAACTTCCCGTACGTACTTCGCAGCCATACAACTTAGCAGCAATTTGCGGAACGTATTCTGTCCACGCCTTAATACCGGTTTCTTCTGCTGTAATATCAGTCATGAAATTTTCTTTACGGAAAAGAACCTTGCAAAGCTCCTGCAACTTTTCTGCTGTTTCCTCGTACTTTTGGTCGAAGTTCTCCTCCAGTTCGTCATAAAAACGATATAAACTAATGCCATTCATCACTTCATTGATAGCTGCAGCTCTGCTAAAATAAGACATGGCACGCATTGCGGAAACCGTATGTCCGGAACCCATCATTTGGCTCTGTAAACGTGATTTGCCTTCTGCAATAATTTCATACAAGCGCTTTTTGTCCGCGTAAATGGTATGGAACAACATCTCTTCCATAAGTTCTGTGGCGGACTGCATATCCTCATACATCATTTTGCACTTAATTTCAAAAGTAACGGTTACTTTATCAAAATCATCTGCATTGGCATAAATATTAGTCACAGGTGTAATACCGCCACTTACCAGGTTGATTTCATTAAACAACTCACCATAGCTATGTTTTGTAGTGTTCATATAACCCATACATGCTCTAAGCATAGATAAATATGGGAATAAATCCTGTGACACATTTTGGGTATTAAATATAAATCTAACGTATGCAATGCCTTTGGTATAAAGCGGATGACATAAAACTTTAATACCACTCACTTCTTTTAGTTCATTTACATAAGGTTGTGCTTCTTGCTTCAAATCCTCGCGTCTAAGAAGAGGAATACATGCTAATGCTTCCGGGGAATCCACACTGTTACGGTATTCCTCCAAGGCCTCCTGCTCTGCCATAATATGCAACAACTCTTCTTTGCTCATACCAGCCTTGATATCAGCCAGTTTTTTTGCTAAAAGAGCTTCTTTTTTGGCAGTGAGACCCGGTTCCGGATACATAACCAAAATAGACTTGTGTGTATTATTCAGCAAGTACTTGTCTACCAATTGCTCAAAAAATCCTTGTTCTGCTTTATTTTTAAATTGTTCATAAATAGCATCTGCTTCCAAATGCAAAAAAGGCGCATCATCTGCATAATTCCAGCTATCCATGGCAGCAAGTCCCCACATAATGCCTTTTGGCCATCTGCCAAAATCAGCTTCTTTGTAGCGGAATTCAAAATAATGAAGGGCCGCTTGAATTGTCTTATTATCAAAACCTTCTGAAACAATACGCTTCAATTCCGTCTCAATGATAGCAACAAATTCTTCCTTTTGTTCTACATCTGCGTCCTTTGCCGCAATGCTAAAAAACGGTTGGAAAATACCATCTTCAAAGCTTGAATAAACATCCTTTCCGATGCCTGCATCCACTAGCGCCTGCTTTAATGGTGCTCCCGGCGCAGAACAAAGGGCATAATCCAAAATTTCCAATGCGATACAAAGCTCTGCATCTAAATTGGTTCCTGCCACCACATTGTAGGTCAAAAATGCTTTACCCGCAGTGTCTTCACCTTTCATAATAGGATACGGCTTAGACAATTCCTTGCATGCATCAAAAGCGGCCTGCGGCTGAATACGTGTATCTAATTCCGGAATACCTTTATCCTCTAATGAAAAATCCTTCAAATAGGAATCATGAATAAATAAAAGTTTCTCCCACACATTCATATTACCGTACAAATAAATAAAACTATTGGCCGGATGATATAATGTGCTGTGGAATTCCAAAAACTGCTCATAAGTCAAATCCGGAATGTGATCCGGGTCGCCGCCGGATTCTACGCCATAGCAATTGTCCGGGAATAAGGAATTTATAATTTCTCTCTCCAGCACATCTTCCGCATTGGAAAAAGCACCTTTCATTTCGTTATAAACAATACCATTTATAGTAAGAGGCGCATCCAAATTATCAAGTTCGTAATGCCAGCCCTCTTTTTCAAACACCTTTTTTTCTTTGTAAATGTTTGGATAAAAAGCCGCATCCAAATATATGTGCATCAAATTTTGAAAATCCTGATCGTTGCAACTTGCAATCGGATATAACGTTCTATCCGGGAATGTCATTGCATTTAAAAATGTGTTCAAAGAACCCTTGGCTAGTTCAATAAAAGGATCCTTTACCGGGAAATTCTTAGAGCCACAAAGTACGCTATGCTCTAAAATATGCGGAACGCCGGTAGAATCCGTAGGCGGAGTACGAAATCCCACATAAAACGCTTTATTCTCATCATCATTAGAAATAACGGCTACTCTTGCCCCACTTCTCTTGTGTGACAGTCTATATAACATAGCATGCAAATCTTCACTAAAACGTTCTTCCTCTATATTATAAAATTCAAGTACCTGTTTTTTTAAATCCATAAAACACCTCTGGCAAAACATATATATTAGAGTTTATCATAAATTCAAAATTTATCCAAGACCATAGAAAAAAGTCTTGTAAAAAAAAGTGAGCCAGTTACATGGTAACTGACTCGTGTAAAAGGGGAATTTTACTTAAATAAATTAAGTAAGCGCTAAGCGCAGTATGAATATATCACAACTTTCGACAAATTGCAATACCCCATTTCTATTTTTTACAAATTTTTGAGTAATTTTTACATTATACAGAAAATGTCATAATACCAAGTTTGGAACATTGGATTTCCTGTATTACTATACCGAGTTTTTCTTTGTCTTCCTTGGATAGTGCTACAAACTCTTTTAATTTATATACATGTTCCTTGTAAATCCACTTGGTTTTTCTAAAGAAAACTTTTACAGGAGCAAGTTGCGATACCTTTATTTTGGCACGAAGTTGCAAAAACACCTCGTACAAATATCCTTCCGGCTTCATGTAGTAGAACACACTCTCAAAAGTATCTTCCTTATCCACTTCTGTCATCAAATGCCGCATCACGATGGAGCGAAACTTAAAAGGGATTTCCTCTTCCTTTGCTATATCGCCAAACGTAAACTTAGCTCCCACATAAAGAGTACCGGTATCTTGTAAAATATATCTATAATCCTGATAATCTAACATGGTGTATCCTATCCTTCAAAGTATTCAATAGCGTCACCGCTTAAACGGATTGCTTCTTCGATATCCTCGATATCCATACCGGTTTCTTTTGCAAGCTCAAATGGAGTAATTTTTCTACGCAAGTCCTCGGATAATTCTTTTGCCGCATCAGAAACTTTGTTTACTAATTCCATTGCTTTTTGATCTTCTTTGGTCTGCTCCACAGAAAGGCCGATAAATTCTTCCATGCCATCCATAATCATTTTGGCAAGCATACCTTCTGCTTCAGATGCATGTTCCAAAGCGCCCAACATAGAAACACCCATGGCAAGAGCTACGTTGCCCTCTCCAATCAAATCCTCCAAATATACACCTTGTCCTGCATAAAGCTTGGCAATCTCCACTACCTGTGGCAAAAACAATTCAATCAATCTGCTTTGGGCATCCCTATCCCCTGCCATAGCAGACAAAGTAATTGCTTCTCTTTCCCCTGCGGTTGCTTCCGGTAAATATTTGAGTTCTTCTAAATATGTGTCCAGATAATCTACGTCTTCGTCAGACAAAAATGCATCCGGATCAACAGCCTCTTCAATACCTATTTTCTGCTTACGAAGATAGTCGTATACCATCTCTAATTGTTCCGGTTCAAATCCCAACGGTTCAAAAGCAGTCTCTACCTGTTCCTTTGACACAATGTAATTTTGTTCCTTTGCAACGCTTTTAATATATTCTAATGTTTTCGCAAATAACAGTTCTTTTTCCATAGCTTTTCACTCACTTTTTATTTAATATGCTCGTGTGTAAATAAATGATTGGAGCAATACTCGTAATTACCATTACACTTGCTACAAAATCTAAATTCCAAATCCGGATTAGACTCCTCTGTCTGACCGCAAATTGTACATTTATGACGGTTCTTTGGCTGCATCATAGTTGCCTGCTTTACTTCTTTTTTGAATGCATGCTGGCGGATAATCTGCTTTGGATTAATAGCCACTTTGTTCGTCAAAAGGAATATGCCTATATTGATAAGTGCCGCACCTACAACAAACTTGCTGTAAATACTGCCGGCAAAAAGTGTACCCACCAATATTACTAATTCAATAATTCCTAACACCTTCATCTTAACAGGAATAACAAAGAATACGAGAATCATCATATCCGGGAAGGTTGCCGCATACCCCATAAAAATAGCTAGGTTTATATAGCTTGTAGAAAACATGATAGAACCCATTGCACAATAGTAGTCTAACATTTCCCCACCAAGGCCCATACCATATTTAAAATAAGCCAGCAAAAGGAAACTGGAAATAATCGTCAAAACAATACCGCCCAAAATATAGCGACTATACTTGGCAATTCCCCAAATATTTTCAAGCAGAGTGCCGATTCTATAATAAAAATATAGCATCAGCAAAGTAAAAACATCAAAACTGGAAGGGGGTACTATCAACCAAGTCACCAATCGCCATACTTCTCCCTTTAAAATCGCATTGGCATCCAGTGTCAAATATGCTAACAAATTTGGACTTGTAAACTGTAAAATATACCCTATTGCATACCCTAAAATCAATAATAATGTTAAATTTGCAATCCCCAAATTCCTTTTGGAATTTTTGTTGTATTGTATCATAAATTTACCCTTTCAAAATTCGTTTGCTTGTATTATCATACCAAAGCTTTTTCAGAAAGTAAATATTACTTAAATGACGTACTGCTATTCAGTACCAACGTACTGTAAATAAACAACACATCCTGATTATCAAACTTCACGAAATTTCCAAGCATTGCGCTGCTAATATATCGGATATCGATTACTGTTACTTTTGTATAGCTTTCAATCAAAAGCGGAAGCAAACTGCTGGCAAAAGAATCACGGAACACCACCAGCTCCTTCTCTGTAGTTGCATTTGGATTATCAAT
>JAZOSF010000119.1:0-2440 GCA_045657025.1 Lachnospiraceae bacterium | reverse complement strand
TTTAATGCTAATCTTATAGTTTTTCTGCGGATTTCGGCTGGAGGACTGACCTCTGATTTGCACCGTACAGTTGGATGCCAGCTGTCCGTAACCAAATTCACCCGGAATCAAGCCCTCTTCATTTCCCACTTGCAAAAGTCCTGCCACCTTGTATCGGTCCACGCCCATTTCATCATAGTCGTAGGCGGAATAGGTATTAACTTCCTCCCAGGTATGATTGGTTCCTTCTCCTTCATTTCCCACAGAAACCGTAAGATACATAGTTACAATCTCCGTATTGTCATACTGAGTGTATAAAAGATTTTTATCACGAAGATGAATATCTACTTCAGACTGAATTTCCTGCTTGTCAATTTTTGTACCCAAGTCAGAATTTACAGCTTCCTCATACTGAGTACACCCACAGGTAAAAATAGCCAAAACAGACGCAAGAATAAATCCTTTCATATATTTCCCCGCCATCTCTATCTCCTTTCAAACCTTTTCTCAAGAAATACCCCAAGTCGTGCAAACAATCCGGAACGGTCCTCCGCAACAAGCGGTTGCACCGACAAAATATAATAAGGCAGTCTCTTTGTAAAATAATCTAATCGTAAAGCTGTCGCCACCGTAAAGACCATGGCCGCCATTAAAAAGCCAAATCCGTAATAAACATTAGAAAACAGTAATGAAATCAGTGTAAATATCACTGTACATCCGGCAAATATTGCGGTTGTAATACATGCCCCTTTGTAATCCGTGAAATATAGTAAAAGCAGCATCAGCATATTTCCGATGGCATAAAGTCCATATGCCACGCAAAGGGTTCTAAAATATCCGCGCATGATTTCGTTAAAGCCAAGTGGCAACAAATCCAGCAAATATCCTCCCAAAGCAATGCAAGCAGCCGTAAATAAAAGTTGTTTTAAAGAAGTGTAAAATACTTCTGATTTCAAAGTATCCAGCATTTCCTTTTCGGACTGCAAAATATCCTTAATGGTTCCCTTATCATTGTAAAGGCTATAGTGGTTGCGATACTTCGGATAGAAATTCACCTCAACGGAAACCACGAAATTAACGGTTGTCATAAGTGCCGTCATAAAAGCAAGCAATGCCGGAACATCATGCCATGGCGCACCATAAAAAAGGCCATGAACGTGTACTCTTATATCGGATCCCCACATAATTACCAAATGGGAAAACATACCGATATTCATAAACAGTCCGGAAAGTGCCAGTGGCAAAAAGGAATCTATCCACTTAAAAAAGGTAAATGCTCCCAAGTCCGTATGCGGAAAATAACGGTGTAACAAAATCACGTTCCAAATAAGCATCACACCATATCCTACGGATACAGCAAAAAGCAATGCTTCAATTGTCGGAAACTCCAACCACAAAAGAATTGCCCCCAATACAATGGATACGGTTACCGATGCAAAAAAGGAAAGGAATATCCCCTTGTAATCCTTGATGGCTGACAAAAAGCTCATGGCATTCCACACCACAATCAACTCGTTAAAAAGGACAAAGCACAAAAGTCCCTGCGGCAGCGTAGCTCCTGAAAAACACAGAAAAACTCCGTACAAGACACTGCCTATTGCCATCATGATAACCGTTGATCCCCAAAAACACGGTAGAACAGCTCTGTTTTTTTCTTCAAAAAGCATATCTGCCACATATCTGGTTACCACCATCGAAAAAAAGGAAGTAACCGTTACAGAAGCTAAAAGGGTGTATGTAATCATACAAATCAGTAATTCTCTGGTATGGGTATTAATCTCAAATATATTGCAAAGAATCATAATGCCTAACAGCAAAATGACACCTAACAGCATCGGACCTGCACATATTACGGTAGCGTAGCCATATGCTTTGGTTGTATTCAGTACGCCTTTTTTTTGAAAAAGTTTCTTCAATTCAAAGCCTATTCCTGCCACTGTTCTTCCACCTCTTTGTACAGATTTCTGTATTTCGTCAACATAATATTATATCGAAAATGCTCATATGCTCGTCTTTGTCCGATTTCACCCATTTTCAAACGCAACTCTCTGGAATCGCAGAGAATTTCCATTGCATCTGCCAGCTTGTCCCTTTGCATAGGAGGCACGAAAAATCCGGCCTTTCCCAGCTTGTCCTCAGGTTTGCCGTTTAAAAGCTCGTTACAGCATCCTACGTCTGTAGTAACGCAAGGACGTTTTGCAGCAAAGGACTCTAAAACCGACAAGGGTTGTCCCTCGGAAATACTGGTAAGCAAAGTAAAATCCAACTTTTCAAAATACTCAATAATATTTACTCTGCCTGTAAAAATAATTTTGTCTTCTAAGTTTAACTGCTTCACTAAAGCATAGCACTCGTCCGCGTATTCCTGATCGTCTACGCCGCCCATAATGTGAAGCTTTACATTATCCTTGCGGCAGGAAAGCTCAAAGAACGCGTAAATCATGGTTTTAATATCTTTGAT
>JAZOSF010000118.1:0-2041 GCA_045657025.1 Lachnospiraceae bacterium | reverse complement strand
TATGGCGACTATCTACGCTGAAGCAACATTGGCTATCAAGACTCGTAAAGTGGATGAAAACGGTGAAGTGAAAGGTGGTCCTGTATATTACATAACAAATGCATTTAAAGGCGGCTTTGGAAAATTCTTAGCAGGATTCTTCGCAATTGCAGCTATTTTAGCACTTGGATTCATGGGTAGCATGGTACAGTCTAACTCAATCGGTTCTACAATGGAAACAGCATTTGGTGTTCCAACATGGGTATCAGGTCTTGTTTTGGTTCTAATCTGTGCATTCATCTTCTTAGGCGGTGTAAAACGTCTTGCAGCTGTTTGTGAAAAATTAGTTCCGATTATGGCAGCTGTCTTCTTACTTGGAGGCTTAATCATTCTTGGATGTCGTGTTACATATATTCCGACTACATTTGGAATGATTTTCAAATATGCATTCCAGCCTCAGGCAATCATCGGTGGTGCAGTTGGTGCGGCGCTCAAAGCAGCAATCAGCCAGGGTGCAAAACGTGGTCTCTTCTCAAACGAAGCAGGTATGGGTTCTACACCTCATGCACATGCTCAGGCTAACGTAGACCATCCACACGATCAAGGTATCGTAGCTATGGCAGGTGTATTTATTGACACATTCGTTGTACTGACACTCAATGCACTTGTTATTATCTCAACATTATACACAGCAGATGGCCCTCTTGCAGAATGCGGTGCAGCTGCAGCAAGCACAACAATTACAAAAGCAAACCTTGCACAGACAGCATTTGGTTCAGTATTCGGTTCTAACTTTGGTGCAATGTTCGTAGCAATCTGCTTGTTTTTCTTTGCATTTTCAACAATCTTAAGTTGGAATATGTTTGGCAAAGTAAATGTTGTATATATGTTCGGTAAGAAAAACGAAAAACTTTGCACAGTAATCTACACAATTATTGCATTGGTTTTCATTTTCCTTGGAACACTCGCATCAAACGATTTAGTTTGGGAACTTACAGATGCATTTAACTACCTGATGGTACTTCCAAATGCAATTGCATTATTTGCATTAACAGGAATGGTAAAATCATCTGTCAAAGAAGTAGACAAGAAATAATATTGAATTCTAAAGGCCCATGAGTTATAATCTACTCATGGGCTTTATTAAGATAAAAGGAGAAGAAACATATGAAGAAATTTTTTGACGAATTCAAAGCATTTATCAGCCGTGGAAATGTAATGGATATGGCAGTCGGTGTTATCATCGGTGCTTCTTTTAAAGCAATCGTAGATTCGCTGGTTGCAGATATTATTAACCCGGTACTCGGACTTTTCGGAGGAATGAATTTCTCTGAATACAAGTTGCAATTAGTAGGAGATGCAACACTCAACTATGGTAACTTCATCACAGCAATCATTAACTTTGTGATTATGGCGTTTGTCATTTTCTGTATCGTGAAGTTTATGAATGGTGTATCAGCAAAATTTGCCAAAAAACAGGAAGAGGAAGCACCTGCGGCACCTACAACAAAGGTTTGTCCGTTCTGTAAATCAGAGATTGCAATTGAAGCAACCAGATGTCCACACTGTACATCTGTATTGAATGAAGAATAATACATAATATAAGAATATGCTGTTGCATTTGCGAATAAAAATTCGTGAATGTGACAGCATTTTTTTGTGCTTTTTTGTACTGGCTGGGTATATGCGGATTCATTCACTCTTTTATACCCACAATTACCCGTTAATTGAACTTTTAACTTCTTATTTTGGCATGAGTTTCTATAGAGTGGTATGTTTATTGATTTTATACCCATGATTTTATAAAAACGTGGGTATTTTCTGCACAAGCAGTCGTTTTATAGAAAATATAATAATCAAACATGGCTCCATAATAGGTTTCTGGCGGGTTGCTGGGTATAACATACAAGAAAGCATGTTATAATACCCATTTCTTATGTTTTTGTCGAATCTGTTGAAGCAAATCATGTTTCGTGTTAAAATAATTAAATAAATATTTTTTGAGAGAGAAGAAAAATGTCAAAAGAATTAGAAGCTTATTACAATAAATTTTGTGAAGAAA
>JAZOSF010000117.1:0-6904 GCA_045657025.1 Lachnospiraceae bacterium | reverse complement strand
CACCAATTTCAACGAAGCTATTGTCGTCAAGCAGTGCATGAATTCTTTCACTTGCTTTAGAAGTATTACTCATTATAGTCCCTCCACATATATATGTTATAAAAAACAATCTTTGCGAATTTTTTGAAAATCCAAATTTTTCGCATGATACTATTGTAGCACATATTTTTCCATTTTAAAACAGTTATTTTGCATTTTTCAGCCAAAATTTCACATTATTTTTTACCTATGCACTCACAAAAAATTTTGAAACTATAAATTTTATCACGTCTACGAAATTTTTCTCCGAGATATCCTCTGTGCATATGATATCGTAATGGGCGATTGAACTTCCATTTAGCAAAACTTCTACGTCTCCTACAATCTGACCCGAACGGACCGGCGCATGAAGTTCTTTTGTTTGATTCTGTATTATTTCTGCTTTTTCCCAATCTGCCAAAAGCATTTGTATCGGCCTGTCACCTGCCACTACCGTTTCCACATAAGTCGCCTCAAAAAACTTTCCTTTTTTAGGTTTCGCATTATGAACAAGAACAGGCTCCGAATGGGTATTTCCATCATAAATTGTTTGCAACTTATAATGCTCCAAACCATAATTCATAAGTTTCTTGGTATCCTGCCACTTTCTGCCTTTATTTGCACCACCATAAGCTCCGGAATTAAGCAATGCAACAACAAACACTCTTCCGTCTCTTTCCAATGCTCCCACATAACAGTATCCCGCTCTCCCGGTATACCCCGTTTTCCCACTGATAGCACCTTTCATCATATTTAAAAACGCGTTATGATTGCTGCATACAAAGCTACGTGTTTTTTCCACATTTGTAAAATCATAAGAGTATGTACCAGTTATTTTTAAGAACTCATCTTTCTTTGGCGATTGCAAAACACAATAGCTCATAATTCTGGCTAATTCTGCTGCGGTAGTACTGTGAAAACGTTCTTCCACCACACCTTCCTTAGAATAAAATGTTTCTGTCCCATCTAAACCGTTTGGTGTGATAAACCAGGTGTTATAACACTGCAGTTCTTTGGCTTTATGATTCATATGAGAAATAAAAGCACCCATAGCCTCCTTGGATTCCGCATCGGTTCTATCCACTACACTTTCTAAATCATTAGGAATCCCCAACAACTTTGCGCCAATGTGTTCCGCGATAGCAACCGCAGAATCATTGTGGGATTCCAACATCAAAGAATAGAGCAAATCTCTTAATACAATCTGCTCTCCTTTTCGTAAATACAATTTCACTTTTGGTTGCCCTGCTGCATAACCGGAAGAGGTAACCACCTCGTCCAAATCCCCAAGTTCAAGCGCCACGATGCAGGTCATAATTTTGGTCGTGCTTGCCATAGCCAATCGCAAATCCGGATTTTTACCATACAACACTCTGCCGGAAGCAGCATCCATAAGAACTGCGCCTTGAGAATACAACTCGTTTTCTGCAATCGTAACCGGCACAGCATTACCATTCGCACTTACACCTATTACATTCCATATAAACAACCAACAAATACATATTATTACAAAACATTTTTTCATGAAGAATCATCCATATAAATTTAATTACTTATTTATATGAAATAAGGCCGTAGCAATATACGCCACGGCCTCTAAAATCATTTTATATAGTTTGTTAAATATCCAAAGTCAACTGCACACCTGTAGGAAGACCAATTTCTCTTTCTGCCTCTTCCTTAAACTCTTCCATCTTATTCATATCCATTTCCGGCATCTGTGCCAAGTTTTCTAACCCAAAACTTCTAAGGAATTGCTCTGTAGTTCCAAACAAAATCGGACGTCCCGGTGCATCTAATCGTCCTAACTCCTGAATAAAATCATACTCTAAAAGACGATCGATGGAATGATGAGAGGACACACCACGAATTTTTTCAATTTCAACACGAGTAATAGGCTGCTTATATGCCACAATAGCAAGGGTTTCTAAAGCCGCCTCTGACAATGTAATTTTTCTTGGTGCCTTTGCAATACATATAATGTATTCATACAATTCCTTGCGGGTGCATAACTGTACTGCATCATCCAAAATCAACAATTGGATACCACCATCACGCTGGGCATATTCCTGCTGCATTTCCATGAGAAGATTCTTTGTTGTTTTTATGTCGCAGTCAAGAACCTCTGCAAGTCTGGAAACTTCCACACTCTCGCCCATAGTAAATAAAATTGCTTCTATAATCGCTTTTCTCTTGTCCATCTCAACCTCTATACTAATACTTCATTTGATGTAATATAAATATCGTCGAACAGTTCGTCTTGTTTAATGGTAACTTTGCCGGTTTTCATAAGCTCCAGAATCACTAAGAAAGTCACTACCACTTCCAACTTAGATGATTGTCTTTCTAACAAATCACGGAAGCTGAAATGCTTGCGTGTTTTGATATACTCTTCAATATAAATCGTTTTGCGCTCTACATCCACTTCATCACGCACAATGTTGCCGTATTGGCTTCGAATAGGATCTACACGGTCTACCTGTCGCTTCATAATATCTCTAAAAATACTATGTAACATCTGCAAAGTCGTATCACCAATCAGTTCTTCATGGTCTACCGGTGCTTTATACTGTTGTACCTCTTCGGGAAGAGATAAACTTCTGCAAAAAACATTGCCTGTTTCTGTCATTTTGTCTTTTAAACCATAAGACATATATTTGTACATTTTGTATTCGAGCAACTGCTGTACCAGTTCTGCACGTGGGTCTTCCTCTTCCCCGTCTTCGTTAACTTCTTTTGGCAAAAGCATTCTGCACTTAATATCTAAAAGTGTAGCCGCCATCACCAAGAATTCACTAACAACATTCATATCCTCCTGTTTCATAGCACGGATATATTCCAAATACTGTGCAGTGATTTCTACAATCGGAATATCATAAATATCAACTTTATTTTTGTCAATTAAATACAACAACAAGTCCAACGGACCTTCAAACACTTCAAGTTTAACCGGTATTGCCATAATAACCTCTTTTATTTATCTTTTGGAACAATTTCAATCACTACTATTTCTGCAGGATTCCACATACGAAACTCCACACTGTGTATACCAAGTCCTCTGCTTACAATCATGGTAGTAGTTTCCCTTTCAAATTTGCCGCCGTCATATTTCGGAAACAGCTTAAGTGCAGGCGAGATAACTCCGCCTAAAAATGGCAAACGCATCAAACCGCCATGCATATGACCACTAACCACCAAATCAGGATGTAACTCGGCGTACTTTTCAAAAAAGACCGGATTGTGTGCCAAAAAAATATTATAAAACTGTGCATCCGGCATTCCTACTAACTCTTCCACGTAGCTGTCATCCATCACAAGCTTTTTGAAACGTTTATAATAGTAACGACTTATATCAAGACCATATATACGGATATTTTCTTCCGGATAATCTACAGATTTGTTGACAAGTACTTTCGCTCCGGCACCTTTAATCGTATCCATATATATATCATAGCTGTCACCAAAACGTTCTCTACTCCAATTCAGTTTAGCCTCATGATTTCCTAAACTGTAATAAACTGCATACTTTTCCGCCAAAGCTTTTATAAAATGCTCAGCAACTTTTCCTTTGCGTTCTTCTAACGCCGTGAGCATATCTCCTGCCACCAAAATAGCATCCGGATTTTCCTCTTCAATAGCTGTCAATAGTTTATGATTATCCTTACCGAATGTACAATCGTGCAGATCAGATAAAAAGACGAACTTAACAGGCTTACTAATCTTATCACTAGAAAGCCTGTAAAAAACTTTATGAAAATGCGTAGATGCATGCCAGATGCTAATCAAGCATACAAATATCAAAAAAAACATACAGACAAGCAGTATTTCAATCCAAGTCATATTGCTTCCTCCGTCATGCATTCTATCATATCATAGAATTAAAACATAACGCAAGTATTAAAACAACATATCCAGAAATGCCTTTTTAAAATAGTCCTTAAAAGTCGCTTTGTCTAAGTCCTCTGTATACACAATCTCCGCCTTTCCTATTTCCATGCCATTTAAAGAATACACTGCATATCCGACAACATCGCCCTTTTTCACCGGGGCCTCTACCTGCTGTGGTAAATCCAGTTCTTTTTGCACTCCTGACAAATCTCGATTTTCCGTATCCAAATATACAAATGGCTCTTTAAAGGCAATCCCCACACTCTTTTCCAGTGCTTTTTTAATAGGCAACTCTTCTAGCTCAAAATCATTTTCATCCCGATATAACGTACTTACAGAGAAACCATAGTTTAAAAGTCCCGCAGCTTCTTTGAATCTGTCTTTACCATTTTCGCATCCCATCACAACGGCAATCAAGTCGATATTATCCTTATGTGCAGTAGCAGAAACACAAAACTTTGCCTTTGATGTAGAACCCGTTTTTAGTCCGGTAGTATATGGGTATTGTTTGATGAGCTTATTGGTACTTGATAAGGTAAATGTACTGCTTCCCCTCTGGGTTACATGGGTAATGTCTTCCATCCAAATGCCGGTGTAGTCATAAATTTGCGGATAATTCACAATCAACTCTCTAGACATAATAGCTACGTCTTTTGCGCTGGTATAATGCAAATCTGAATCAGACAAGCCACAACAATCTTCAAAATGAGTATCTATCATCCCTAACTCTACCGCTTTATTGTTCATCAAATCAACAAAGGCAGCTTCACTTCCGGCAATATGCTCTGCCACTGCTACAGAAGCATCATTGGCACTAGCAACCACAATACACTTAATCATGGTCTCCATATCTTGAGTTTCTCCCGCCTCTAAGAAAACCTGGCTTCCGCCCATACTAGCTGCATGTTCACTGGTAAGCACAGAATCTTTTAAGCTAATCTTGCCATTTTCTAAAGCTTCAAAGACCAAAAGCAGGGTCATAATCTTGGTAATAGACGCCGGTGAACGTTGCTCGGTTGCATTCTTCTCATATATTACCTGGCCCGTAGATGCTTCTACCAAGACAGCCGAAGGAGATGTAATTTCCATTGCTGCAGATACAGGAATTATATTAATCGATAAGCACAAAACAATTGCCAAAAACAAAGAAATAATTTTTTTCATATTACATAAACCGTTTATCTTTTATAATATGATATGTCTTATCTTTTTTTAATATGTGTCGGCTGTTTAAAACAAAAAAAGAGAGCCCCTCTTGGAACTCTCTTGTGATAGCAATTAGTTATACTTACGCTTTCTAGCTGCTTCAGATTTCTTTTTACGTTTTACGGATGGTTTCTCGTAATGTTCACGTTTACGGATTTCCTGCTGAATACCTGCCTTTGCGCAGCTTCTCTTGAAACGACGTAAAGCGCTATCTAAAGTCTCGTTTTCTTTAACGATTACGTTTGACATTTTCCCTGACCTCCCTTCAGTCCCTTCAAGCATAACGACTGATTTTGGGTTATTTTTTTTGGCTAAACGCCAATACACAAATGATATTATATCACAAATTTTGCTTGCGTCAATACCATTTTTTACTTTTTTGTATTCTTTTTATTTAATCTGCTCTGCCAATATATCCGCAACTGCAGTCATAGCTGACGGAATACCTGCAGGATTTTTACCGCCTGCCTGAGCCATATTTGGACGGCCACCACCGCCACCTCCAACTAATGCAGCAATGCCTTTAATTAAGTTACCTGCATGTGCTCCGCGCTTCATAGCATCATCGGTAGCCATTGCCATAAGGTTTACCTTGCCATCTTTTTCGGAAGCAAGAACTACTACACCTTCACCAAGCTTTTCTTTGAGCTGGTCCCCGAGGTCGCGAAGGCCGTTCATATCAACGCCTGCAACTGCTTTTGCAATATACTTCACGCCATTCACTTCAGAAACACTATCGGTTACATCGCCAAGTGCATCCTTTGCAGCCTTTGCCTTTAAGGATTCATTTTCGCTTAATGCAGCTTTTAATTCTGCTAATAAGCTCTCGCACTTATCTAATAAAGAAGCCGGTGTTGTCTTTAATGTTTTTGCTGCCTGATTTAAAGTTGCTTCTAAATCCGCATAATATTTGAGAACACCTGCACCTGTAATTGCTTCAATACGACGAACGCCTGCAGCAACGCCACTTTCAGATAAAATCTTAAAGTTTGCAATATTACCGGTATTTGCTACGTGAGTACCACCACAAAGTTCTACAGAGTAGTCACCCATCTGTACTACACGTACCTTTTCCCCGTACTTTTCACCAAAGAGCGCCATGGCACCGGTTTTACGAGCATCTTCAATACCCATTTCTTCTGTAACAACTGGTAAAAATGCCTGGATGTTTGCATTTACTTCTGCTTCTACCTTTGCAATTTCTTCTGCAGTCATAGCGGAGAAATGAGAGAAGTCAAAACGAAGTCTGTCAGCATTTACAAAAGATCCGTGCTGTTCTACGTGGGTACCAAGTACATTTCTAAGTGCTTTGTGTAATAAGTGTGTAGCTGAATGGTTCTTGCAGGTATTTGCTCTGTTTAAAACGTCCACCCTCAAGGTAACCTCATCGCCAACCTTCACCATGCCCTTAGTCACTACACCAACATGGCCAACCTTACCACCTAATAATTTGATGGTATCCTTTACTTCAAAAGTAAAGTCTGCAGTTTCAATGGTACCGAAGTCTGCACACTGACCACCCATAGTAGCGTAGAATGGTGTTTCATCCACAATAATAGTACCGATTTCACCGTCAGTAAGTGCTTCTACTAATTCTGTTTCTGTAGTAAGAACGGATACCTTGGAAGTATATTCTAATTTGTCATAGCCTACAAAAGTAGATGTAATAGCCGGGTCAATAGACTCATAAACGGTAACATCTGCACCCATGTAGTTAGTTACTTTACGAGCTGCACGAGCAGTTTCACGCTGTTTCTTCATGGCAGCCTCGAAGCCTGATGCATCTAAAGTA
>JAZOSF010000116.1:0-13811 GCA_045657025.1 Lachnospiraceae bacterium | reverse complement strand
CATTCTCCACTTGGATATCTTTTGGAACATTTAAATCTACATGGGCAAAATTCCAGATTGCTTTGATATTATTTCTTACTAATTTCTCTGCAACTTGCACAGCGCCGTTCTTTGGAATAGTAAGCACCGCAATATCAATGTCATGCGCTTTAATAAATTCCTCCATATTTTCCATAGGCTGTACTTCCATATCTCGAATTTTCTTACCGTGAAGCATCGGATTGGAATCGAAAATCCCCTTGAAAATAAAGCCTCTTTTTTCAAAATTCATGTAATTAGCAATAGCTTGTCCTAAATTACCTGCGCCGATAATAATCAAATTGTGCTTATTGGTAAGGCCTAAAATCTTACTGATTTCACCATACAAATAAGAAACATTGTAACCGTATCCCTGCTGACCAAAACCACCAAAATTATTAAAATCCTGACGAATTTGAGATGCTGTCACCTTCATAAGACTACTAAGTTCTTGTGAAGAAATACGTTCAATGCCTTGCTCTTTTAAATCACCTAAATATCTAAAATATCTCGGGAGTCTGGAAATTACTGCCTGTGAAATCTGTTTTTCCATTAAAAAGCCTTCTTCCTATCGAATAATGTAAGCAAATTTGTTTTTATTTTAACAAATCCCTCCGCATTATTCAATACTAAACTAAAATTTTTAGCATCAATCATTTGACACTTCTATATCTTTTCAGCTAAAATAATGTAGATATATTAATTGGAGGTATACACATGGTTTTATCCTGTCAGGACATCGGAAAAAGCTTCAGTGATGTTACCGTATTGTCTCACATTTCTTTTCATATAGAAGATTACGAAAAAGCTGCCATTGTAGGGATTAATGGTGCCGGCAAAACTACTCTGCTAAAAATCATTGTAGGTGAATATGCAGCTGACAACGGGCTTGTTACTTTTGGCAAGGGCACTACCTGGGGATACCTTGCCCAACAAGGAGCTTTAAATACCGACTATACCATTTATGAAGAGCTTTTAAGTGTCAAACAAGACCTTATCGACTTAGAGCACAAAATAAGAACTGCCGAAGCTCAAATGAAACATGCACAAGGCGCTGACTTAGAAGAATTAATGTCCTCTTACTCTCGCCTCACTCATCAATTCGAAGCACAGGGCGGATATATTTATCAAAGCGAATTAGTGGGCGTATTAAAAGGTTTAGGATTTTCCACAGAGGACTTCAACAAGCCGGTCAACACCCTATCGGGAGGCCAGAAAACCCGCGTAGCGCTCGGCAAACTTCTTTTGCAAAAACCGGATTTGATTATATTAGATGAACCTACCAACCACTTGGACTTAAACTCCATTGCTTGGCTGGAAAACTATTTACTAAATTACAAAGGAGCAGTGCTTATTGTCTCCCACGACCGCTATTTCTTGGATCGCGTAGTTTCCAAGGTTATCGAAATAGACCAAACAAAGGCCAATGTTTTCTCCGGTAATTATTCGCAATACGCCGGCAAAAAAGAGCAATTACGTGTTGCTTACATGAATGCATATTTGAATCAACAACGAGAAATCAAACATCAGCAAGAAGTTATAGAAAAACTGCGCTCCTTTAACCGCGAAAAATCTATTAAGCGTGCCGAAAGCCGTGAAAAATTATTAGATAAAATGGATGTTTTGGAAAAACCAACGGAAGTTCGTACCGATATGAAGTTCACTTTAGAGCCAGCTATTATCAGCGGAAATGATGTGTTGCACATCGAAAATTTATCAAAGTCCTTTGGCAATCTTCATTTGTTCAGCGGATTAAATTTAGACATTAAACGAAGTGAACACGTGGCAATTATCGGCGATAACGGTACCGGCAAAACTACTCTGCTCAAAATTTTAAACAATCTTGAATCTGCAGACACCGGAATTTTCAAACTGGGGACCAACGTAGTAATCGGATATTATGACCAGGAGCAACAGCTTTTACATCCTGAGAAAACACTTTTTGAAGAAATTTCTGATACATATCCGGATATGACCATTACAAAAATACGTAACACACTTGCTGCCTTTCTCTTTACCGGTGACGAAGTGTTCAAGCAAATCAAGGACCTAAGCGGCGGTGAAAAAGGACGTTTGTCTTTAGCAAAATTAATGCTAAGTAATGCAAACTTTATTATTTTGGACGAGCCTACCAATCATTTGGATATTGCAAGTAAGGAAATTTTAGAAGATGCTTTAAACAATTACACGGGTACTATCCTCTATGTTTCCCACGATCGTTACTTTATCAACCGCACTGCCACACGCATCATCGAACTTTGTGGCAAGGAATTTTATAATTATGCGGGCAACTACGACTACTATTTGGAAAAGAAAATTACTCCCATAGAAGAAGTCATTGAAAAGCAAGAGACGGAAACAGTAAGTAAATTAGATTGGAAAGCCCAAAAAGAAGAACAGGCACTTCGACGCAAGCGTGAAAATGATCTCAAAAAATGCGAAGATATGATTGCAGATCTGGAAGATAAAATTGCGGATATTGACAGTAAAATGCTGCAACCGGAAATTGCCTGCAATTCTGCAGAACTAGGAAAACTCACCAAGGAACAGGCGGATTTGCAGAAAAAGCTTGACGAACAAATGGAACTTTGGGAAACTCTTGCATAACAACAAAAGGCAGTACATTTTTCTGTGTACTGCCTTCTTTTATTAACTTCTATTTATTACTGTCGTTATAAATCAGATCCAAACCGTTCTTTTTCATATTCTCATATGCATTAATCATATGTTGACAAGCAACTTTTTCAGCCAAATCCGGATCATTTGCCTTAATTGCCTCCAAAAGCTGCTCGTGTTCCATGTTAGACTCTTCTCCACGTCGCTTGTTGGACAATGTCATGCGACGAATACGTATCACATACTGATGAAAATCTCTAAGCTGATGTTCTAACATCTTACTGTTGCAAGCAGAATATAAAACATCATGGAAATTATTATCGAGTTCGGCAAGCTGCTCATTGTGTCCTTTTGCCGCATGAAATTTTGCGAGATAAATATTCTCTTCAAGCGTCTCTATCTGATCATTGGTAATATGTTCACAAGCCCATCTTGCTGCAAGGCCTTCTAAAAGGGCACGAATTGCATAAATATCTTGAACATCCTTTGCTTTAATACCTGTAACATACGCACCTTTATTTGGTATTATTTCAATAAGGCCTTCCAGTTCAAGCTGTCTAAACGCTTCTCTTACCGGAGTACGACTTACACCAAGCTCTTCTCCTATGGCCACTTCTTTTAATTCTTCTCTGTCTCTATACTTGCCACTCAAAATATCATTTCTAATCTGATGAAACACGCGGCTTCTTAAAGAATATTTTTCTTTTGTTTCTTTAGACAAATCACGACTTTCCACGTTTCGCCTCCAAAATACAATGTGTTGATATGTATTATTGTATACAATCATAATCTCATTGTCAATTGCTTTTCACTTTTTTCATGACACCTTTTCCTGCGTTCCAACATACTTTATATCATAACGATTATTTTGGAGGTTCTTATGAGTGATTTAAGAGATGGCTGCGGTTGTGGCTGTGCAAGGAACAATAATTCCTGCGGCTGTGGCAACTCCCTTTTTGGCGGAAACAACAATAGTTGTATCTGGATTATTTTATTGCTTTTCTTCTGTGGTGGCAATAATAATGATTGTGGATGCGGTAACGGTAACGGTATTTTCGGTGGTAACAACAACAATTGTTGCGATTGGATTATCTGGATTATCCTTATCTCCTTCTTCTGTGGTGGCAATAACGGCTGCTGCTAACCAAAACACTGGGCGGTGTAAAAACCGCCCATTTTAAGTGCCTGCTCTTGGAATACTTAATAATTTTCGTCATATAGTAAACCAAAGGAGGTGTATTTATGGAAGATATTGACAAGTTACAATTACAATTTGAAAATATCGATAGGCTTTTAGAAGCACTCATTCCATTTGTCTCCTCTGAAAAACAAAATATGCTGCACTCTTTTCACCGAATGTTAGAACCAATGAAGCATATTAAAGACATTATGAAAACTATGGAAATGGTAAAGGCTGTGCAGTCTATGATGTCCAATACGGAATCCGGCTCGCCTGACTTTTCTATGCTTTCGGGTTTGCTGAATCCGGAGCAAATGCAAATGTTTGAAATGTTTCAATCAATGCAAGATGTAAACATATAACTTTTCACGTCAAAATATTAAAGGAGTATCAACTATGAATAGACCATCTTGGATGAATGACCCAACTATTTCGCATATTCCGCAAGAAAAACTGGACTTTCTTTCCGAAATGTTTGAAAAAGTAAAGGGCAAAAATAAAAATGAATTAATGCCGTTTTTAATGGCGGCGCACACTAAATTAAAAAGCAATATAAAATTTACAACCGAAGAAATGCAATTAGTAATTGCTGCAATTAAACGTGCTTCTTCCGCAGAGGAGCAACAGCAAATTGACAAGGTTTTAAATTCAGCATTTAAAAAGGCCCAAAAATAAATACGGCTGTGGTACCGTTTTCATAGTGCCACAGCCGCTTTGTTTAAATATTTATTTTTGTACAATATTGATAATACGTCCAGGAACATAAATTTCTTTTACGATAGTACCTGTCAGTTTATCTGCAATAAGTGCCTTTCCTGCGGCAATTGCAGTGTCCTTATCTACGCCAACCGGCAACGCTACAGTTGCTCTTACTTTGCCGTTAATTTGAACAGCAATTTCGATAGTGTCTTCTTTGATTGCTTCTTCATCATATGTTGGCCAAGCTTCATATGCGATGGTATTATCATGGCCAAAACATGCCCATACTTCTTCACCTACATGCGGACAAACACAAGCAAACATCTTGATGAAACCTTCTGCATATTCTCTTGGACACTTACCTGCTTTGTAAACTGCATTTACAAAAATCATCATCTGGCTGATTGCAGTGTTGAAACCAAGCTGTTCAAAGTCCTCAGAAACTTTCTTTACGGTCTGGTGATATACTTTCTTTAATGTATCATCACTTTCTTCTGTGATATTATCCTGTTCTGTAAAGAAATTCCATACACGATTAATGAAACGTCTTGCGCCATCAACGCCCTGTGGATTCCATGGCTTAGATACTTCCAACGGCCCCATAAACATTTCATATAAACGAAGGGTATCTGCACCATAATCTCTTACGATATCACTTGGATTAATAACAAATTCAGGGAAACGTTTACCCATCTTAATGCCGTTCTCGCCAAGAATCATGCCCTGATGAACCAGCTTCTGGAATGGTTCTTTTACGGGAGACAAGCCCTTGTCATAAAGGAATCTGTTCCAAATTCTGGAATACATCAAATGGCCTACTGCATGCTCAGGACCACCTACATAAAGGTCAACCGGTAACCAGTGTTTTAACAACTCCTGATTTGCGAATTCTTTGTCATTGTGTGGGTCAATATATCTCATGTAGTACCAGCTGGATCCTGCGCTACCCGGCATAGTGGATGTTTCACGAACACCTTTGATACCATTCTTGTCATAGAACTTCCATTCGCCTGCATTTTCAAGAGGCGCCTTGCCATTTTTGCCCTTGTAATCTTCTAACTCCGGTAAAATGAGTGGCAATTCTTCATCCGGAAGCGCATGGATTTCGCCGTCTTCTGTATAAACCACAGGAACAGGCTCGCCCCAATAACGCTGACGAGCAAAAATCCATTCACGGAAATGATAATTTACAGTTTTTCTTGCAACACCTTTCTTTACAAGCTTGTCGGTAATTGCTTCTTTGGCATCTTCTACCACCATACCTGTAAATTCTTCGGAATTCATTAATTTACAGCCCTTGCCAAGATATGAGTACTTTTCAAAAGCACACTCGTTCACATCGCCACCATCAATAACTTGAATCATTGGGATATTGTGTGCAATTGCATATTCAAAATCTCTCTGGTCGTGAGAAGGAACAGCCATAACAGCACCCGTACCGTAACTTGCAAGTACGAAGTCACCAATAAACAAAGGAACTTCCTTTCCGTTCACAGGGTTAATGGCATATAAGCCTTTTAAGATACAACCGGACTTGGTCTTATTTAACTCGGTACGGTCCATATCGTTTTTCTTTAAGGTTTCATCAATATAAGCCTGTACTTCTTCCGGATTTTGTACTCTAGGCATCAAATCCTTCACAATCTGTCCGTCCGGAGCAAGCACCATAAAAGTAATACCATAGATAGTTTCGATACACGTTGTATAAATAGAGAAACTACCACCGCCTACGATTTCAAAGTCAACTTCTACTCCTACAGATTTGCCAATCCAGTGTCTCTGAATATCCTTGGTAGATTCCGGCCAGTCAATTTCTTCTAATCCCTCTAAGAGCTTTTCTGCAAAAGCAGGCTGATTAATAACCCACTGCTTCATATTCTTACGAATAACCGGATATCCGCCTCTTTCAGACTTGCCATCGATTACCTCGTCATTAGATAATACAGTTCCCAGCTCTTCACACCAGTTTACAGGCATATCTACATATTTTGCATAGCCATCTAAAAATAACTGTTTGAAAATCCACTGTGTCCATTTATAAAATTCGGGATCGCTAGTTGCAAGCATCTTAGACCAGTCATAGTCAAATCCTAATTCTTTCAACTGCTTTGAGAACGTCTCAATATTGTGTTGTGTAAAACCGTTTGGATGATTGCCGGTACTTACCGCATACTGTTCTGCCGGTAAACCAAATGAATCATAACCCATTGGATGTAATACATTATAACCCTGCATACGCTTCATACGAGACATAATATCAGTAGCGGTATATCCTTCCGGATGACCTGCATGTAAACCTACGCCTGAAGGGTAAGGAAACATATCCAATGCATAGTATTTTGGCTTGCTGAAATCCCATACATCTGTCTTAAATGTCTCATTTTCAGCCCAATAATTCTGCCATTTCTTTTCCACCTCGCGGTGATTATATGGTACTGCCATAGTTTTAACCTCTGCTTCTATAAATTACAAATTTCAAACAGCTCCCAGTAGTACATACCAACTGAGAGCCTACTATTTTTCTATTTTAGTAGTGTTTCTAAATAATGTCAAGATTTGAAGAAAAATTCGTGCAACTCAATACCTCTTTTATGCCAAAGAAACTGCACCCTTTTAATAATACATATTTTATGATATACTATTTTTAGTAAACATCATTCGTTAGAAAAGGAGCTTTTATGTATACAAACAAAGTTATATTAACCGATTATCAAACTCCGTTTCCATTAGATATATACGCTCCACTTGAGCAAATACTTTTCTTAGATATTGAAACTACCGGTTTAAGCCCTGTAAACAGTAATCTTTACATGATAGGGCTTGCTTATTATGAAAACAACGCCTGGTGTATCGAGCAATGGATGGCCGAAAGACTCACAGAAGAACGTGAATTATTGTTAAAACTCATTCCGTTTTTGCCAAACTTTTCGCACGTTATTCATTTTAATGGTAACCGCTTTGATATACCTTATCTGACTGAAAAAGGCAAAGAGCATTTTGTTGATTTGTCCTTTGAACAATATACCGGCATAGATATTTTCAAGCGCATTTCTCCATTAAAAAACACTTTGGCACTTCCGGATTGTCGCCAAAAAACAATTGAACAATTTCTCGGCATTGATCGCATCGACAAGTACAGCGGTGGCGAACTTATTCAGGTATACAAGGCTTATACTGCTAACCCAACCGAAAGTATGCTTGATTTACTCATTCAGCACAACTTGGATGACATGAAAGGGATGCTCGACATCACTCCAATGCTTGCTTACAGCGAAATATGCAATGCAGAATCAACTATTACACGAGTTGAAATGCTTAAATCATCTACGGTATCCGGTGAACCTTGTTATGCACTTATGATGACCCTCAAATTGCCGTCCACTTTACCAAAGAAATTCTTTGCACACTATGATGGCAATTATCTGACCGCAGATGGAAACAAAGCTACTTTAAAAATCCCTGTATTGGATGGTGAATTAAAATTTTTCTACTCAAACTACAGAGACTATTATTATATTCCATCTATGGATGCTGCTTATCACAAATCCGTAGCATCCCATGTGGACACCTCTATGAGACAGCAAGCCACTGCTTCCAACTGTTATACCAGAAAAAACAGCCTCTTCCTAAAGCAGTATGATATTCTTGTAGAGCCATTTTTTAAAAAGGACTATAAAGACAAAGATACCTTTTTTGAAATTTCTGACGAAACAAAACAAAACAGACAGCTATTTTCCAAATATGGAACTCATATTTTACAAACTATCATTCAAGAAAAAAACAACTATTTTTAGCCATTCTTAATGATTAGCACAAAAAAGCTGCAAAAGCAATTTCTTGCTTTGCAGCTTTTAAAATCCTACAAATTATTCAGCATCTTCTTCCTGAGCAGCGATAACAGCGTCGATATCTACAGATACAACATCTGCTTCTTCTTCAGGCTCTTCTACAGCAGGAGCTTCTTCCTTTGGTTCTGGAGCGAACATAGCCTTGATGCTTAGGCTGATTTTCTTGGTTTCTTCGTTGAAATCTGTAATCTTTGCAGTAACTTCATCACCAACATTTAATACATCTGCCGGCTTCTCGATACGCTCTTTAGAAATCTGGGAAACATGTAATAATGCATCCACGCCATCTGCAATTTCAATGAAAGCACCGAAATCAGTCATACGAGCAACTTTACCGGTTACTACATTGCCTACTGCAAATCTGGTTGTTGCATCTTTCCATGGATTTAAGTCATCAAATTTAAGAGATAAAGCAACTTTTGTACCATTGATTTCCTTAACAAGAACATTTAATACCTGGCCAATTTTGAAAACTTTCATTGGATGCTCGATACGGCCCCAGCTCATTTCAGAGATGTGTAATAAGCCATCTACGCCGCCCAAATCAATGAATGCACCAAAATCTGTAACATTCTTTACAGTACCTTCTACTACATCGCCCTCTTTAATGCGAGCAAATACAGCTGCCTGTAATTCAGCCTTTGCAGCAGAAACTAACTGCTTTCTGTCACCGATGAAACGTCTTCTCTTTGGATTATACTCTGTGATAACAAATTCAATTTCCTGACCTGCATACTTGGATAAATCTCTTTCATATGTGTCTGATACTAAGCTTGCAGGAATGAAGATACGAACATCTTCTACTACTACGCTTAATCCACCATCCAATACCTGAGCAACAGTAGCTTTTAAAACTTCTTTGTTATTGAAAGCTTCTTCAATTCTCTTGTTTGCTCTGTCAGCTGCAAGACGCTTGTAAGTAAGTGCAACCTGGCCATCACCATCGTTAACCTTTAACACTTTAACTTCCATAGTATCGCCAACTTTAACTAACTGCGTTAAATCAACAGTATTGTCGTTTGTGTATTCTGTTTTTGGAAGAATACCGTCAGACTTGTAACCGATATTTAAAACGATCTCGTCCGGCTTTACAGCGATAACAGTGCCATTAACTACCTCTCCTGTATGAATTGTTTTTAATGATTCCTCTAACATTTGTTCAAAAGTTAATTCTGACATAATTTTGAACCTCCTCGATAATATTGTTTGGGGTTGAGGCCCCCGCAGTAATACCCACCAATCCAACAGATTTAGGTAGTTCTAACTTCAGATCAGCAAGCGTCTGAATAAAGTAAGTATGCTCACATTCCTTTGCACATATCTCGTACAGCTTTCTTGTATTGGAACTATGCTTACCACCTATGACAATCATCACATCCGCCTCACGGGCAATTTCCCTGGCTTCTGTTTGCCTCTCTTCGGTTGCATTGCAAATAGTATTCACAACACTAATATTATAGCCCTTTTTGGTAAGTTTTTCAACTATTTTATTAAATTTTATGTAATTAAATGTCGTTTGTGAAACAACACAGATTTCTTGTTCTTTATCAGCAACAAAACTGTCTGCTTCTTCCTCTGTTTCAATAACAACTACAGGGGTGGAACTCCATCCCATAATACCAATAACTTCCGGATGAACCGCACTTCCGACAATCACAATCTGCTTACCTAGAGCACTTTCTTTTTCTACAACTTTATGAATACGCTTTACAAACGGACATGTAGCATCCACACATTCCAAACCAAGCTCTTTAATATGATCACAGACTGCCTTCTCTACGCCATGAGAACGAATAATTACGGTACCTTCTGACACAGAATCCAAATTGTGCTCATCAATAACCTGAACGCCCTTGTTTTCTAAGTCTTTTACCACTTCTTCATTATGAATAATCGGCCCGTAAGTATATATTTTTTTGCCGGTTTCTACTTGCGTATATACCTGCTCTACTGCTCTTTTTACTCCAAAACAAAAACCTGCAGATTTTGCCAAACGAATTTCCATAATCACACCGCTCCGCCGCTTGTCACGACTCCCCTTCACTTTCTTTCTTCTGCTAAAGAAATGATTTTTTCTACCACTTCTTCAATGGTCATATCGGATGTATCTAACAACACTGCGTCTTCTGCTTGCTTCAACGGTGAAATTTCTCGATTCATATCACGGTAATCTCTATCGATAATATCAGCCTCAATTTCTTCCAGATTACACGCTACTCCTTTGGCTGTAAGCTCATTGTAGCGTCGAAGTGCTCTCACTCTGCTGGAAGCAGTTAAATAAATCTTTAACTGTGCTTTTGGTAATACACAAGTACCTATATCGCGACCGTCCATAATCAAGTCTGTATGCTCTGCCATTTTCTGCTGAAGTTCTACCAGCTTAGCGCGCACACGACCATTGGCACTGGAAACGGACGCAGCTTGTCCAACCTCTTCCGTTCTTAAATAAGGATTTACATTTTGGCCATTTAATATTACAACCTGCTCTCCATTTTCATAAACAATTCGAATATCCGCACCTTGGCACTTTTCAGAAATATCCTGTGCATTGCTAAGGTCTGTATTTTGTGACAGCAAATAACAGGCCATGGCACGATACATTGCACCGGTATCCACATAAATTAAATTCATTTTTTTTGCAACTAATTTGGCGATGGTACTTTTGCCTGCACCTGCAGGACCATCCACTGCAATACAAAAACTCATATCTGCTTCTCCTGTTATATCATACACTTACGTGATACTCATTCCGGCCAAATAACCTGTAGACCATGCTACTTGCAAATTAAAACCACCGGTCACTGCATCAACATCTAACACTTCGCCGGCAAAGTATAAACCTTTTACTGTTTTAGATTCCATGGTAGATGGATTTACGTCTTTTACCTTTACACCGCCTTGTGTAATAATTGCCTCTGCAAAACTTCTGGTACCCACAATCGTAAGTGGGAAATTTTTAATCAAATGTACAAACTGCTGACGTTCTTCCTTGGTAATCTCATTAACTTTTTTATCCGGGTCAATGCCGGACAAGCCCACGATTACAGGCACTAATTTGCTTGGAAACAGTCCATTGACTGCATTCTTAAACTGCTTGTTAATATGTTCATCAAAATCACGCAACACTCGCTTGTCCAATTGTTCCACAGTAAGTGCCGGCTTTAAATCAATATATAAAGGAAGTTCTTTTCCATAAAATTTCTTTACATATTGGCTACTTGCAGACAAAATAAGCGGACCTGTTACACCAAAATGTGTAAACAGCATCTCGCCAAATTCCTGAAACACTTTTTTCTTGCCATCTAAAATGGTCACCTGCACGTTGCGTAAGGACAACCCCATTAACTCTTCACACCATGCTTCCTTGCACTCCAATGGAACCAGCGCAGGTTTTGGTTCTACTACTGTCATGTCTGCCGCTTCCGCAAAAAGATATCCATCTCCGGTAGAACCTGTGGAAGGATACGATACACCTCCGGTGCATACGATGACCGCATCTGCTTTTATAACTTCACCATTTCTGGTTTTTACACCGGTAACACGACGCACTTCATCAGTCAACTCAAAGCACACTTCGGTAACTTCTGTATGAAGCCTGATGTCTACCTTTTTTTCTTTCAAAGCACGGGTAATGGCAAAAATAACGTCTGAAGAACGGTCACTTACGGGAAATACCCTATCTCCACGCTCTGTCTTTGTAGTGCATCCGTACTCGTTAAGCAAATCAACAATAGCTTGATTGTCAAAGCTATATATACTGCTATACATGAACTTTGAATTAGATACAATATTTTTGAATAAATCTTCTACATCACAGGCATTGGTCACGTTACATCTGCCTTTTCCTGTAATAAAGACTTTTTTTCCTAATTTTTCGTTCTTTTCTAATAAAACGACCTGGTGCCCATGCACTGCCGCACTATATGCTGCCAACATTCCGGCAGCACCGCCACCAACCACAATACACTTACTCATATTCCTTGCGCATCCTTGGACTCAATGATACATCTTCATCTAAATAATTTATTTCATCATGTGCGTAAACCTGATAATTGCTCCAAACATCCTCCAGATTTTTAAGCTCATCTTTAACCTGATCCGGATTTTTGAGACACATCGCAACAATCAATGCATTTATCAAGCTAAACGGAGCAACCAAAGAGTCTGCAACCCCATTTAGTTCACTTCTTGCAAGCAAATGCAGGCTGGAGTACATATTCATTGGAGAATGCGTAGAATCCGTAATGGCAATAACCCTCGCTCTTCTGTCTCTTGCAAACTCCATGGCCTTTAAAGTACGCATAGAGTATCTTGGGAAAGAAATACCGATAAATACATCTTCTTCATCAATACGAATCATCTGTTCAAACATTTCTGTAGAAGATGTAGTATCTAACAAAATAACATCCCTACGAATCATATTTAAATAAAAATAAAAGAAAGAAGCAAGTGGCGCACTGTTTCGAAGACCAACAATATAAACATGCTTTGCAGCAAGAATAGCATCTACTATAGCTGCAAATGACTCTTCTGACAATCCTTCCAACGTATCGTGAATCTTTTGCATGTCAGACTGCATAACGGTAGCAATAACGCCCCAATGATCCATTGTTTTTACAGAAACCTCAGGTACAGTAACGGTCTGCAACTTGTTTCTGGTCCATTCCTGCAACTTATTCTGCAACTCCGGATATCCTTTTAATCCCAATTTGTCAGCAAAACGAACAACCGTAGACTCGGAAATTTCCAAGGTTGCTCCAAGCTCGGCTGCAGTCATAAAAGTAGCATCTTCGCCATGCTCTAAAATATATTCTGCTATTTTTTTATGACCTTTACTCAGCTTGTCCCTCCGGGCCAAAATGAGTTCCATAATGTTTTGCTCGCCTTTCACGATTTATTCCTCCAAATTATCTACATAATTATATGGCTTGCAGTATTCTCAGTAAAATCATCGCATATATATCATAAGTATATCATAACAAATAATTTCATTCAAGCAAGAAAAAAGGTCCACTGAACAAAAGTTCAATGGACCTGAATATTAAAATTTACGGAATTTATACCGGATATGCGCCGTTCTTTGTATCGGAAACTGTCATGTCAACTTTTTCCTGCTGTGCCTGACGATACTTGAAGAAATCTGTAGCAACTTGTGGGAATAAAGCGTAAGATAATACGTCCTCATCCTGCTGCTTCCACATTTCAACTTCTTTTTCAAGCTTGTCAAGTTCCGGAGCGATTAAGTCTGCATAACGGCAGGTAATTCTTTCTTCACCCGGAATAACCTTGTCGATAACTTCCTGATTCATTGGCTTAACTGTCTGGCCATATTCACCACGAAGAACAGCCTTTGTTTCCTTAGTAGCCATCTTGTATCTTTCACCTAAAAGTACGTTAAATACAGCCTGTGTACCAACGATCTGAGAAGATGGTGTTACAAGTGGTGGTTC
>JAZOSF010000115.1:0-3134 GCA_045657025.1 Lachnospiraceae bacterium | reverse complement strand
GCTTTGGAAAACGAAGCTTTACTTAGTGACGGTGAAGGTAGTGTTACCGTTTGTTGTACTGCTGATTTAGAAAGAGTTAAACGTTTAGCATCAAGAATGTTACCTTTGGAACAATGTCAGTTTAAAGAAATCACTTTAATTCCGTAAAGGTCACAAATTTTTTAAAAACCGATAAAATAGGCAGGAATTTGTGTCTTTTTGTCAAATAACTATAGAATTAAAGAAATAGGGCGAAGTAGCCTCTTTTTGCTTTTTCTGCTGTTGAGTTGTAAGACGGCAAATACATAAAATAAAGAAAGGTGGTAACCGTGGTAAAACAAGAAAGCTTAGATAATGCAAAAATCGTCGGTTCCCCGATAGTACATAAGGTGTGCTTGTTCCTGTTGCTTTTTGCATTTTGGATGGCATTGGCAGGTTCGTTGAAGACCAAGTTTGTCATTTATGGTATCATTACGGCTGCTACAACGGTGTGGATGTGTTATCCGTTGTTGTTGGTTCCTAACAAGGATGGTAGCAGAAAGTATTTTGTATTTGGAATATCAATTTTCAAATTTATCAGCTATTCCATTTGGCTGATGTGGCAATTGGTATTGGCGAATATTGACGTTTTAAAAGCAACTACTAGCCAAAATCTTGATATCGACCCAAAAGTTGTACGTTTTTACTTTAAGGTAGATAATCCTATGGCTTATGTTGTTTTGGCTAACTCCATTACTCTTACTCCCGGTACTGTAACTCTTAATGTTACTGACGACGGCTTGTTTGAAATTCATGCTTTGACCGTGGGTGCGGCAGAAGGCGTTTTGGATGGTAGCTTCCAGAAAAAAGTTGCAGATTTGTATGGCATAGATTACGAATTTGCTGTGGTGGAAGAGGAGGAATAACATATGAATATTATTTTTGTAATCCTCATGGTCTCCATCATTTTTGTAATTGCTATGATGTTGCAACGTGTGTTCCAAGGTCCTACAGTTTATGACCGTATGAATGGTTTGGGTGTAATCGGCGCAGATACTATTTTGCTTTTGGTACTCTTCGGTTATATTGACAATCGTCCTGATATGTACGTGGACATTGCCATTTCTTATGCTTTGTTAGGTTTTGTAGGTTCTGTAATTATTGCTAAGTTCCTGGGAGGTAAAAACATATGATTTGTGATTTTACCATCAGAGAAATTATTGCAGCATTGTTTATTTTGGGCGGTTCCGTTTTCTTTGTTGGTTCTGCCATCGGTATGCTGCGTTTGCCGGATTTCTATTCTAGAATTCATGCATCCGGTAATAGTGAAACTTTAGGTTGTATGCTTTCCTTCATCGGTTTAATTATTTATGAAGGTTTGACAATTACTTCCCTGAAGATGGCTTTAGTATTTACTATCGTATTTTTGGCTAACCCCATTGGCTCCCATATTTTAGGCAAAGCGGCTTATAAATCCGGCCATAGGGTTGTAACAGCTAAAGATTTAGTCGAAGAAGTAGAGAAGGAGGAAGACGATGCAAATATACATCATTGAAGCTGTGTTGCTGATTTTCTTAATTCTCATTACTTGTGCCGTAATCTTCTGTAAGGATTTGTTGAGCGCAGCTGTAATTTACAGTGGTTTCAGCTTCTGTGCAGTGCTTCTGTATTTTATGATGGGTGCACCTGACGTAGCTTTTACGGAAGCAGTTATCGGTACAATCTCTACAATCTTCTTTGTAGCTTCCTTGAAGAAAATTGATAGGTGGTGTAAATAATGCGTGGCTTAGTAGCTGTATTACTGGCGGTTATAACTGGCATCTTCTGCTCTTTTGTAACCTATCTGCCGGAGATTGGCAATGTGAATAACGCACCTAACCAGCATGTTACTCCTTCCTATATCTCCCGCAGTGTTGAAGATACCGGTTCTCCTAACGTAGTTACCGGTGTCATCATTGACTACAGAGGTTTCGATACCATGTGGGAAACCGGCGTAATGTTCTTAGCTGGTTTGACTACCGTTCTGCTTTTAACTAGTAACAAGGTTGGCAGACGCCCCGAAGAAGAACCGGATGATGTAGATGATTCGGAAGAAGGGGAGGTAATTAAATGAGACAAGGTTTTGGCGGTATTGTATTAAGTACTGCGTTTAGATTACTTGTACCCTTTAGCATCGTGTATGGTGTGTACATTCTGTGCTTTGGCGAATATTCTCCTGGTGGTGGTTTCCAAGCAGGTGCGCTTTTGGCAGTAGGTGTATTGCTTTCTCGTATGATTTTAGGTGAAGATGCAAAATTCAACATTCAAGGTAAAACTTCTGTAGTTTTAGCTGGTGTTGGTACTTTTATTTATACTTTTGTTGGTTGGGTAACCATTCTTGGCGGCGGCAAATTCTTGGAATATGACTTTATGCCAATCGTTATGGAACCTAAACACGAAATGCACGCTATGGCGATTTTCTTAATCGAAATTGGCGTAACCATGTGTGTAATGATGACAATCATTAACTTGATGGATTCTATTATAAAAAGGGGTGACGATGATGGAAGTATTGAATGAATTCTTGAAAACTAAAGGCATCTACTCCCTTGTTATGATTTTATTCTTCTTAGGCATTTATGGTATGGTTTTAGCTAAAAACTATATGAAAAAGTTGATGGCTATGAACGTTATGCAGGTTGCTGTAATTTACTTCTATCTGTGTTTTGCACAAAAAGATGGTGCAATGGTACCTGTTCTTGACGGCATTACCAATAACCCTAATGCTTACATTAACCCTTTGCCTCATGGCTTAATGCTTACTGCAATCGTAGTAAGTCTTGGTACTACAGGCGTAGCTTTGGCGCTGTTGATGCGCATTAAAGAAATCTACGGTTCTGTAGAAGAGGTTGAGGTTCTGAGGAGGGCTAGCAAATGATGCAGCATGCACCTCTCTTCATAGTATTACTTCCTGTTTCTGCAGCTCTTTTATGTATGCTCTTTAGTCGTATGCAAAAGAATTTAGGTTCTTGGATTGTAATTGGCTCTATTGCAGCGGCTTTTATGAGTGCAGTAACTGTGTTGCAACAGGTTATTGCAGATGGTGGCAAACCTATTCATTATTGGATGGGTAACTGGCAACCGCCTCTGGGTATTGAATTTGTTATTGATCCTATCAGTGGTGTTCTCGCTGTATT
>JAZOSF010000114.1:0-4528 GCA_045657025.1 Lachnospiraceae bacterium | reverse complement strand
CTGCGGGCAGAGCCTTATAAGTTCGCCGGAAGAACTTTAGGTCGCATCATATGGTATGCCATTACCGGATGGAACATGTCTCCATCCTTTTCCACAAAGATACCTTCGTCATTCAAAACGGCCGGTCTTTCGTAGCATCGGTCAAAGGTCCACTGAACACTTTCCATTTCTACGCCGTCTATGTAAAGTGTAGCCTTAAATATATAATCCTTGCCGTTGCAAGCCGTAAGTGGAAACGGAACCTTCAATTCTCCTTTACTAAAGTCTATATTTTCCTGACTCCAAATAACTTTCTCACCCTGAAGCACCTGACAGCGACCAGTCCAGTTGCTGGCGTCAGCAAACGCAGTAGTATTTGGTGTAACTATAGCGATACCGGTCTCTTCCGTATAATAGGAATTGCTGCTTAGTAACATACTTAATTTGTCAGGCTCCTGTATCTTTCTAACAGACACATCATCAAACATACCCATACCGGAATCACCTTGGAGATATACCACCAGATATTCTGTTTCCTTATCGATTTCTATAGTTCTACTGAAATGTCCGGTCTCTTCAATTTTTATCTCTCCGCTAAATGTTGTAGCATATTCTGGATTTTTTGCATTTTTGCTATAGCCTTGCCATTTTACTCTTGCATCAGTACCATTGGTCTGAAGATTACCGCTTATCTCATATTTAGACAGTGGGGTTACTGCAAAAAGCTGACCGTTGCCAGCAAATAAGTTTTCTGACAATTTCGCATGGAGTGAAAGGTCATCATAATATACCGCTCCGGACTGTCCTTCCAAATATATATATAGGTAACTGGTATTTTGCGTAGCTTCCAATGTATAGGTGAACTTCATCCAGTCTCCTCTTACCAAGGTATCATTTTCAAGTTCTAAATCTTTGGTATTAACATATTTACTAAATCGCATAGTCCCACTATTAAAGGTCTGATACTCCTCCTCTAGCACATCCTGACTATAGCCTATGACACCGAATCTTGCATCACCATTATTCTCTACAAGCTTTACATATCCGGTCAATTCATAGGCAATACCCGGTTGCACTTCTGCAAGCTGGTATACCCTATCGTTTTTATTGCTCACCTGTAATGCGTATTGGCCATCATGTGCAATTGTTGACACATGAGGGAGTTCAGTGTTAACAGCCGTCCAAGATTCAAATCCATTGAACCATACCGATTTTTCAAAATCACCGTTGAAAATATACTCTCCACTCAGTTTATTCTCATTATCATGGATGACATAAGACACACTTGCTGTCAGTTCTGCTTCCTTGCCATCTACTGTAATGGCACAGCTGAGCGGAATGTCACTTTTAATATCTTCAGCCTTGACCGGCGCTGCTGTCACTACCATACCGCTTATCATGGCCAGGTAAAGCAGAACAGAAATAGTTCCCTTACGTTTTTTGCTTAATAGGAATACAGCAATCACACTGCACACAGCCAAAACGGCCATAATTATGTAAATAATCGTTGATGCTTCACCTGCTGATGTGCTTGATGATTCGTCTTCTGATGTACTTGGTGATTCGTCTTCTGATTCTAGGATAACGTCTTCCGCCGTCATACAGCTTTCGCCGGCTTCCAAAATATCTTCAAAAACATCGTCTCCTACAAGCTCCAATCCCTCGGGTACATTGATTTGGACAGACACGGTCACTTGCTTGTCGGTATTATTGTCCACCTGCACATAAGCATTCACCAACTCTCCTGTCTTATAAGCATTTTTATTCGCAAAAAGCTGTGCGGTAACACCATCTTGGTTTACGGCACTACTTGAAATTGCCATTGCGGTTATGCTCATAGCCATAAGCATCACTAATGTCATAAGAATTGTTAATAAGCGTAATGAATTCCTTTTCATTTTCCCTCCTGATTTTGTGGATGATCGTAAAATCATCTCTTTTTCTGTTCATTGTATCGCACAATACACCTCAATGCAATAGTAAATAGTATAACTATAAAAGACCAATAACCTCTCGGTTACTGGTCTTTGTCTTTTTTATACGTCTTATTCAGCTACGTATGGCATAAGAGCTACGTGACGTGCTCTCTTGATAGCTGTTGTAAGAGCTCTCTGATGCTTAGCGCAGTTACCTGTGATTCTTCTAGGAAGAATTTTACCTCTTTCGGATACGTATCTCTTTAACTTTGCTGTATCTTTGTAATCAATCACATTATCTTTACCGCAGAAAACACAAACTTTCTTTCTTCTGCGTAAACCGCCTTTTCTCTTCATTGGAGCATCAGCTTTTTCTGTCTTATTGTAAGCCATTGTTATTGCCTCCTTGTCATTGCAAATTAATTAAACGGTAATTCTTCATCAATACCATCCGGGATATTCATAAAACCATCGTTAATGGATGTGTTTGGAGTACGAACCGGAGCACTGTAGCCACCGTCGTTTGCACCGGAAGCACTCTTGCTTTCAGCAAACTCCTGCTCTTCTACCACTACATCTGTGGTATAAACGCGCACGCCATCTTTATTGGTGTAGCTACCTGTCTGAATACGACCTGTAATGGCAATTCTCATGCCCTTACGGAAATACTTTTCAGCAAATTCCGCCTGACGGCCAAATGCTACACAACCGATAAAGTCTGCGCTGTTTTCATCACCATTGTTACGATTGAATCTGCGATCTACTGCTAATGTAAATCTTGCAACTGCTGTTGCGTTTTCACCCTGAGAATAACGAACTTCTGGATCTCTAGCCAGACGTCCCATAAGAATTACTTTATTCATGAAAAATCTCTCTTTCTATTAAGCTTCCTGCTTAACGATTAAGTATCTGAGTACGCTGTCCATAATGCGAACACGGCTCTCGATTTCAGCCGGAGCACTTGTTGGTGCTTCAAACTGGATGAAGTAGTAGTAGCCTTCTTTAACCTTCTGAATTTCGTAAGCTAATTTCTTCTTACCCCATTCATCAACGTTAGATACTGTGCCACCGAATCTTTCGATGAGATGCTTAGCTCTAGCTACAGCTTTTTCTCTCTCTTCATCTTCGATTTTTGCATTGACAACAAAACATAATTCATACTTTGTCATGTCGTTTACCTCCTTTTGGTCTCTGGCCCTTGTCTAGCAAGAGCAAGGAATGAATATATCACAGAGAGTTATGATAGCACATCTTTTTCAATAAATCAAGTGTTTTTTATAGATTTATTTTTCAAAAAACAATATATTTAGCGCAGGCCGCGAAGGTTTTTTTCGACCATGGTTCGAGGTACCATAATCAAGTGTCCGCACCCTACACATTTTAACTTAAAGTCAGCACCTATGCGCAAAACCTCCCATTCATAGCTGCCACACGGATGCTTTTTCTTTAATTTTACGATATTTCCAACTTGAATATCCATATACTCTCACCTCATCACAAAAGTTTCTTCCACTCCCCGAGCACGCCGTCTTCATCATAGCTCGGAATGATGCCGTCCGCTGCTTCCTTCACCCTCGGATGTGCTGTGGCCACCGCAAGGCCGGTTCCTGCAAGCTTAATCATTTCCAAATCGTTAGGATTGTCGCCTGTCGCCATCACTTCTTCTGCCTTAATATCCAAATAATCCATCATCTTCTGAAGCGCAGTTCCTTTATTTATACCCGGCATCACGCAATCCAGCCACCATTCACCGGCTACAGACATGTGAAGTTTGCCTTCCCATTTAGGGATAAAATATTTGTCCGCGTAGCGCTCTATTTCTGTGGTACGATACAAGGTAACTTTGTTAATCGCTTCATCCGGCAAATTGTCCCAGCCATTCAAACATTCTACATTATATTTATAATCATATACAAGGCAGTTGTACAAGTTCGTGTCCTTTAGCGGCACATAGCTCTTGGTAGATGAACAAAGCATGCCTTCTACACCCGGAATATTAGAAATATCCTCCCAGCACTTTTCAATCCACGGCTTGGGAATTTCACCAACAGTCTCCAGCCCTTGTTCCATTTTAATGGTACCGCCGCCATCTGCAATATACCAAACCAAATCTTGCACCGGTTCAATCAGTTTACGAATACTCTCATATTGGCGTCCGCTTGCCAAAACAACTTTAATGCCTTTTGCGTCAAGCGCGCGAATCACATCATAGTACTCCGGATTGATATTTAACGTACTTTCTTTAACCAGCGTACCATCCACGTCCGTGACAACCATTTTTATCATATATATAATCACCTTTCTACAGAAAAACCCTCATATATAATCTAATGTTAACACACCTTTTGCATATATGCTACCCTCATGCAAAAAACGGTAGAAAAAAAGCTCCGGAAACTCCGAAGCTTTCAGAGGCGTGAGCCGGATTTGAACCGGCGATAACGGTGTTGCAGACCGGGGCCTTACCACTTGGCTATCACGCCTTATATAAATGACCCGTACGAGAATCGAACTCGTGTTACCGCCGTGAAAGGGCGATGTCTTGACCGCTTGACCAAGGAGCCATAACTCCCCCTGTTGGACTTGAACCAACGACAACTCGGTTAACAGCCGAGTGCTCTACCGACTGAGCT
>JAZOSF010000113.1:0-11664 GCA_045657025.1 Lachnospiraceae bacterium | reverse complement strand
AGAACGAACTAACTGGCTAACGATAACTCGTTCAGCACCGTTAATAACGAATGTACCTGTAGCGGTCATAAGCGGTAAATCACCCATAAAAATATCATGTTCCGCAAAACCCATTTCCGGCTTCGCATTGTTGTGAAGACGTACTCTCACCTTTAAAGGTGCTGCATAAGTAGCATCTCTTTCCTTGCACTCTTCGATTGTGTACTTTTTGTCTTTTTCACACAATTCAAAGTCTACAAACTCAAGACTCAATGTATCGTCATAGTTTGTAATAGGAGAAATATCTTCGAAAACTTCTTTTAAGCCTTCCTCGAGAAACCACTTATAGGAGTCTTTCTGGACTTCGATTAAGTTAGGCATCTCTAAAACTTCTTTTTGTCTTGAATAACTCATACGCGTATTCTTGCCGGTAGCAAGTGGTCGTATTCTATGTTTTTCCATTGACATTCACCCCGTTCTTTCTTTTTGGCCAGTTTCATTAGCTTATTATACTTTTCTTTTTTAAAGCATAACATCCCAATATAGCTTATCTAGTTTACTACAAGTCCGTGGTGCATGTCAATAGGATATTTTGAAATTTTTTCCGTTTTTTGCTATGAACTAATTATCACAAATATTGAATTATACAGCAGTGTAATAAATTATCTTAAAAAAGAAAATTACTGGATAATAAAAGCAACTATTGTTTTCTGATTAAGACCAATGACCAAAGGCTCGTTGGTCTTCAGGTAGGACTTACTATAAATCAAAAGTTCCAAGTAAATTAATTCTTCTAGATAAATCTGAGGTTGTACTTTTTGTTCCTACCAAGAATAATTACATAACCACCAATCTGGTAAGTAGCCAGATTTTAAGAATCCAGTTTGACAAAATTACTGAGAGAAAATTCGGTATCATCCCTCAGGAATCTGAAAAAATTGCTATCATAACTTCTAAAAATCCGGACGGTATCGTATACACGAAAGCTAAGAATAAGAAGTTCTTCGATGAGTACAAAGCTGAATTAACAGAATATGCAAAAGAATATAATATTAAGCTGATCGACAATACTAAATAATTACTTAATATAAGAAACAGGAACTATTGAGTTAGTTCCTGTTTTTATAAAAGAAGCACCTTCAGATGATAATTAATTCATCCGTTGGTGCTTGTTCTTTTTATAGTAGCCTATCATAATGCGTCCACATACGAATTATCTTTACTGTACCCTGATATTCTACTCCATCAATGGTTATTGGTTCTACATACACTTGATATACTAACCTATGTTGAATATTGATTCGTCTCGAGTAATACCCTTGCAGATTTCCAACTAATCCCTCATATGCAGGTGGTGTTTGAAATGGATTATCCCTAATTATTTCAATTAGTTCCTTTGCTTTCTTATCCAAGCCGGCAGATTTGAGACTCTTAATATCTTTGGCAGCTTGTTTTTCATATACTATCCTAAACACTTACCATTCCACCTCATCTTCTGTCAAACATTCTTCTAATGGAGTGTTTCCGCCTTTAATAATGGATTCAGCCATACCAGGAATAGACATAAGGAATAATGTCTCTTCAATTGCTCTCCAATCTTCCTCTCCGATTAAAACGGCATTTCTACCTTTATTATTTGTTATGGTGATTGGTTGACAGTTTGCATTTACGTCTGAAATCAATTGATAAATGTTATCTCTTGCTTTTGTTACGCTAATAGCACTCATATAATCAACTCCTTCCTTTGACCATATTATAGCGTACGTTTTTCCGTACGTCAATCATTTTTATTATTATATGCTGATTTACTATTTTTAGTCCTCCATTGGTACTCTTACTTGACTGATTACTAATTTTTTGCCTGATAATTTGTACCCATAAATCTAAATACTTTTCATGTGTTGTATGGACTTGTGCATGCATTAACTTAGACTGCCTTGTATGGCCTTCAAAAGGAAGCACTATAGCAGTTGGCAAATATTTTTCATCTAATGTCATAACAGCCACTTTATTTTGACTCAAAATAGACAAATCCATTGTAGACAAACGAATGTTCGCACCGTGCATCATAATCTGGCTCAAATCTTCTATCGGAATAAGCACACTTCCTCCTTCCGTAGTCACTTCCAATTGACCTTCCTTAATATGTATTTCTGCTGCCTGACTAATTTCTAATGTTCTAAATCCCATTTTCCCTCCTCAACACAAAAACCCCACGGACATAATCCATGGGGTTTTTAACATCTTCAATATGAACTCGATCAAGAGGACAAATTACTTTAATGTAACCTTTGCGCCAACTTCTTCGATCTTAGCCTTCATAGCATCAGCTTCTTCTTTAGAAACGCCTTCCTTAAGTACCTTTGGAGCGTTATCTACAACGTCCTTAGCTTCCTTTAAGCCAAGACCTGTGATTTCACGTACAACCTTGATAACTTTAACTTTTTCAGCGCCTACTTCTGTTAATTCAACGTCGAATTCTGTCTTTTCTTCAGCTGCTTCTGCTGCTGGGCCTGCTGCTGCAACTACAACACCTGCTGCTGCAGATACACCGAATTCTTCTTCACAAGCTTTTACTAATTCATTTAATTCTAATACTGTTAACTCTTTGATAGCATCAATAAGTTCCTGAGCTGTTAATTTAGCCATTTTTATTTACCTCCAAAATTTGTAAATTCTAAAAATTAATTTTTGATACATGCGACCGAGTACTCTCTACTCAGTCAGTGCGATATTCGCGTAAATTATTCTGCTACAACCTCGCCGTCTTTTTCAGCAATCTGCTTAATAACACGAGCAAAGTTTGCAATTGGAGACTGTAAGCTGCCAAGTAACTTGGAGATTAATACGTCTCTTGATGGGATGGATGCGATTGCTGCCATGCCCTTAGCATCATAAAGGTCACCCTCTACAACACCTGCTTTGATTTCTAAGTTTTTAGCCTTCTTTGCAAAATCAGCAAGGATTCTTGCCGGTGCTGTTGCATCTTCTGTAGAAACAGCGATTGCACTTGGTCCATTTAAGAATGGAGCTAAAGCTTCAAAATCAGTACCCTTGAACGCAAAGTTCATAAGAGTGTTCTTGTAAACCTTGTAGTTTACTCCAGCTTCACGAAGCTGTCTACGTAATGCAGTATCTTCTTCAACTGTAAGGCCGCGGTAGTCAACTAATACTACAGACTGAGCATCTTTGATTACTTCAGAGATCTCTGCTACGATAGGCTGTTTTAATTCAACTTTTGCCATTTTCTTACCTCCTTATAGATTTTCATGCCGAAAGGAGTTTTATAAAAAATAAAACCTTCCCTGTGAAGACACAAGGAAGGCGTAATTGTTTCGTAATTAACTCTCTCCTCGGTAGGCGTTGTCTGCTTACATCTCGTCTCCCTGCTGGAGATTTGATACCTACTGTCTTCGGCTTGGTTATTAACCTTTAACACTATAACATAGTCATTTTACAGTGTCAAGTACTTTTTTTATTTTATTTGTTGGATATAAATATCCATATAGGATAGCCTTTCCAGAACATACTCTTTGAATTCACTAAGGTCTTTTACATTTGCATTCGTTTCCGGCCATCTCGTTATATCTCTCCCATAAGCACCGGATAAAAAAATCTGTTTTTCATAAGTATCTAAGATTTCCAGCAAATGTTCCTCAGACCAAGTACTTTCCCTTAGTTCATAATATCTTTGAACAAGTTGTTCTTTTATTTCCTCATCATCTTCTTCCAACAAGAAGTGAACCAAATTGGTCTCCATGATAACATTTTGATCCGGCGTAACAAATTTGCCTTCACTGGCAAAGCCCTTTCCCCATGTTCTATCCATATCCCATGGTGTGTATAGCATCACCTCTCTCGTGCCGCCTTCACAAAACTTGTTGGTCAAATACAAATTGAATGTAAGATTCGCACCGCGAATGTCGGCATGGTCCACACCCTGAATCAGATTCAAGAACAAATACAAGTCCATGCTGTTTTGACGGTCGGTAATTTCACGAAATGCGGCATAACTATCACTGCTGTCTCGCATGGCAATATAAAATTTACTAAGTGGCTCCCAGGATTCCTCGGTATTCACACCCAACTTTCTGATTCTATATGGTTCTATTGCGCCCTCGGAGTATGGATCAATATTTTTTTCTAATGTGCCCGGCTCAGTTTTGGAATACATGTATTCCCCGGTGGTCATCTTAAGCTGCGTTGCGTCAATTGGATATCCCAACGCATATAAGCCCCAGTATTGTCCATTTACGAAAAGCTCAGTCCACTTGTACTCCATGCCATTATCGACACCGCAGGAATTACTTGCACTGCTTGATTCCTTCCAGATTTTTGAAGAAAAAACATTTCGAACCTTCACATCATCATTATACGCTGCATATAAAATCCAGTCACCATCTTCACGTAGCCCAAGAAGTGCGGTCTTGTTCTCACGTCGATTCTCACCCACAGAATTCGTATAAAGAGTAAAGCGAAATGGCTTTTTAGGATAATCCCGTGAGGTTCTTCCTCGATAATGGATTTCACCCTCTGCATCTATAACGTGCTGCGTTGCCTCCGCTCTATTATCAAACAATCTCAACTTCATTGGTGCCGGAATATCTTCATCTACACTCAATTCACCCTCGTACTCAATGCTTAATAACGGAAGTGTGGTAAATACCAACTTTACGTAAGAATATTCCTTATCTGTATAAAAGAACATTCCAAACTCTTCCCCTTTACGGATTACCTCATCCGAAATCTCCTGACCGACGATAGCAACTTGAACATTCACGTCCTTCCCAACACACTTTACATAAGGATTATAGGCACTGTCGCTATTCTCTAAAAGAGAATAAAAAAAACGTTGGTCTCCCTGATCGTAAAAGAGAGAATATTCATTAAAGAAAACTTCTTCACACAACACCTGCGCAGCCTCTGCCCTAACGGCCATAAGGTCTTGCATCTTGGTTTCAGATATGCAAAGCTCAGAATAACGCTTCTCTCCACCATCCCTCAAGCACATCACTAAAAGAAACAGTGTGATGAACGCCAAAAAGAGCGTCAATCTATTTTTCATGCTTCTGCCTTCCTATATTATATCTTCTGCATCATACTCCAACAAAGAGAATCGTTCAATCGCTTCGTTCTGTTCCAATGCTAATGATAGCCCGCTTGGGTTTTTTACAGCACATTCCACAACATAGTCAACACCTTTGCCGGAATAGTTTCTGCTCTTTACGGTGTACTTTTTAACAAACTGTTTTAAGCATTGCGTCAATGCCTCTTCCTCTGCACAGCTCTTTAATCGAACCACGATACAATAGTTCTTGCCACCTATTTTTACATAACTAAATACAACTAAGAATACTGTTACCAACAAAGAGGTTAAAACTGCAACCTCATACAATTGACATCCACACACAATACCTGTATGAATAGACCATAAAATATAAATCATATCAACAGGATCCTTCACCGCTGTTCGGAATCGAATAATTGCCAAAGCACCAATGGTACCTAATGTGATAACAATATTAGACTGCAAGCACATTATAATGGTAGAAATAAAAAACGGTAAAATAGCGATGGTAATGTTAAAAGAGCGATTGTAAAAAGCTCTATGTAAAACCACACGATATACGATGTATTCATAGATTGCCAGTCCGGTTACTACAAGCAACATAGCCAGTAAACTTGTTGTTGAAATACTATCATTACCGTAATGATTTATAATGGTTTCTATTATTCTACTTACGTTCATTTTATGTTGTTCTCCTCTTATATCTTTAGATTTACGCCGCCGTTTTTAGATACCATCTTTTTAAGTCCCAGGTAGTATTTGGAGAAAGATGTTTGTTGAAGGGAATTTATATAGATTGCCTTCTTCATATATCCCGGCAAAATATCATCAAATTTCACTTCTAAGATGTGTCTTCCTTCTTCTAATAAAGGAACAGCCCCATAGTCACCGTCTAGGAAATGCTCCACATCTCCTGAAGCTGTAATGTTTTTGTCTAAAGTAATACGTACATTTGAAATTTCTTCCACATATGCAAGTCGTTCATAATCAATAATTACTTTTGGTTCAAAACCTTTTTCCCAAATTTCGACGCAGAATTTCTTTAGCACGTCATTTTCCGTATTCCAAAAAACCTCTTGAATCTGCCCGCTTACGATATTCTCATATTCCTCCCTGGTAAGAATACAGCTTTTCTTGAGGCAGCGTCCATTTTCTTTTTCCTTACGTTCTAATCGAAGCAAAGTAGGGGAATCGCCATAATATCTAATACGATATTTATATCTTCTGCCCATTCCCATCTCTGTCGCTACTGCACAAGAATAAGAGGGGTCGTCAAAGTATAAGCTATGTACCGTATACCTTCCATTGTCCGTTCCGTGCACGTCCGGTTTTAAGATTCCTTTGGTGCGCGCTTCAACCATGGAAAGTTCACTTTCGGTACAACAGTATTTCCATTCGTTTCTAAACTTCTTCACGTTGTCAGTGACCTCCAAGCAGAAAAACCGCTCCGAATTGGAGCGGTTATCTTCTTTAAATAAGTTCGTACAAATTAGTATTTAACAGCGTTAACCTTTACGCCAGGGCCCATTGTAGAAGTCAATGTGATGCTTCTTAAATACTGACCTTTAACTGCGCTTGGTTTAGCCTTTGAAATAGCGCCCATTAAAGCTTCGAAGTTCTCTAATAAATCTGCTTCAGAGAAAGAAACTTTACCAAGTGGGCAGTGAATGATGTTTGTCTTGTCAAGTCTGTATTCAATCTTACCAGCCTTGATATCAGCAAGAGCCTGAGCAACGTTCATTGTTACAGTACCTGCTTTTGGGTTTGGCATTAAGCCCTTAGGACCTAAAACCTTACCAAGACGACCAACAACACCCATCATGTCAGGTGTAGCTACTACTACGTCAAAATCTAACCAGCCTTCGTTCTGAATCTTTGGAATTAATTCTTCGCCGCCTGCGTAATCTGCACCAGCTGCTAAAGCTTCATCAAGCTTTGTACCCTTTGCGAAAACTAATACCTTTACAGTCTTACCTGTACCCTTTGGAAGAACTACAGCACCACGAATCTGCTGATCTGCGTGACGTCCGTCACAACCTGTTCTGATATGAATTTCTACTGTTTCATCAAACTTTGCAACAGCAGCCTTCTTTACTAATGCGATTGCTTCTGCTGCTTCATAAGCAACTGTTCTGTCGATTAACTTTGCAGCTTCTGCATATTTTTTACCGTGTTTCATTTTTTACCTCCTATGGTTCAAACGACAAACCTTGTTTGTCTCCCAATTTTATTGAAATTACTCTTCTACTACAACACCCATACTACGAGCTGTACCTGCGATCATGCTCATAGCTGCTTCTAAGCTTGCTGCATTTAAGTCAGGCATCTTCATCTCTGCGATTTCACGAACCTTAGCCTTAGAAATGGTTGCTACCTTATCTCTGTTTGGCTTACCGGAACCGGATTTGATGTTACAAGCCTTCTTAATGAGTACTGCAGCCGGTGGAGTTTTTGTTACGAAACTGAAACTTCTATCTGCGTATACTGTGATTACAACTGGGATGATTAAATCTCCCTTATCGGCTGTTCTTGCATTGAACTCTTTTGTGAACTGTACAATGTTTACACCGTGCTGACCAAGTGCTGGACCAACAGGTGGAGCTGGTGTAGCCTTACCAGCAGGAATCTGAAGTTTAATATATCCTGTTACTTTCTTTGCCATTGTGGCACCTCCTATAATGTGGTTATTGGCGCAAGCCTTTCGCTCGCTCCCACAGCTCAATTCTGAGCTTTCGTGTTACCTTTATTTATGCATCTCATTTGAGATGAAAAATAAACTACTTATAATTTCTTGACATCTGTGATACTTACATCAACAGGTGTCTCACGGCCAAACATATCGATTACGATTGTTACAACCTGCTTGTTTAAATCAAGCTTCTGAACAACACTTACGGTATCTTTCCATACACCTGCAATTACAACTACACTGTCGCCCACTGTAAAATCTACAGTAAGAACGGTCTGTGTCTTTTCAACTGCAATGCCCAGTGCTCTCATTTCAGAGTCGGTAAGTGGAACCGGCTTACTTCCCGGACCAACAAAACCTGTCACACCGCGAGTGTTTCTAATTACATACCAAGTATCGTCATTCATGACCATCTTTACTAATACATAACCCGGGAACATTTTGCGCTCCACCTGCTTGGTAGCTCCGTTTTTCACTTCTTCCGCTTTTTCCATCGGAATCATTACTTCACAGATTTCCTCGCTTAAGTTTCTGTTTGCGATGGTGCTTTCGATACTGTCCTTCACTTTGTTTTCATACCCTGAATAAGTATGAACTACATACCACTTTGCTTCTGCCATTTTGATATCCCTCTCTTATAATGAAAGTAAGATGTTTACACCATACTGGATAATGAAATCCATAATTGCAATCACCACACCCACTACAAGTGATACGCCGATGACAGCTACAGTCTGCTTCAATAATGAAGTTTTGTCTGGCCATGTAATTTTTTTGAATTCAGCTTTTACACCTTTGAAAAAGCTAGGCTTTTTCACTTTCTTTGTTGCATTCTCGCTCATACTAACCTCCTAAAAAGATAAACTATTATTTGGTTTCCTTGTGCATTGTATGAGTTTTGCAAAATCTACAATATTTCTTAGTTTCCATTCTATCAGGATGGTTTTTCTTTTCTTTTGTAGTATTGTAGTTACGCTGTTTGCATTCAGTACAAGCTAATGTAATTCTAGTACGCATAGTTTCTACCTCCACTTAAAGTAATAATAGATTGTTTCGTTTCTGTCGCTGTAGTTTGTTTTTAACAAATTTGAGCATTAAAAAAAGACCTAAATCCCGTCTTTCCGATTTAATTTATCACAACGCCACCTTCTTGTCAATACTTTTTCGATAATCTCTTTAAAATATTTGTAGCCTCTCTTACCGTTCCCTCATCGGTGCGCCACACTTCATATTCGCTGATACCCGGCAGCCCCATAAACACTTGGGGATTGCGGTACTGCATCTTGCTTTCTAAAGTAACCTTGCCGGACATATGGTATGCCCGGATGCCTGTCCTTACAAACAAGGTCTCTATCACTTCCGGCTTCACCCCTGCACCGGCCTGTATCTGGATCTCATCTCCGGCACACCGCACCAATTCGGCCAAAAGCTCTGCGCCGGCCATAGCGCTATCCTGCTGCCCGGAGGTAAGGATAGTCTTAATGCCAAGCTCTGCCGCCTGCTTTAATGCTTCCATAGGATCCTTACACATATCAAAAGCTCTGTGCAAAGTAACGTGCATTCCTTCTGCACAATCAATAAGCTCTCTCATCACATCCACATCCAAAGTGCCATCCAGCTTCAGTACACCAATAACAACGCCCTCTGCACCCGCTTCACGAAAAGCCTGGATCTCGTGCTTCATAATAGAAACCTCTGCCGGTGAATAACAAAAATCGCCAAACCGCGGACGAATCAAAATATGAATCGGAATATTGGTGTGTTTCCGTATTTCTCTATATAAGTAAAGACTAGGTGTAGTACCGCCGATAACCAGGTTGCTACAAAGCTCCAACCTATCGGCTCCGCCACGCACTGCTGCCAATGCGGACTCTACACTGTCTACACAAACCTCTAATATAAACTTTCCCATAAAAGACTCCTGTTTACAAAAAAGACTTCGTCGTATGTATATCATACAACAAAGCCTTTCCATTTTCCACTATTATTTATCGAAACTCCTCCGGAACCTGGTCTATGGTCTGCCAGGTCTTCATTGCTTCTCCCAAGCTCATACCCTTTGCAATGGCATCCTTGCGCACTGCATTAATCGCCTGTATTTCTTTCATACGCGGTCCTGTCAGCTTGTAACCCTTCATCGCAATCAGCGTTGCAATCCAGGCAAGCATCGGCACAATACAAAACAGAAGGATTACAACGGCATGCATACCCTCTGAATAAGGGGTGTAGCCGTCCGGCAAAGTAGCAATACCGATTGCAGCCACCGACAAGCCCACAATGGTAGAGCCCAAAGAACTCACCAGCTTATCCACCAAGGAAAATAGCGTCCCCATAATACCCGGGATATAACGTCCTGTACGAAAAGTTTCATAGTCCGAGCAATCTGCTACCATAGGTATGGGCATGTCTGCTGTCGCATAGTAGGCCCCATACCCGATACCAAAAAACAAAATAAATAAAATCGTATATAGATTCATATTCTTAATAGACAAGTTAACCCCCGGCACCCCTTGTCTCCATAGTAAAAGCAACGCCAGTACTCCTATATACATAATAAATGCAAGGGTCGTATAACGTACCAGGGAAGCTTTTTGTCCATGCCGTTGGCTGGTTCGCACGGTCAGCAAAAAGAATGGCACGGAAAAAATATACCCTATAATCATCATTGGCAGATACAAGCCATCGTAATTGTTCATCATGGCACCGTACAACATACAAAGCACCGTCATATTGGTTGCAATCGAAAACGCCAACTTGCACCCTGCACCTGCAATCATAAGACGTATTAACTCTGTATTGTTTTTTAAAACCTCTGCATACTCGGAGAACTTTACTTTTTCCTGCTTAATACCCACGCCAAAATATTCTTCCCGGTCCTTTTCCCAAATACCAATAATTGCCAAAACGGTTAAAATCGCAGATACTACAATGGCAAGCGGAATCATGAAATCAAAAAATCCTGCGCTGTTATATCCACCAAATCTTTTTGCAATCATCGGCGCCAAGAATTGCACAAGCCCCATGCCAATCAAACTTGCCACCGTATTAAAAACAGTAAACAGCGGTCGCTGGTTTGGGTCATTGGTAAGACAACTTTGCCCGGAGCGGGTGCACGCGGTTTGGAAGGTATATCCTATTACATAAAGCGCATAAAACAATACAAACAGCGTATATCTAAGCCACATCATGTCGCTTGATATAATTCGCGTGCCAAAATATAGTAACAGCGCCGATACTATCATAATCCCATTTCCGAGTATCATGAAAGGTCTGAATTTACCCAGCTTGGTATTGGTTCTGTCGATTAGCGCGCCGATAATCGGATCTGTCACCGCATCAAAAAGGCGCATTACCGTAACCATAGTGGTAGCAAACGTAAGCACCAGGCCAAGTACGCCATTAGCATAATACGCTATAAAATTTAGCGTCAGAATATAATAAACATTGGTGGCACCATTATTAAACGGAAACAAAACCAATTGATATAATTTTGCCCTATTCACCTTTTTGCACCCCTTTCTTCCTATATCCAGTTGGCACTATTGGAACTCTTTTCACTGAGTTTGTATACAGGGTTTGGCTTATCCACTTTTCGGATAAATGCAGCATCTCGAAACTCCCCTGCCACAGCAACCAAATGGTTTTCCTCTTCCAAATGCAATTCAAACTCAAACACGTGCTCGCCCGTCTTCTCTTCTACCTCTTTCCCATTATTGTAAAGTGTAACCTTGGGCTGATTGGTATATACTTTTATTTTTGTAACCCCTTCCGAACGGTCTACATATCTGGAACCTGCGATATGAACAAATCCCTCTCTGCTCCAATATGCTTTATATAAGTAGAAACTGTCCTTTTTGGTTTTGCGGTCAAAACTCACCAGCCCCTTGTGATTCATACCGGGCTCACCCCCTTGGTTCCGCGCATCCGC
>JAZOSF010000112.1:0-4005 GCA_045657025.1 Lachnospiraceae bacterium | reverse complement strand
CGGTAGTGCCTGCAACACTGTCTATACTTATGGTAGGCGATATTTTGCTTCATGACCCGGTGGAGTCGGCTGCACATCAGGAAGACGGAAGTTACAATTACGAAGCCATATTTGCTCATATGACAGGGGATATACAGGCGGCGGATATTGCGATTGCTAATCAAGAAGTAATCATCGGTGGCGAAGAACTTGGGATCAGTGGTTATCCTGCCTTTAACGCCGCTTATTCTGCTGCAGATGCGCTTGTAAAAGCGGGATTTGATGTGGTTTGCCATGGAACCAATCATGCCTTAGATAAAGGCAGAAAAGGGCTTCTGAACTGTATAAGTTATTGGAATGACACTTATCCTGATATGGCTGTTTTAGGAATTCATGACAGTCAAGAAGATCAAGATGACATTTATATTTATGATCAAGGTGATTTTAAGGTTGCAATTTTAAATTACACCTATGGTACCAACGGAATTCCGCTTCCGGAAGGGATGCCTTATGCAGTGGATCTTTTAGAAGAGGATAAAGTGCTTAGTGATATTCAAAAAGCAGAAGAAATGGCTGATTTTACGATCGTTTGTCCGCATTGGGGCACAGAGTATCAGTTAAAACAATCTGCTTCTCAGGAAAAGTGGGCGAACCTTTTTGCTGCAAACGGCGTGGATTTGGTAATCGGCACACATCCGCATGTTATACAACCTATAGAATGGGTTGTTGATGAAGAAAGTGGCCATGAAATGTTGGTTTATTATTCTTTAGGTAATTTCGTGAACTGGACCGGCGAATCCGGAAATGGCATTGCAAACCGTATGGTTGGCGGCATGGCGGAAGTTACTTTGGAATATGTGGATGGAGCGGTAAATATCGTTGAATACGGTGTAGAACCGGTTGTTACACATTTGGAGCAGGGCATCAATGGTGTGACAGTATATAAATTAATTGATTATACAACCCAAATGGCTGATGCGAATCAAATCCGATTGCAGGATGCAGCTTTTTCCAAGGAATATTGCGTGCAGTTGTGTGAGCAGGTGTTTACAGAAAATTATAAATAAAGGAATGAAAATATGATAAACAAAATAAGCGGCAAGTTGATTATTACCTCTTACAAGAATGGAAAATTTCATAAAGAGAGCGAAACTCATCGGGTCGCTTGTTTTATTGCAAATAATAAGTTGGAATATATTAAAGTGATACCGGATGATGGGGTTATATCAGCAGGAACCATTTTGACCGGTAAAGTTACAAATGTTGTAGCAAATATTCCGGCGGCCTTTATATCATTAAATCAAAATAATGATATGGGATTTTTATCTTTGTCCAACCTAGAGCATGCCGTTGTTACAAATGGAAAGTTTAATGGTAAATTGAAATCCGGAGATGAATTGCTTGTAAAAGTAGTTCGTGAACCTATGAAAACCAAGGATTATACCCTTAGTACTACGTTAGATATGACAGCACATTATGCTGTGGCGCATATGGGAAAAGGAAATTTACTTTTTTCCAAGAAGTTATCAACAAAAGAAAAAGAGGCTATTTTAAATTATCTTGTGTCCAAGGCAGTAGTAACGAGAGATAAGCAGTTAATTGGTATGGATTATGTTGATGTCACCATTCGCACAAGTGCTGAAGCGTTGATTGAGACAGGTGAATTAGACGTTCTTGTGCAAGATATAGAACAGGCCGTATCTTCTTTGCAACACTTGATTTCTCAAGCGTCTATGCGTACTTGCTATACTGTGCATCAAAAGCCGGTAAGTTGGTTTGATGAGGTCTGGAATGAGTTAAATGCATGTGGTTTTCAAATTGAAGAGTATGTAACAGATGATTTTTCGATGCTTCAAACATTAAAGGAATTGGTAAATGTATCAGAAGCAGACAAAATACGGTTATATCAAGACCAAAAAATTTCTTTAGAAGCTTTGTATGGTCTGAAGGTTAAGATAGATGAACTTTTACGGACAAAGGTTTGGCTTCCTAGTGGTGGCTATTTATGCATTGAACCAACAGAGGCAATGACGGTGATTGATGTTAATACCGGGAAGTCTATTCGTAATGAAGACGACAGTGAAGCACTTTTTTATGAGGTAAATAAAGAAGCTGCTTCGGAAATTGCAAGACAGCTTCGCCTTCGTAATATAAGCGGCATGGTAATCGTGGATTTTATCAACATGAAAAACCATGAAAATGAGGATGCTATTCTAAAATACGTAAAAGAAAGTACAAAAAATGATTACAGTAAAGTTTCTGTATATGATTTTACCAGACTTGGTCTTTTGGAAATAATACGTAACAAAAAAAGCAAATCATTATATGAAATTTTGAGGTAAATATGAACATTCAACATATTTTAGATGGACTGGACGCTCTTTTTGCCAAGCAAGATATTCAGGCTGTAGAGCCATATTTGACAAAGCAGCTGGAATTAGCTTACGGTGAGCAGGATTATAACATTTGCATTACCATTATGAATGAGCTGATAGGCTTTTTCAGAGATACCAGTCAATATCAAAAAGCTTTGGATTATAGCGAGCAGGTTTTACATTTAATGCGCGAACTGGGATATGAAGGGACATTACCTTATGCCACCACATGCTTAAATGTTGCAAATGCTTATCGCGCTGCAGGCTTACACAATGAGTCTTTGGCTATTTATGAAAGTATTTTTCCAATTTATCAGGATAATTTAGACCAAAACGACGAACGATTTGCGTCTTTTTATAATAATTTAAGCTTGTTGTATCAGGAAATGAATAATTATGATAGTGCAGCGGAATGTTTATATAAGGCTCTTGCTTTGGTTATACAGGGAACTGACATTATAAAAACAGCAATTACACATAGTAATTTGGGCGCGTCTTTATTGAAGTTAGGAAAGACTGAACAGGCAATTTCTCATTTGGAACAGGCGTTGGAAATTTTCAACCGATTTGATGAAAAGGATTTTCATTATAGTGCTGCAATAGCCGCTATGGGACAAGCATATGTTTCTTTAGGAAGATGGAATGAAGCAAGAAAGTGCTATTTGGAAGCATTGTATGAGCAATTAAAACATTGTGGAAAAAGTGAAGCTTTTTATCGCATTTTAGAGAATTTGCACGTGGTAGAAAGCAGACTCGGCGTAGAACGCACCGAAGAACCGCTTTGGAAAGCCCAAATTCGCGCCTTAGACTTATCAGAAGAGTTCTATGAGCACATGGCAAAAAAGAGCCTATATGAGCGTTTTGGAGCCCTTGCACCAAATGTAGCCGTTGGGCTTGTAGGTGAGGGCAGTGAGTGCTTTGGCTTTGATGATGATATTTCCATGGATCATGATTGGGGCCCGGGATTTTGTATTTGGCTTACAGCTGATGATTATAATCATGTCGGAACAGATCTTCAAAAATGGTATGACAGCTTACCAACATCCTATAAAGGATATAAACGCAAAAACATTAATGGTGCTAATCGTGTAGGCGTTTGGTGCATGGATGATTTCTTCCGATACTTTACAGGATATGCCAATGTTTCTGAAGTGACCAGTGATGATGCAGTGCTGCGGATTTCCGAGGAAAGCATGGCCTGTTTATTAAATGGTCGTATATTTGATGATCCGCGTGGAGAATTTAGTCAAAAAAGACAAGAATTTTACAGCTTATTTTCCGAGAAAATTTGGAATATTAAGTTGGCGTATTCTTTAATTAATCTTGGAAAATTTGGTCAGTACAATTATCCTCGCACTATGAAAAGAGGGGATTATGTTACTGCACAGATAATTCTTTACAAGTATATAGAAGAACTTTTGAAGTTTGTACATTACATTAATCACGTATTTCCGCCATATTACAAATGGTTGAAAAAGAGTGCATCGAGATTAGATAAATTGGCCGTTTTGGCTGATTTAACCGATGCTTTGGCGGATTTTGCAGATGGACGAGAGGCATGGAAGGAAGATAATACAGGCATTCAAGACAAAGTGGTTGGAACTATTGAAATTATTGCCAAGTTAATCGTGGAAGAATGCAAAAATTGCGG
>JAZOSF010000111.1:0-6418 GCA_045657025.1 Lachnospiraceae bacterium | reverse complement strand
ATTATGCCTTTCCGAAAAGATCGACCAGTTGGTGCAGACAGCATTGGATACAAAAGAACTTATTATTGCTACGGAAAACTAAAGACAAAATAAAAACTTAGCAGTAGAAGGCTACTGCGAAGTAATTTTTAGATATGTAGTAAAATCATGCTTTGTAATTTTCTAAAACGCTCATAATTTCTTCGGCGTCTTCTTCGATGTGTACGTTTAAGGTGATTGGTTTGGACAAGTCTAAACTAAAAATACCCATAATGGATTTTGCATCGATAACGTATCTGCCGGATACTAAGTCGAAATCACAATCGAATTTGGTAATAGCGTTTACAAAAGATTTTACTTTGTCAATTGAGTTTAAAGAAATCTGTAAAGTTTTCATTGGATGAAATTCCTCCTTTTGTTTCGGATTTAATATTATGGTAATTCAACCAATGACAAAAGTCAATGTAAAACATATATAAATTTAGGAGAAAAATATGAAAAAAGTTGCCTTACACAATCTTGGCTGTAAAGTAAATTCATATGAACTGGATGTAATCGGACAGAAGCTGGAAGAAAAAGGATACATCGTTGTTCCTTTTAACGAAAAAGCGGATGTCTATATTATAAATACCTGTACCGTAACCAACATGGCAGACCGAAAAAGCCGCCAAATGCTGCACCAGGCCAAAAAGAGAAATCCGAATGCCGTGGTAGTAGCAGTGGGTTGCTATGTGCAGACCGGTATGGAACAGGTACTTCAGGATGCGGGAATAGACCTTGCGATTGGTAACAACAAAAAGAAAGACCTGGTTGAAATTCTGGAAGCATATCTTGCAGATAAAACCGGAGAAGGTATTTTTGACAAGACCATGAATGACACTAGTGTCATAGATATTAATGCAACCGTTGAGTATGAGGAAATGCAGCTTACTCATACGGCAGAGCATACCAGAGCATATATTAAAGTGCAGGATGGATGCAATCAGTTTTGCTCTTATTGCATTATCCCTTTTGCAAGAGGCCGCGTGCGAAGCCGCCATTTGGAAAGCATCCGTCAGGAAATTATAGGGTTAGCCAAGGCAGGCTATAAGGAAATTGTATTAACCGGTATTCATATCAGCTCCTACGGCATTGATTTTGAGGATGATGCATGGGAACAGGGACAGTGCGTAGACAAGCCGGGCAAAAACGAGAGAAAAGATTATTCCGGTGCAAGCAAGCTTTTGGATTTGATAGAGCGCATTCACGATATAGAGGGAATTGAGCGCATTCGCATCGGTTCCTTGGAACCACGTATTGTGACGGCAGAAAGTGCCAAGAGATTGGCTACATTTTCTAAGCTTTGTCCACATTTTCATTTATCACTTCAGAGCGGATGCGATGAGACGTTAAAGCGCATGAATCGTCGCTACGACACGGCACAATTTAAAGAAAGTGTACAAGCTTTGCGAAATGCTTTTGACAATCCGGCCATTACTACTGACGTGATTGTAGGATTTCCTGCAGAAACCGAAGAAGAATTTGCCCAAACGGTCAAATATTTAGAAGAAATATCTTTATATGAAATGCATATATTCAAGTATTCTATACGAAAAGGTACCCGCGCAGCTGCCATGAAGGAGCAGGTGCCGGAATCAGTCAAAACCAAACGCAGTGGGGTGCTTTTGGATATGGAAGCACGCAAAAGCAGGGAATACCGCAGTCGGTTTGTAGGAAAAACCGTCAGCGTGTTGTTTGAAGAAGAAAAAGAAATTTCAGGCAAAACGTACATGCTTGGTCACACCAAAGAATATGTAAAGGTGGCAGTGGAAACATCACAAGATTTAGCAAATCATTTATTGGACGTTCAAGTCACGGAATTTTTAGCGGAGGACATTTTAAAGGGACAATTATAAATTTCGTAAGAAAATCGAAAAAACAAACGCTAATGATTGAAATTTTATGCGAATTAGGTTAATATAAAGTATAATGGAGTAGTATTAGATAAGACTGCGCGGAGGTACGTTTTATGGCAGATTTAGGAAATACACAATTTATCAAAGTAGAAACGGAGTCAATGACTGGCGTACAAATGGTGCTTTCTACCGTTTATGAAGCATTACGCGAAAAGGGATACAATCCGGTAAACCAGATCGTTGGATACATTATGAGTGGCGATCCTACATTTATTACATCCCACAACAGCGCAAGAAGCCTTATTATGAAGGTAGAGCGCGATGAATTAGTTGAAGAATTGTTGTCAAATTATATTGCCAACAAGAAGTGGGACTAATGGATGAGAGTAATGGGATTAGATTTGGGAACCAAGACGGTGGGTGTTGCGATTAGTGATGCCCTTCAGCTTACTGCCCAGGGAATTGAGATTATCCGACGCAAGGACGAAAACAAACTTCGTCAGACACTTGCGCGTATTGAAGCATTAATCGTAGAGTATGAAGTAAGTGAAATTGTGTTAGGCCTTCCAAAGCATATGAACAATGACTTGGGTGACAGAGCACAGTTTAGCTTGGAGTTCAAAGAAAAATTGGAACGACGCACGGGACTTCCTGTGGCGTTGTGGGATGAGCGCTTGACTACAGTCAGCGCTGACCGAATCATGATGGAGGCAGGGGTGCGTCGCGAGGACCGCAAGGAATACGTGGACAAAATTGCTGCTACCATTATATTGCAGGGATATTTAGATTACAAAAAAGGCCAACAGGAAAATAATGCATAAATTGTGCAATTTTTTGTATTAGGAGAAAAAAAGTGGAGAAAATATTATTTAGTCCGGATGGTGAAGAACAGGTTGAATTTTTTGTTTTAGAGCAGACCAGACTGGGCGGATTTAATTATATTTTAGTTACGGACGTAGAAGATGGAGATGGAGAGGCACTGATTTTAAAGGATTTATCCGAAGAGACAGCAGCGGAAGCTATCTATGAAATTGTAACGGAAGATTCTGAATTAGAAGCAGTGGCTACCGTGTTTGAGAATCTTTTGGACGACGTTGACTTAGTGTAGACAGAAAATTTTTGGCAACACAGTTGCTTTGGAGATTCATTTGGTGAATCGTATCAGTTAGGATGATGACACGCACGAAAAAAGGCATTGTGGGGGGACGGCAAATACCACCGTCATCGTGGTACGACAAATCACAAATGGGGGCTCTTAAGCTTCTGGCAGAAGTGTGGAGGAAAGTCGTGTGAAAAAAGAACAGAATATTGTTTCGGGTACTATGGGTGATGCTCAGAAGAGCAAACTGAAAATCATTCCATTAGGCGGGCTGGAACAAATCGGAATGAATATTACTGCCTTCGAATACGAAGACAGTATTATTGTCGTGGATTGCGGTTTGGCCTTTCCGGCAGATGACATGTTGGGTGTCGATTTAGTTATTCCGGATGTAACCTATCTAAAGGATAACTATTACAAGGTGAAGGGCTTTGTAATTACCCATGGACATGAAGACCATATTGGCGCATTACCATATATTTTAAAAGAAATGAATGTGCCGGTGTATGGTACCAGACTTACGATGGGTATTATTGAAAACAAGCTAAAAGAACATGATTTGTTGCAAAATACCAAGCGTAAAATCGTTAAATTTGGCCAGTCTATTAATTTGGGCCAATTCCGTATTGAATTTATCAAGACCAATCACAGTATCGTAGATGCTGCAGCATTGGCAGTTTACTCTCCGGCAGGTGTGGTGATTCACACCGGAGATTTCAAGGTGGATTACACACCGGTTTTTGGGGATGCGATTGACCTGCCTCGTTTTGCAGAAATAGGCAAAAAAGGCGTGCTTGCGCTTTTGATTGAGTCTACCAATGCAGAACGTCCCGGATTTACACAATCTGAGCGTACCGTTGGCAAGACCTTTGATACTTTATTTGAAGAACATAGAAATACCCGTATTATCGTGGCTACGTTTGCTTCCAATGTAGACCGTGTACAGCAGATTATTAATACCGCATACCGTTATGGCCGCAAGGTAGTAGTGGAAGGCCGCAGCATGGTAAATATTATCGAAACTGCTGCAAATTTAGGATGTTTGGAAGTGCCGGAAAATACATTGATTGAAGTGGATCAGTTAAAAGATTATCCGGAGAACCAGACTGTTATTATTACTACCGGTTCTCAAGGAGAAAGCATGGCTGCGTTGTCACGTATGGCAAGCGGCATGCACAGAAAAATCACCATTACACCAAGTGATACGGTAATCTTTTCTTCCAGCCCTATTCCGGGTAATGAAAAGGCCGTTACCAAAGTTATCAACGAAATATTGCAAAAGGGTGCAGAGGTTATCTACCAGGATGCCCACGTATCCGGACATGCATGCCAGGAAGAATTAAAGCTGATTTATACCTTGGTTAAGCCAAAGTATGTGATGCCTGTGCATGGTGAGTACAAACACCTTATGGCACAGAAAAAAATTGCCCAAAGTCTTGGCATTCCAAAAGATAATGTCTTTATTATGAAATCCGGTCAGGTATTGGAGCTTTGCGAAGAAAGCGCAGAGGTTACAGCCAGCGTGCCTGCAGGCGGTATTTTAGTAGATGGTCTTGGCGTGGGTGACGTCGGAAACGTGGTACTTCGTGACAGACAGCACCTTGCAGAAGACGGCATTATGATTGTTGTGCTGGCACTAGACAGCTACAATGGCATACTGGTTTCCGGTCCTGATATTGTATCCCGAGGATTTGTGTATGTTCGCGAGAGCGAGAGCTTGATGGAAGAAGCGCACGAAATCGTAGGAGAAGCAATCAATCAGTGCCTGGACAAGGGCATTACGGACTGGGGCAAGTTAAAGGGTGCCATCCGCGATAGTTTAAGTGATTACGTTTGGAAAAAAACCAAGCGTCGTCCGATGATTTTACCGATAATAATGGAAGTATAAGTAAAGGTACGTATGAAGGAAACTGCATTGATATTGGAAGCGACAAATACTTTGGTAAATACCATCAAGAGCACTTCTATTTATACAGAATTTCAAAGTGCTTTAGCGGATTTGCAAAAGTATCCGGAGCTAAAGGCTATGGCTGATGAGTTTCGCGCACAAAAATTTTTAGCATATCATTCGTTAAAAGAACAAATTAGTTTTGCGGATTTTCAGGATTTTGAAGAAAAACGATTGGAGCTTGCCGGTTATCCGCAGATAGAACGCTATTTGAATGCAGAAGTGGCATTGTGCCGCTTGTTGCAGGATGTGGAAAGCTGTCTGACAGAAGGCATGTCTTTTGATTAATCCGGCAAGTAGCAAAAGAGAGGCGTAATTATGAAAAAGCAAAAAAAGGAAAATCCTGCATTGTTTCGAATAACCAGACTACTGATTGCTGTGGTTGTCATTATGATTGTTTATATAGGCTCGCTTACTGCTTACGATTTTGGTTACAGAATTTTTGCAGAAAAGCCTGTGAGTATGGCACCCGGCAAAGAGATTGAAATAGAAATTGAAGAGGGTATGGGAGTCGGTGCAGTGGCAAATATGCTGGAGGAAAAAGGTGTTATTCGTGATGCCAAAATTTTCAAGATCCAGAATAAATTATCCCACTATTCTTCCGGTTTTTTGGCCGGCACATATACTCTCAATACGTCTATGGACAATGATGAAATTATGGCAATATTGTCCGGAGAAATCCATCAGGAGTAAGATATGATTATAGATGAAAGAATGATTGCCTTTATTCAGTCTTTGGATAAAGGCAATACCCCGTTTTTAACAGAATTAGAGGAAGAAGCAATCCGCACGGATGTGCCTATTATACGACCGGCAATGCAGAGCTTGATGAGATTTCTTTTAAAGCTGCATAAACCGATGAAAATATTAGAAGTAGGTACTGCTATTGGATTTTCTGCTATTTTAATGGCAGAGTATGGCCCAAAGGATTGCCACATTACGACTATTGAGAAGTATGAGAAGCGCATTCCGTTGGCAAAGGCTAATTTTGAAGCAAGCGGATATGCCGACAAGATCACACTGCTTGAAGGGGACGCGACAGATATTTTAAAGAGCCTTACCGATACATATGATATGATTTTTATGGACGCGGCAAAGGGGCAGTACATACATTTTATGCCGGATGTAATGCGTTTGTTGGCACCCGGCGGATTGTTAGTAAGCGACAATGTGATGCAGGACGGTGAGATTTTAGAGTCCCGTTTTGCGGTGACAAGAAGAAATCGCACGATTCATACCCGTATGCGGGAGTATTTGTTTGCATTAACTCATGATGATGCATTGGAAACTGTGGTGTTACCTGTGGGCGATGGCGTGACGCTTAGTATAAAGAAAGAAGAATAAGAGGGAAGTCAAATTCATGGCTAGAAGAGAAAAAGCAGAATTATTGATTCCGGCAAGTAGTCTGGAAGTTTTAAAAACAGCAGTTATTTTTGGCGCAGATGCTGTATATATTGGCGGCGAAGCTTTTGGTTTGCGTGCCAATGCCAAAAATTT
>JAZOSF010000110.1:0-4560 GCA_045657025.1 Lachnospiraceae bacterium | reverse complement strand
GCGAAATTTGTCGATTAGTATATAATGAAAAAAATATAAATTTTTTATAAACTATTTGTTTAAGAAAAGAGGTACTATGTTTAAGAAACGACCAGATGGCCGCTTGGTTAAAAATTTAGAGCCAATGGAACAAATCATGCCTTACATCATGAAGACACGAACAGACTCCATGAATATGTATGATGATACTTTTGATTGTGGTCCTATGGATGACTATATTAAAGAAAAAGCTGCAGAGGGAATTGAAATTAATTACATGCATATTATTATTGCAGCATTAGTTCGTTTGATTGCAATGCGTCCGCAATTAAACCGTTTTGTTATGAACGGCCGCGTTTATACCAGACCTAAGATCTGGGTAAGTTTCGTTGTTCATCCTACGCTTAGTGACGGTAGCGTTGGTACTACTATTAAGCTTTGTTTTGAAGGCACAGAAACTATATTGGAAATTGCAGAGAAGGTAACAGAGGCAATAAAAAAAGAGACCACTCAACGCGTAGGCGAGAATGGTATCGATAATCTTCTTCGTACTTTGATGAAGGGTATTCCTGGGCCTTTTATTAAACTTGTAATCAACACACTTATGTGGATGGACAAGCATAATATTATGCCAAAGAAAATTGTTGAGTTAAGTCCGTTCCATACCTCAATTTTCCTTACAAATTTAAAATCCTTGGGAATTAACCATGTATTCCATCATGTTTATAATTTTGGTACAACCGGTTTATTCTTCGCTATGGGCAAAGAAAGGGACATTCCTGTTATTGAACGTAAAGAAATCACCATGAAAAAGCACATGGGCTTCGGCTTCGTTTCTGATGAGCGTTTTTGTGATGGACTGTATTTTGCTTTGTCCCTTCGTCAGCTTCGTAAAATCATGAAAAACCCGGCATGTTTGGAACAGCCGCTTGAGCAAAAAGTAGAAGATGCGGATTAAATCAATCCTCAATCTCCACTTCCAGACCCAATTCTTCCGGTAAAAATCTAGGGCATACATTTTCAGATGAGGTAATAACACTCGCTGCAAGATGTGTGCCTATTTCTATGGATTCCTCCATGGACTTCCCATACGTAAGGCCTATGGAAACACCGGCACAAAAGGCATCACCGGCACCGGTTGTATCTTTTACATGAACCTTTCTTGCGGGACAAATTCCTTTTTCTCCATCCATAACGGCATAAACTGCCCCCTTTTCACCCATGGTTACAATCATGGACGGAATATTTGCTTTATTTACATTGGCACTAATAATGTCACAAAGTTCTTCCGGACTCTTGGCACTATAATCATCAACAAATAAAATCCCTGCCTCAGACTGATTACAAATAAAACAATCCAACTGCTTTAAGAAATCACGTCTTTCTGCTGCAATACTCATATTGGAAACCAAGGCAAATACTTTTTTATGATGCTTTTCTGCCAACTCAATTACTTTTTTAACGATTTCTTTTGCAAGGTCAATCTGCAGCACAACAGAATCTGCTGCCGCAAAGATTTCATCACCCTTCTCTTCTAATAAATCCAGTATTGGCATAAAGTTTGGTCTGCTGGAAATAGAACCTGCTACATCTCCGTTATTATCAAAAACTGCAAGCCATGTTCCCATGCCATTTGGAACGGTCATTATATAATCTACATTTACTTTGTGATTTTTTAATTTTTGATAAATAGCTACGCCAAGCGGTGTATCGTCCACGATACTAACAAAAGTAGGTCTGAGTTCTATATTGGCAATATCCTCTACTACGTTTCGTGCCACGCCGCCATGAACGTATTCTACACGACCCACATTTCTTCCTGTCGGAAGATAAATATCATGCGGAAATCCCTTAACATCCATAAACGCTGTACCGATTACAACAATACCCATAATGTATCTCCTTTAAAATATTTCTTGTACTGAATTATTTTTATCATCAAGCTTTATAAATATGATACAATCTTTGTCGTTTTTAGTCAATCCATTGTAAAATAGCATCCTTTATGCTAAAATTACTTCGTATTGTAAGTCGTTTTGATAAGAGAGGATACTTTTATGGAAAAGATCGCAAGTTTTACAATAGACCATATAAAATTACAGCCGGGCATTTATGTTTCCCGCAAGGACTATGTTGGTGCAGAAACTCTTACTACTTTTGACCTTCGTATGACTTCTCCTAATGAAGAGCCGGTTATGAATACTGCGGAAATACATACCATTGAACATTTGGCCGCTACCTTCCTTCGCAACCATGAGAATTGGAAGGAACGTGTAATCTATTTTGGACCGATGGGATGTCGCACCGGTTTTTATTTGATTCTTGCCGGAGATTTGGAAAGTTCTGATATTGTTTCTTTGATGAAGGAAATGTATCAATTCATTGCGGATTTTAAAGGCGAAGTGCCTGGTGCCAGTGCCAAAGATTGTGGAAATTATTTGGACATGAATCTTCCTATGGCCAAATTTTTAGCAAAAAAATATTTAACAGAAGTCTTGAATAACATTTCAAAAAACAGATTGAATTATCCACTATAAGTGTGTAACTTTATAATTTTTGTGGATAACTTATAAAAAAAGAGGTAAATAATGAAAAAAATTGGTATTATTGGTGCAATGGACTTGGAATTAGATGCTCTGAAAGCACAGCTTAATCTGAGCAAAGAAGTTACGAAAGCAGGAATGACTTTTTGTGAAGGCACTTTAAACGACACCCCCGTGGTAATCGTAAAATGTGGCATCGGTAAAGTAAACGCCGGTATGTGCGTACAGATATTATCCGATTTATTTGATGTAACTCATATAATCAACACCGGTGTAGCCGGCTCATTAAACGCCGACTTAGATATCGGAGATATTTTAATTTCTACGGATGCAATTTATCACGATATGGACGTTACCGTTTTTGGCTACGCTCCCGGACAAGTTCCAGGCACGCCTTCCGCGGAATTTGTTGCCGACAGCCGCATGGTAGAGCTTGCTATGGAAAGCTGCAAGAAAGTAAATCCTGACATTACTTGTCGCAAAGGCCGTGTGGTAACCGGTGATCAGTTTATTTCTTCCAAAGAAGTAAAGGAGCGCCTGATTAACGACTTCGGTGGTTTTTGTACAGAAATGGAAGGTTGCGCTATTGCTCATGCCGCAACGCTAAACAATCTTCCATTTGTAATCATTCGTGCCATCTCCGACAAAGCCGATGACAGTGCCGAAATGGACTACCCAACCTTTGAACGCACAGCCGCAAAGCACAGCGCAAACTTAGTGGCTGATTTTGTGACGAAGTTGTAGAAGTATATAAATATGGATATTATTTAAAAAACAAGCATAGAAGAAGATTTTATCCTTTTCTATGCTTGTTTTCAAATTTTACAAGTTTATATATCGTCTTTATTTCTTGCGGAATACCAACAATTTACTGAAAACGTAATTTCCGATAATGACCAATACTGCTGAAACAAATGTGGTAATGTATACGTTTACACCCAAGAATCCTAATACCTGTCTTAAACCGATATCTAAGAACAAAGTAAAAAGACGGGAACCAACAAACTTTACAAGTTCAGAAAAAATATGTGGGTTGGTGCTTTTAAATACAAATTTGCGATTAGTCGGGAAGGCAAATGCTACACCGGCTGTCCAGTTTACCACACTTAATACCAAATTCTGCGCGCTGGTTGGATTTAATGGATTTCCAAAAATTACGATGTTTACAAAGAACATACAGAACCAGGAAACAATCGTAGTCAACACACCCACAATCAGGTATACTATGATTTCTTCGTATTTTCTATATATTTCCCATGCGAAATTCCACAGTTTTAAAAACAATTCTTTTGCTTTTTTCATAACTTCTCCTATAAATTCACTGCATTTCTTAGTTCGCCTCTTTGGAAAGCTTCTATATTGAGTCGAACACCATCTACACAGCGAGTACGTGCTTCTACGCTTGCCCATGCTAAATGAGGCGTAATAATCAATTTGTTAGAATCCATAATTTTGCCTAATGGATTGTCTGCCGTAATAGGCTCTTTTTCGATAACATCCAATCCGGCGCCTGCAATAACACCATTTTCCAACGCTTCATACAGGTCACGATTATTTACAACCGGCCCTCTGGCAACGTTAATCAGTATAGCTGACTTTTTCATTTTTGACAATGCTTTCGCATCGATTAGGTTGCGAGTGATATCACTTAACGGACAATGCAAAGATAAATAATCACTCTCTGCAAGCAAAGTATCAAAATCCACCTGCTCATACTCGGTTACTTTACTACGTCCGGTCACAGAGCAGAAAATCACCTTGCAGCCAAAGCTTTCTGCAATTCTTGCTACTCGCTTGCCGATATTGCCCATACCGATAATTCCCCAAGTTTTGCCGTCTAGTTCATTAAAAGGTACATCAAAGTTTGAAAACCTGGATTGCGCTGCATAGGCTCCGCTTTTTACGTAATCATCATAATGGCGTAACTTCTGAGACACATAAAATGCCAGAGAAAATGTGTGCTGCGCTACCATCGCGGTGGAATAATCCACTACATTACATACCGGGATGCCGCGACTCTTGCAATACTGGATGTCAA
>JAZOSF010000109.1:0-2868 GCA_045657025.1 Lachnospiraceae bacterium | reverse complement strand
AAATTTATGAAAACAAGTGATTTTTATTTTGATTTACCGGAGGAATTGATTGCGCAGGATCCGTTGGAGGACCGTACCGGTTCCAGGTTGTTGGTTTTAGACAAAGCCACCGGTAATACAGAGCATCGTGTATTTCGCGATATTTTGGACATGGTTGGACCGGGAGATTGTATGGTATTAAATAATACCAAAGTAATTCCTGCAAGACTTTATGGCTCCAAAGAAGATACCGGTGCAGGTGTTGAGATTTTGCTGTTAAAGCGACTGGAAAAAGATGTTTGGGAATGTCTTGTTAAACCGGGTAAAAAATGTAAGCCGGGGGCCAGAATTGTATTTGGCGACGGTTGCTTAAAAGCAGAAATCAAAGAGACCAAAGAAGATGGTAACAGGGTGATTTCCTTTGAATATGAGGGTATATGGGAAGAAGTATTAGACGCACTTGGCGAAATGCCGCTTCCGCCATATATTACCCATAAACTTCAAGACAAAAACCGTTATCAGACGGTATACGCCAAATACGAAGGTAGTGCAGCTGCGCCTACAGCAGGACTTCATTTTACCAAAGATTTACTAGAGAAAATTGAAGCAAAAGGTGTTAAGATAGCATATGTGACTTTGCACGTTGGACTTGGTACGTTTCGTCCTGTAAAAGTTGAGGATGTAACAAATCATCATATGCACAGCGAATACTATGAAGTTACAGAAGAAACAGCACGTATCGTAAACGAAACCAAAGCAAATGGCGGTAGAATTATCTGTGTAGGAACGACCAGTTGTCGAACCGTAGAAAGTGCCAGCACAGAAGATGGTGTTCTTCATGCGGGATGCGGCAATACAGAGATTTTTATTTATCCGGGCTACAAATTTAAAGTGTTGGATGCATTGATTACCAACTTCCATCTTCCGGAAAGTACACTTGTGATGCTTGTCAGCGCATTGGCGGGCAAAGAACAAGTACTTCATGCCTATGAGGAAGCTGTCAAAGAGAGATATCGCTTTTTCAGTTTTGGCGATGCTATGTTCGTGCGATAGAAGGGAAAGAGCATGTCCGTTTATATTAACAAAGATAACAAAGAAAATATTTTAACGAAAATTGAACAAATTGATGTAAATGCAAAATCTCCTGCAGATGAAACCGAGCGTCAGTATTATTTCATGGCAAAAGCCAGAAAGCACGTGCAGGAATTGGCAGAAGAGTTAGGAAGAACACCAACTTGTTGTGTGACGACTTTCGGGTGCCAAATGAATGCCCGTGACAGTGAGAAACTGGTAGGTATTTTAGAAGTAGTCGGATATGAAATCGTAGATACCGAAAAAGCAGATTTTGTTATTTTTAATACCTGTACGGTTCGTGATAACGCAAACCAGAGAGTGTATGGCAGACTTGGCGAGCTTAAGAGCTTAAAAAAGAAAAATCCTGCTATGAAGATTGCACTTTGTGGTTGTATGATGCAGGAGCCTAGTGTTGTTGAAAAAATTAAGACAAGCTATCGTTTTGTAAACTTGATTTTTGGCACACACAATATTTTTAAGTTTGCAGAGCTTTTAAATGCTACCTTTGAGCAAAAACGCATGGTCATTGATATTTGGAAGGATACCGATCAAATTGTAGAAGATTTACCTATTGAGCGTAAATATCCTTTTAAGTCAGGCACCAATATTATGTTTGGCTGTAATAATTTTTGTAGTTATTGTATCGTGCCGTATGTACGAGGCAGAGAAAGAAGCCGCAAGCCGGAGGATATTGTTGCAGAAATTAAGAATTTAGTATCGGACGGCGTTGTAGAAATTATGCTTCTTGGCCAAAATGTAAACAGCTACGGTAAGAACTTAGAAAATCCTATGACTTTCGCAGAGCTTTTACAGGAAATTGAGAAAATTGATGGCTTAGAGCGTATTCGCTTTATGACTTCTCATCCAAAGGATTTATCCGATGAGTTAATTGAAGTGATGGCAAAATCAAACAAAATCTGCAAGCATTTACATTTGCCTTTACAGTCCGGTTCCAGCAGAATTTTGAAGGTCATGAATCGCCGCTACACCAAGGAACAGTATTTGGAGTTGGCTGCAAAGATTCGCAAGGCTATTCCGGATATTGCACTTACAACAGATATCATTGTGGGATTTCCGGGGGAAACCTATGAAGATGTTTTAGAAACCATCGATGTAATTAACAAAGTAAAATACGACAATGCATTTACCTTTATATACTCTAAGCGTACAGGAACACCGGCAGCAGCTATGGAAAATCAAGTGTCTGAAGATGTGGTTAAGAAGCATTTTGACATGGTGCTTAGTGCAGTCCAAGAGGTTTCCAGAGAGCAAGTAAAACGATGCGAGGGAGAAATTCAAGACGCATTGGTAGAAGAGCTTAATGAGCACGAGGAAGGCCTTGTGACGGGCAGATTGTCCAACAATACCTTAGTACACTTTAAGGGCGATGCTGGACTTATTGGAAAAATTGTTAAAGTAAAGCTTAACAAGTGCCAAGGTTTCTACTATATGGGTGAACAGGTATAAACATATGATAAAAGATAAGAAAAATTTTGGGTTCCTATTTTCAGTGTTTGTAATCGGACTTATAACTGCCGGAGGATATGGCGTATATTTGGATCAATCACTGGAACAGGAAATTCTTTATATGAATCTTAAAGAATATCTTCTTCATTTGCCGGGAAATTTCACTCATTTGATTTCTCAACTTACAAATGCAGGGATTCCTGAAATTTCAGCAAGTATTGAAATGGATCATGGATGTGCAGTTTTTTATCCATTGTTTCCATTATGGTTTCTTGAGAAAATATCACCATTTGCTTCTATGGTGATAAGATACATATATACATTTTTGATTTCTTTCTCAGGAATATG
>JAZOSF010000108.1:0-2365 GCA_045657025.1 Lachnospiraceae bacterium | reverse complement strand
GCGAAGAGGGTACCAAGGTACACATCACACTGGTTCGCGACGGCGAAGAGTTGGAAGTGGATGTAGAACGCCGCAAAATCGAGTCTCCAACGGTAGAATACAGCATGTTGGATGATAAGGTGGGATATGTTCAGCTTACCGAGTTTGATGAGGTGACGGTAAATCAATTTTCTGAAGCTTTGGCAAATTTAAAAGAAAATAATGCAGAGGGCATGATTTTGGATTTGCGTGCAAATCCGGGCGGAAGCTTATATGCGGTAGTGGATATTGCGGATATGCTTCTTGGAGAAGGCCTTGTTCTTTATACAGAAGATAAAGCAGGATATCGGGAAGAGTTTAAATCCGATGCGCAAACAGCAATTGATATTCCGATAGTTGTTTTAGTGGACGGCAATTCTGCAAGTGCTTCCGAGGTGCTTAGCGGAGCTTTAAAGGACCACCAAAAGGCTACACTGGTTGGCACGACCACGTTTGGCAAGGGCATTGTTCAGAGCATCAGAACATTGCAGGACGGCTCTGCGCTTAAGTTGACTATCAGCGCATATTACACTCCTTCCGGTATAAACATTCACGGCACCGGTATTGAGCCGGATGTAGTGGTTGAGTTTGACAGCGAAGCATATTATGAGCGCGACTACGACAACCAACTTGAAAAAGCCAAAGAAGTTTTGAGCGAAATGCTTAAATAATATGAATAGTAAAGCTACTTAAATGAAAAAATTTAAGTAGCTTTTTTTCACACAATCTTCATAAAAATGTGCTATGATGAATTTAATCAATCAATTATAAGGAGACTTTTATGAAAAGATTACTTAAAATAGGGGTCGCTGCAATATATATTGCAAGTTTTCTTGCAGGTTGTAGCACTCAAGGTAGTACCACAAATAGTGAAACGATGCCGGGAGGTGCCGACGCAAAATGGAAAGGTGCTACTGTTATTGAGTTAGCAGATGACGCCATTACCGTAAATGGAGCGACTATTTCAGACAACCCAGACAGTGCAGTATACCAGGCCAACGACATTGTTTTTTACCTGGCGGGCCAGGACTTCACTTATGGAGAGGGCACTGCAGAAGATGAACACACCCAGGAAGAGGCAGACGCGCACACCGTAGTGCATATTACTAAGCCGGGCACTTATGCCATAAGTGGCCAGCTTTCCGCAGGACAAATTGCGGTTGATTTGGGCAAAGAAGCAAAAGAGGATCCCGGAGCGGTAGTCACTTTGATTTTAGACGGAGTGGACATTACTTGTCAGGTTGCCCCGGCGGTTATTTTTTATAATGTATACGAGCCGTTTGATAAAGATACCGAAAGTCCTATAAAGGACGTAGATACTTCTGCCGCAGGAGCCAATATACTGATTGCAGATGGCACGGTCAATAATGTGACAGGTTCCTACGTGGCAAGAATTTATAAATCTGTGGAATTAAATGAAGCAGGCACCGAAATTGTGGACAGCAAAAAACTGCACAAGTATGATGCGGCATTTTATTCCAAGATGACTATGAATATAAATGGTGATGAGCAAGGCACCGGCGTGTTGAATATTACTGCAAAGAACGAAGGTCTTGGCAGTGAGCTTCATCTCACAATCAATGGTGGAAATGTAAACATCACATCCGGCAATGATGCCATTAATACAAACGAAGATGGCGTGTCTGTTACGACCGTAAATGGCGGTACACTTACCATTCAGGTAACAGGAGCCACCGGAGAAGGCGACGGCATTGATTCTAACGGATGGTTGGTAATTAACGGCGGTACAGTTATTACAGCGGCTTGCGGTTTCAGTATGGATGCAGGCATTGATTCCGATATGGGTATTCATATTAACGGCGGCACCGTTGTTGCCAGTGGAAATATGCTGGATCATATTTCTGAAAGCAAGCAGAATTATGTAGTATTTAATTTTGCATCTAAACAGAAGAGTGGCAATACCTATATGCTGAAAAATAGCGCCGGCGAAGCGGTGGCCGAGGTAACGCCGGGAAATGATTTTTCATGCCTTGTCTTTTCTGCGAAAGATTTGGCGACAGGAACCTACACTTTGTGGCAAGGAGATAACCAACTTGCCGCAAGCAAGAGTGATATGGCCGGTGGGTTTCCGGGCGACGAGAGACCACAGATGCCGGAGGGCGCACCGCGTCCGGAAAAAGTTCCTCGTCCGGAGGGTGGTCGTGGCCAAGGTGGCATGACAAATATGAGAGAATTATCTGTAGAATTTGAAATAACAGACGGTGGCAACTATTTTAATGCTGTATCGATAGCAGCAGAAAACTAAGATTTTTATATAAGACAGGATCTTCTATGTAGTATATTTCGCACAAAGGTTCTGTCTTATTTTTGTGCAAAACATAAATTG
>JAZOSF010000107.1:0-12598 GCA_045657025.1 Lachnospiraceae bacterium | reverse complement strand
ATGATTGAAACCAATAAATATGGTCGATATCACGCTACAAACGAAGGGCTTTGCAGTTGGTATGAATTTGCTTGTGAAATCTTTAAACAGGCTGGTTTCGACCACGTAACGGTTTCTCCCGTATCCGCAAGCGAATATCCAGCAAAAGCAAAACGTCCTTCCAATAGCCGCATGTGTAAGGATAAATTGACCGAGAACGGATTTGAAAAGCTTCCAACCTGGCAAGATGCACTTGGAAGATATTTAAAAGAAATTGAATACTAAATTCAACTAAATATAACTAAAACACCCCTTGTCAAACACAAACAAGTGTCCGACAAGGGGTATTATATTTATATCTTGTTTTAATAATTAATAATCACTATCGCTTTTTACACCAGATAAAATTGCGATGGTAGCGCTTGCTCCAATACGATTTGCACCAGCCTTAACCATTGCGATGGCACCTGCTGAATCACGAACACCACCACTGGCTTTTACGCCAATATCTGGACCTACCGTCTTGCGCATTAAAGCAATATCATCTGCCGTTGCACCACCAGTAGAGAAACCAGTAGATGTTTTTACAAAATCTGCACCGGCTTCTACACTAAGCTCACATGCCTTAACAATTTCTTCTTTTGTAAGTAAACAAGTCTCTAAAATAACTTTTAAAAGAGCATCGCCGCAAGCAGCTTTTACAGCTTTGATGTCCTCTAAAACAACATCATATTTGCCATCCTTTAATGCTGCAACATTTAATACCATGTCGATTTCATCTGCGCCAGCTTCCACTGCGCACTCTGTTTCAAGAGCTTTTGCCTTGGTGCTCATCTGACCAAGAGGGAAACCAACCACTGTACAAACCTTAACATCGGTACCCTTTAACTGTTCTGCTACAAATGCTGTGTAGAAGGTATTTACACAAACACTCATAAAGCCATATTCTTTGGCTTCTGCACAGATTTTTGCAACAGCTTCTTCTGTTGCATCTGCTTTTAAAATAGTATGATCAAATAATTTTGGTGATAACATTTTTTAATCCTTCTCTTTCTTTTGGGGTAAGAAACGCTGACTCTGCAGCATTTAAATACAGCTGACGCTCTTCTTCAACCGTAAGTCCAAGATGGTCTCTAAGAAATTGAATTTCCCTAGCAATCGTAGTCTGTGATACTGTACGATTGTCTGTATTTACAGTAACCTTAAGACCTCTGTATAAAAATTCCTTGATTGGATGTTCCTCAATCGATGCTACTGCCTTGGTTTGAACATTGCTAATCGGGCAACACTCCAAAGTAATCTCTTCTTCCATCAATCGATTCACCAGTGCTGCATCTTCCACAGCACGGACTCCGTGTCCAAGTCGTTTCGTTCCAAACTTAAGGGCCGCCTTAATGCTACTAGCGCCATCCGCTTCCCCAGCATGGATGGTATATGGTACTCCAAGTTGTACTACATAGGTAAATAAATCCTCAAAGGAATCTGTTTTGAAAATTGCCTCTGCACCAGCTAAATCACACGCACAAACTGCATTTCCCAAATACTTTGCCGTAACTTCTATGGTTTTAAGATTTGCATCTCTATTGTCTGTCCCACGCATGCAGCACAAAATCAATTGTACTTTGATTTGCTGTCCTGTTGTGGCAGCTTTCACACCTTCAATTGCAGCCTCTACCACTTCTTCTTGGGTAAGACCTTTTTGTAGATGTAACTGTGGCGCAAAGCGTATTTCTGCGTAGATCATTCCTTCGGAAATCAATTCAGCAATTAAATCCATCATACATTCCTTGATGCCATCTTTTGTTTGCAAAACACTTAAAGGAATATCAAATTTTTCTAAATATTCGTTCAAACTCTGGCAATCCACAGGACAAACCATCTGTTCACGTAATTCTTCAATGGATGAGGCGGGCAGGGAAATGTTTTGCTTTTTTGCCTGTTCCCATACGCTCTTAACCGGAAGAGATCCATCAAAATGCAAGTGTAAATCTATCATAATTACCTCACGCTAAATTCTTAGGACCAAATCCAAACGGTAAAAGTTCTTTCAAGGAAAATACCTGGTAATTTTCTGCACTTGTTCCTAAAATAATACGGAATGATTCGTAATCACAAAATTCCATCATTACTTGTCTGCACACACCGCACGGAGCTGTAAATGCCAATTCTCCATTTTCAGGTCCTGCAACAATCGCAATAGCCTCAAATTCCTGCTCGCCTTCGCTAACCGCCTTGAAAAAAGCAGTTCTCTCTGCACAGTTTGCAGGAGTATATCCGGCATTTTCAATATTACATCCGTGATAAATCTTGCCTGACTTTGCAAGCAATGCCGCTCCCACTTTAAAGTGGGAATACGGCGTATATGCATATTCTCTGGCTAAAATAGCCTCATTTATCAATTTCTTTTCCATAATACATATTCCTAAAATTATTTAGATTTTGTATAAGGTTTACCATTTGCTGCAGGAACGTGTGCTTTACCAACAAAGAGTATTAAAGCAATGATTGTGACGATATAAGGAATCATTGAAATTAAGTTTGGTGAAACTGTGATATTTGGGTTTGTACTTGCAAGGGTTTTAAGACCATTACACAAACCGAATAACAAGCAGGCTTTCATTGCACCTTGCGGTGTAAACTTACCAAAAATAACTGCTGCAATAGCGATAAAGCCCTGTCCTACAATCAAGTATGGTCTAAACTGATTTACGGTAGCAAGTGTAATATATGCTCCACCCAAGCCTGCAAGGAAACCGGATGTAATAACACAAATATAACGGATACGGAATACATTAATACCTAATGTATCACAAGCCTTTGGATGTTCACCAACAGCACGCATTCTCATACCAAACTTTGTCTTATAGAATATAAACCAAACAACTAAAACCAAAAGGAAAGATAAATATGCTGCTGAATAAGTACTTAAAACATTGTACCAAAAACTTCCTACCGGAAATACACCATCAAACAACTTTGGAAGTTTGGCTGCCGTATCAATTGGTGGTGTGTCAGAGGAATTATCAAACATCGCTCTACAAATAAACACTGCAAGACCCGGCGCAAGGAAATTGATTGCTGTACCGGAAATGGTTTGGTTTGCACCACAAGTTATACATGCAAAAGCATGTATCCATGCAACAAGCGCACCTACAATACCCGCTGCAAGAAAAGCAACCCAGCCGTTACCGGTATAAAGAGCAATTACAGATCCTGTAAAAGCACCAACTGTCATCATACCTTCGATACCGATATTGATTACACCGCTTCTCTCAGAGAAACAAGAACCTAAGGCAGCAAACAACAATGGAGGTGTAGCAATTAAAGTTGCATTAATAATTAATCCTAAGTTAGAAATAAATGCATCCATCTTTATTTACCTCCTTTTTTCTTGTTTAAGAAATGTTTGAAAACATGAGAAATCGCAATAAATAAAACGATAACACCCATGATAATATCGATTACTTCACTTGGTGCTTTAATCAATGTAAGCTTAGTTCCGCCGTACTTCATCATACCATAGAACAAACCGGAGAAAATACATCCGATCGGATTGGATGAAGCAATTAAAGCAACCGTGATACCTTCAAAGCCAAAGCCTTCCTGGCCTGCAAATTGACTGATACGAGAACCCATACCGCAAAGCTGCACCATACCGCCTAAACCTGCTAAAGCGCCGGAAATAGCCATAGCCTTCATTACAGCTGCATTAGAATTAATACCGCCATACTCTGCAGCACTCTTATTAAAGCCAACCGCACGAAGCTGGAAGCCCAATGTGGTTTTGGAAATAATGAACCAAATAACAATCGCTGCAACAATTGCAATCAAAATACCCCAGTTTGTATTTTTACATTCGGTTAATTTTGTAATGAACTCAGGGCAAATGATAGATGCTGTTTTCTTAATGTCTTTTGTTGCTTCAGCATTTCCTTCATTGTGTAACCATGTTGTATTTACCATATAATTGCTCAAGTAATACGCAATCCAGTTAAACATGATATAGGAAAGAACTTCATTGATGCCTTTTTTTACTTTTAAAATTGCAACAACAGTTCCCCATAACGCACCTGCAAGCATTGCTGCTAAAGCGCATGCAATTACATGAATAACCGGTGGTAAATCCAAGCAGGAGCCTACTACAACTGCTGCAAGAGAACCTACTACAAACTGTCCTTCTGCACCGATGTTAAATACACCTGTTTTGAAGGAGAATGCCACGGACAAACCGGTTAAAATAAGTGGTGATGCATAAACGATACTCCATACAATATATTTTGGTTTGCCAAAAATACCGTTTAACAATCTTCCATAGGCAGCAGCCGGGCTGATACCAATAACAGCTAAAAGGATTGCACCTACAACAAAGCCCGTAACAATAGCAATAAGTGTATATAAAACGCTACTGTCTTTTATGGCCTGAAGAAAAGATTTTTTATTATTCATGGTGAGCACCTCCTGCCATCATGAAGCCTAACTGTTCTTCGTTTGCATCTTTGCCCGGTACAGAACCTGTAATCTGACCTTCGAAAATAACTTCGATTCGATCGGATAAACTCATGACTTCATCTAATTCAAAGGAAACAAGTAGTACTGCTTTCCCTTTGTTTCGCTGTTCTACTAAATATTTGTGTACGAATTCAATCGCACCAACGTCCAAACCACGTGTTGGGTTTACTGCAATTAATAAGTCCTTATTGTTGGTAACTTCTCTTGCAATAATAACCTTCTGCTGGTTACCACCTGATAAAGTACCTGCAGCCCTATCCTCAGAACCTCTTGGACGGATATCAAACTTCTCAATCAGGTTTTGAGCATGCTCTTTCATTGCTTTATGGTCTAAAATGCCCTTCTTAGCAAATGGTGCTTCTTCAAAATTCTGAAGAGCAAGATTCTCTGAAACAGAGAACTCTAATACAAGACCATGCTTCTGTCTGTCCGCAGGGATAGAAGAAATTCCCAATTCAAAAGCTTTGCGTGGAGTTACATTGTAAGCATCCTCACCGTTAATAGTAACGCTACCCTTTGTGGCTTTACGAAGACCGGTTAAAATTTCAACCAATTCCGTCTGACCGTTACCATCAACGCCGGCAATACCTACGATTTCACCTGCGCGTACCTGAATATCAAATCCCTTTAAAATTTCAATGTCACGATAATCATTGCCGTGTAAATCCTTTACATCAAGGACAATATCTCCCGGTGTCATTTCTTTCTTTTCCACACGGAATGTTACATCACGGCCAACCATTTTGGCTGCCAGTTCATTTTCGTCAACGTCTTTAACATCCACGGTGTCAATGTATTTACCTGCACGAATAATAGTACATTTATCCGCACATGATGTGATTTCTTTTAACTTATGTGTAATCAAAATAACGGACTTTCCGTCACGGGTAAGATTTCCGATAATGTCAATTAATTCAGAAATTTCTTGTGGTGTTAAAGATGCAGTAGGCTCGTCCAAAATCAAAATATCTGCACCCCTGTAAAGTACCTTCAAAATTTCAACTCTCTGCTGCATGCCTACAGAAATATCTTCAATCTTGGCATCCGGATCAATCTGCATGTTATAACGTTCAGAAATCTCCATAACTTTTTCTCTGGCTGTTTTCAAATCTACAGTCAGACCTTTAACAGGTTCCATACCCAAAACAATGTTCTCAGTAACAGTAAACGGCTGAACCAACATGAAATGCTGATGCACCATACCAATACCAAGATTAATTGCAGTTGTCGGACCATCCATAACAACTTTTTGTCCATTGATAAAAATTTCGCCCTCTGTCGGCTTATACAAACCGTAGAGTACGTTCATCAGGGTACTTTTGCCTGCGCCGTTTTCGCCAAGAATAGCATGAACCTCGCCTTTCTTAACGGACAGGTTGACATGGTCATTTGCAACGAAATCACCAAATTTTTTGACAATATTTTTCATTTCAACTGCATAAGCAGTCTGTGTGTTTGCTACTGTCTGTCCCACCTGATTTCCTCCTTCTCTTGTTTAAATAATAATAACATCTTGAAATCCCACCTGAATCGCTATATCTTTTAACTGCTCCATATAAGAAACATCAGGACTTTCATAGGTTTGATATCGCTCACGCACCCCAAACGGTCTGTAAGCAATTAATTTATATCGAAGCTTGCTTATATCCATGTGAGAACACAAATACTTCGCAATGCCTTCAATCACTTTTTGTGGGTCAAATAATTCCTTTACAACAACGGTACGAATTTCATACAACTTACCACAGTCAGCCAAGAAAACGGCGTTTTTAAGCACATTGTCGTTGGTACCTCCTGTCACATGAATATGATCTTCTTCCCAAAATGCTTTGATATCCAACATCACGCCATCCGTAACACTTAAAAGTTCATGATGGGCACTTAAATCCACCATACCATTGCTATCCATTAGTGTATGTAATCCAAGCTTTTTACATTCAAAAAACAATTTCATTAAAAACTCAGGATATAGTGTACACTCACCACCGGAAACCGTAATACCTCGAATAAACGGCATCTGCTTTTTGATTTCTGTTATAACATCATCCACCGTCAACCAACAAACACGTGGACTTGCATCATGTTTACATGTTTTGATGCAAGTATCGCATCCCACACATTTGTCAGAATCATACTGCACGCTTCCATCCGTTATAGAAAGAGCACCAACCGGACACTTTGCTACGCACTCGCCGCAATGAATACATAATGCACGAGTTTCCGGATTATGACAATACTTGCAATCCATATTGCATCCCTGAAAAAAAACTGCCGTACGATTTCCTGCTCCGTCAACTGCACTAAAAGGAATGATTTTGTTCACCGGTGCTACTAATCTATCCATTATCTGACCTTTCGTTCTAATATATGACCATTCTTTGCCGCACCTGTTCCCAAATGTGTAGTATTCTGCAACACTCTCTGACCTGCTTTGAATTTTTCAAGTTCAGATTTTTTAACCAGATAACCGGTCACACGAATCACATCACTATCTTTGTCATGGAAAGATAAATATCTTAAATCCATTTGGAATGCACCCTTAATAATATCCAAAATGAACTCCGGATTTTTTCTTGCGGTTACTTCTACAGGGAAAATATCACCGGTTCCGGAAGGGAAATACTTATGGAATAAGCCACAGTGCTTTAAGTGATCAATCAATTCCTCCGGTTCTTCACCAATTGGAATACGAGTTCCGGGAGAAATACCGGTGTCCTGTGCAATGCCTACCTGTGCATGCAATAAATAGTGGCCGCCGGTTGCTTCGCAGTATGGTTCATCATGGCTGTCATTAAATGCTTTAATCTGCTCCATGATTTCTACACCAAGTTTATCTGCTTCCGCATCCTTGCCATAGCGAAGGCTCTTACCTTCTTTGGCAAGAAGAATATTAACGGCTTCTGCCAAACCTACCATACCAAACATTGCGGAAAATCTATCTCTATGAATAAAACCTTCTTTTGCAAGAAAATGATTTTCAAAGAATCCGCTATCCTCAACAATAAAACGAACTCTTTCATCCATATACTTTGCCTGAATATCCAAAACATATGGCAAAACACGTTCTTTAAAATCTTTAATATTTTCTGCACGTTTTGCAATGTTACCCAAAATAAGTCTGCAAAGTGTATAAGAACCGCCACCATATCTCAAACCGTTATAGCAGCTTGCAATTACATAATCATCTGTCAATTCTTCAGAAAACATCTTATGGTTAGCAAAACTCGGCTTTGCTGATTTAAGTGCTGTCTTAATTGCGCGAAGTGCATATTCGTCCGGTGTTACGTCAGCATCATATTTAAAAGTAATGTTTGGAACTGCCTGTTCTAATTCTTCCTCGCATTCTAAAATAATGCGACCGGCTTTCGTAACTTCCGGGCCTAAATTAGCATGTGAAAAGGAATCCAAAACCGTACGATCTACGTGTACTAAGAACATTTTAATAAATTTCTTAGCAGTCGCTTCATCCACTTCATCTATAAATGGTTCTAATAATTTATCTAATGCACCAACATATACCGGATAATTTGTAATACTTGGTACGTGCTTGTACATAATGAGCAAATGATTTAATGCTTCAAAGAAATCCTTCGGCGCATCCAATTGCAAAAAATCACTGCCCTCTTTCATAAACTTCTCATAGTCAGGCACAATATAGCGTGGTCTCATTGGTGCATGTCCTTCGAACAAATCACAGATACATTGCTTGCCTTCTACAGGCTCCAATAACTCCTCCAACCCTTCCGGTAAATCCAAAACTTCCAATAAAGAATCTGCTTTTCCGGCCAAATTGGTAAGCTTCTGTTCATGTGTCAAAGTAGAACTTGTAATAATATCTAATATATCCTGACGAGTATTCTCTACTCTTTCCATAGTTATCGGTCGCATAGTCTCACCTCCACTCCCACTCATTAGCATTATTATACAACATCTGTCTACATATTTCAAAATATTTATTGCAAAATAGCAAACTTTTTCAAAAAATTTTCCACAAAAAAAGAAGACCCCATAAAAGGGTCTCCTTTAAATCCTTATCAAATTGAAATTAGTCTAATGTATAAATGTCGCCGTACTTAGCTTCGAAATCAGCCTGTGTCTTTGGAACAACGATTTCGCCAGATAAGATCTTAGTCTTAACGTCTTCTACAGCAGCCTTAACATCATCAGATAATAAGTCTGAAGCAACGTAATCAACGCCTGCAGAAGAAAGGTCATATGTGATAACGCCTGCTGCATATGTGCCTTCTAATACCGCCTTAGCAATATCGTAGCTTGCATTGTCTACTCTCTTTAATGCAGATGTAATAATGTTTTCTGGAGCTAAAACGCTCTGATCAGAGTCAACACCGATAGCTTTGATGTTAGCTTCTTTACAAGCTTCGATAACACCGAGACCTGTACCACCAGCTGCGTGGAAAATAACATCAGCGCCGTTTGTAATCATAGCTGTTGCATTAGATTTACCCTGTGCCGGATCACCGAAAGAGTTTGCATTGGACATCTGAATTGTTGCATCTGGATTAGCATCCTTAACACCTGCTGCATAACCGTAACCAAATTCATGCATAACCGGTGAAGCCATACCAAGAACGAAACCTACGTTGTCAGCTTCTGTTGCTAAACCAGCAACATAACCAACTAAGTAAGAAGCCTGAGCTTGTTCAAACATAAGGCATGCTACGTTTGGAAGTGTAGCATTTGTGCTGTCATCAATAATAGCAAACTTCTGGTCTGGGTTTGCTGTTGCTGCTTCGCCAATAGCGGAAGCTAACATAAAACCAACACCAATGATTAAGTCGCATTCTTCATCGATAAATGTTTCGATGTTTGCTGCATAGTCAGAGTCGTTCTTAGACTCTAAGTAGTTAACTTCGATGCCTAACTCTTCGCCGGCTTTCTGTAAGCCTGCCCAAGAAGACTGGTTGAAAGAACCATCGTTAACACCGCCGGTATCTGTTACCATACCAACTTTGATTGTAGTTTTTTCTTCGGCTTCTGTACTGATTTCTGTACTAGCTTCTGTACCAGCTGCATTTGTTTCTGTGTTGCCAGCTGTGTTACCGCAAGCTGCCAAGGAAAGAACCATTGTTCCTGCTAAAATTACGGAAAGAATTTTCTTTAACATAATTTCGCTCCTCCTATTTGTAAATAAGTAATTAATTTATAGCATCAGCAATCGCAATAATGCTTGCTGTCACTATCTTAGAAAAAGTTGCTGCCACTCTGTCAGCGGTTTCCTGAACCTCTGCATGATCAAGCGGCACTGTTTGAATTCCTGCAGCCATATTGGTAATACAGGAAATACCACAAACATGCATGCCCATATGATTGGCCGCAATAGCCTCTACCGCCGTTGACATACCAACCGCATCACCGCCTATCGCACGCGCCATCCTTACTTCTGCAGGAGTCTCGTAGCTTGGGCCGGTAAACTGTACATATACACCTTCTTGTAGCTTGATTTGTAGATTAGCGGCCTGTTCTTTGATAATGTCACGAATAGACTTATCATAAGCATTGCTCATATCCGGAAAACGTGGGCCAAAATCAGAAATATTCTCGCCCATCAAAGGATTTGGAACCAAGCATATATGGTCTTTGATTAACATCAAATCACCGGCAGAGAAATCAAAATTCGCCCCACCTGCCGCATTGGTCAAAAACAACACCTCTGCGCCCATAAGCTTCATCAACCTAACCGGAAGAACAACATCACTAACCGGGTATCCTTCATAATAATGAACCCTGCCCTGCATACAAACTACAGGCACCTTGCCTACATAGCCAAAAATAAATTGCCCCTTGTGTCCTTGTACGGTAGAATGTGGGAAGCCTATAATATCCACATATGGAATCGTCGTAACAATATCCATTGTATCGCCATACTCTCCTAGACCGGATCCCAAAACAAGAGCTACCTTCGGTGTGAACGGCACACGCTCTTTTATACTTTCGTAGCATTGTAGCAATTTCATATAAGCTGGATTCATAAATGTTCTCCTTTTATGCTTATTTGCAAGCCGTTATATTAATTTTACACTTTATAAGCCTTTTCGTCAACTCATTTTATGTTAATATTCTGTGGAATTCGCATTAAACTCATCCCCATAAAGAGGTTTTAATTCTTTCTCAATAACCGTAGGGGACAAGAGCCAATTTTCATCAAATTTATCCTTCTCATATACCGACATTGCAACAAATAAGGTTCCTGCAGCAACAAAAACCATTATAATTGCCATAATCACTGTCATAAGATTTTGCTTCATTCTTCATCCCTCTCTACTTGCATTGGTAATAATACAGTAACAGTTGTCCCTTGTTTTGGAACACTTTCAAACTGCATCGTTCCGGAATGTTTTTTGACAATCAAATCGCAAATATTTAAGCCGATTCCGGCGCCACCATTAGAACGACTGCGCGCCTTATCTACACGATAAAAGGCATCCGTAATACGTTCTAAGTCCTGCTCTTCCATACCGATTCCTTCGTCTTTCACACGCATATACACGGTTTTATCGTCCAATTTATCAATAGTAAGCCAAATACGTGTACCGCTTTCACTTGCTCGGGCTGCATTTTCAATTAAATTTCTCAAAAGACAAACAAGCATTGCCTTATCGCCTTCAAACTGTATCGGTTGAATGCTTTTAATGAGCTTCAAACGCTTTTCCTGTAACGTATTTTGCAACAAAGCCGAAACATCTTTGCTAAGACCCATACTGTCAATCTCTTCTGCGTTCACTTCATCTTCTCTAAAAATAGCCATAGTCAAAAGTTCCTGGCCCATATGAGACAAACGCTTGCTTTCTGACATAATATAGTCTAAAGCATCCAGCTTCTCTTCTTCGGAATATGGTGCTTTCTGTAAATATTCTGCATATCCATAAATAGCAGTAAGTGGCGTACGCATCTCGTGTGCGAGGTCATCTACTAGTTGTTGTTTGGTCTTGCTTTCACGCTGCAATTGCTCCATCTGACTTTCAATTTCCGCTCCCATTTCATTAAAGCTCCTGGTCAGATCTGCAATATCATCATGCCCTTCCACTTCTACTTCCTGCCATGGTTCCCCTTTTTTCATTAACTTCACACTTTGGGTCAATCGCTGGAGAGGCGTGGTCATTTCATACAAAAGTAAATATAAAACAACTGCCAACACACCGGAACAGCACAAACTAATAATACCAAATACCAACTTTAAGGATTGCCATAAATCGTAAAAGTCATCCAAAGGTTTAAAATAAAACAGCTGATAATTTTCATAAGGAGCCTCTAAAAGCTCCAAAACACGGATTTCCGGATAATCTCCGGTATCATAAATAGAAATGTCTTGCTGCCCCATCTGAAGGTTCGTCTTCACACCAACATAATGGACCTCCAATGTGGCATTGGCATCTTTATTGGTAATATAATTTACATATGGCTCTGCAACACGATATACGATATAGTCATCCATCTGTTCCTTATAGTCCAAACTCTCTATATCTTTTACAATCGTACGGCTCAAAAGATGCACCTCATCAGATGCCTGTCCTTTGGTCACTTCCATATTGTAATTAAAAATCATACGTGCACCCATAAATAATCCGACATTCAATACCGGTAAAAATAATAAAAGTGCAATTATGTAGATTCTTTGCCATAGTCTCATGTTGTGGTCTCCAGTCTGTAGCCAAGCTTATACAGAGTCTTGATTTGGTCCTCCCAGCCCAGCTTCTTACGCAATTTAACAATATGAACATCTACCGTACGGGCATCTCCGTCAAAATCATATCCCCATGCCATATTAAGAAGCTTATCACGGCTCAGAGCAATATTTACATTGCGGATAAGCACCTCCAATAAAGCCCATTCCTGAGGAGTTAAAATGATTTCCTGTCCGTCTCTTACAACTTTCTGAGAAATCATATCCACATCGACACCAACTAAAGAAAACGTTGTAGTATCTTTTTTGTGTCGCTTTAAAATCAAATTTACACGAGCAATCAGCTCCAGCATATCAAAAGGTTTTACTAAATAATCCTCAGCCCCGCTTGTTAGTCCCTTTATCTTGTCCTGAATACCATCCTTGGCGGTAACAAACATAACCGGAATATCCTCGATTTCCTTAATC
>JAZOSF010000106.1:0-17820 GCA_045657025.1 Lachnospiraceae bacterium | reverse complement strand
AGTGATGAGCGTAAATGATGAAGAAACTTATGAAGTTCAGACTACATGCGAAGGAGATAAGGTAAGCACTACCGTAAAGACTTCAGAGGGTGAGATGTATGTTTCCTCTCCAACGAGCGTTATGGGATATGGCCAGGCTTTATTAAATTATAAAACCTCAAAATCTGCTTTATAATAGCAGAAGCCAGATAAAGGAGAAGAGTGCAATGGCAACAGTAAAGATAGATAAGGACGAAATTAACAAGAAAGTGCAGATTATTCTCGAAAAAATGCAGGGTATGGAAGACGATGGTTCCGTGCAGGACAACCTGAAAATCAGTATCATATCTATGGATGCATGGGAGTGGCCTCAGGGCGTTGCTTTGTTTGCTATGTACCAATATTACAAGGAAAGTAAGGATCAGACAGTGCTGGAGTGGTTGAAGGCGTGGTATGACAGGCAGTTAGAGAAAGGGCTTCCACCACAGAATATCAATACCACCTGTCCGATGCTTACCCTGGCATGCCTGTATGAGGAAACAGGGGATGAAGCCTATTTACCGGTTCTGGAGCGTTGGTTAAAGGGCGTAATGGAAGAGATTCCGAGAACCGAGGAGGGCGGACTCCAGCATGTCACAACCGATATATTAAATGAAGGGCAGCTTTGGGATGACACCCTATATATGACCGTGTTGTTTCTTGCCAAAATGGGTAAGCTTTTAAAACGTGACGATTATATTCAGGAAAGTATCCGCCAGTTTATGGTGCATTTAAAATACTTGACAGATACCTCCACCGGACTATTTTTCCATGGATGGAGCTTTGTGGGAAGACATCATTTTGCAAATGCTTTGTGGGGCAGAGGAAATTCCTGGTACACAGCAGGTCTGGTAGATTATCTGGAATGCCTGGAAGGCAATGAAGGCGTGAAGAAGGTGCTGATATCTGCACTTCGCACACAGGTGGAGGCATTAGCAAAGTGTCAGGACGAAAGTGGTATGTGGCATACTCTTTTGGATGATCCAAATTCTTATCTGGAGACAAGTGCAACCTGTGCCTTTGCTTATGGTATTATGAAGGCAGTTCGTATGGGCTATCTTCCGGAGGAATTTGCAGCGGTAGGAGAAAAGGCCCTGCAGGGTGTATTGGAACGAATTGACGAAGAGGGAACCGTACATGGCGTATCCTATGGTACTCCGGTATTTTATTCCCTTCAGGAGTATAGAGATATTCCTATTTGTCCGATGCCATACGGACAGTCTATGGCACTGATGATGTTGGTAGAAGCTACAAGAAAGTAGGAGGATATTACCATGATTAAACTACATTTTCCAAAACTGGCATGTTATGCGCGTGCGTTAGAGCCTGCAACGGTTTCCGTTCCTTTTGCGAAGGGAGCACTTTCCAACTTAGAAGGCTGCCGTATTGTGGATAAAGAGGGACGTGTTTATCCGGGACAGTTTCGTGCAGTCACTTTGTGGCCGGATGGCTCTGTAAAATGGCTTTTGGTACATATGCAGGCAGATTTGCCGGGAAATGACGAAGCAGATTATTATTTGGATATTGCTTCTGGCAAGGAGCAGCGTGCCACTCAAATGAAGGTGTCAGACAATGTAATTGATACCGGAGCACTTCGTATTGGCTTGTCCAAAACGCAGGATGCTATTTTTGAATATATTGATACCCCACAGGGGCGTTTCAAAAAAGAAGAAATTACACCTTTTATGATTAAGGACACAAAAGGGAAAGTATATGTAGCCGGCGCCGGAGAAAAAGGCTGGGAAGTAATTGAAGCCGGTCCGGTTCGTGCTATGGTACGTACCCGTGGCCGTCACATCGCAAAGGATGGCACTTATTTTGATTATAAAATTACATTATATGCCTATGCAGGAAAGCCTTGGATTGATTTGGATTACTGTGTAACCAATACGGAAAGCGGTGAGCATCTCGAAGTGAAAAGGGGATGCAAGACACTTACGGTTTCCAGTATTTCTGCCATGTCCTTATTAGTAAATCCGATTAGCGTGGGCGAAGTAAAAAATTATGTGGCACATTCTACGGTTAGGACTTCTTACACAGAGGGCGAGACCAGCCTTTTGGTGGATGAAAAGTTCTTACAGTATGCAACCAATGAGCAGGATCCGGAGGTGCTTTACGGTACCCTTTACGGGGACTGGCAGGATGAGCAGAGAGGTGTGTCAGTATCCATTTATCAGGCACAGCAAAATTTACCGAAGAGAGTGGCTGTATGCAAAGAAGGTCTAACGGTGGATTTGATTCCTGAGGAAAGCGGTGCTGTAGAGTTTATCGAGGGTGTAGCCAAAACCCATCGCATCCAGCTGTTTTTCCATTCTGCGGATGCGGACCGGGAAAAGGATATGACCTTCCGTTCCTTCCAGTATCAGCTGCCGGACAAGCCGGTGCTTGATCCGGAGGTTTATGAAGCATCCGGAGTATTTGATGATATTTTTACAAAGAAAGTAAATTATCAGGTGGAGTATTATCTCGAAAGGCTGTTTATGAGCAGGTCAAACGCATTTGGTATCCTTCACTGGGGAGATACGGTGGATGCAGGTTATACCCATCAGGGTCGTGGAAACGGAGAGGATGTCTGGGTCAATGGAGAATATGATGCCGGACATGCGTTTTATCTTTACTACATTACAAGCGGCTTGCGTCTGGCGTATGGTGCTATGAAATGTGCAACGGAGCACATCATGGATGTAGATATTTGTCATCACAGCTCTGATCCGGGTCGTTTCGGCGGTCAAATAGCACACTCAGCCAGACATGCAACTCATGTATGTACACCTTCACACGAGTGGGTAGAAGGGCTTTTGGATTATTATCACGAAACCGGTGACCCGGATATTCTTGAAATGGCAGTAAATGTAGGTAAAAATATTGTATATTTACTGGAGCATAAAGTTTTAAATCAGCCACATGGTGTCAATACCTCAGCTAGAGAAGGCGGCTGGGCACTGTTTGCATTAAGTGCTCTTTATCTTGAAACACAGGATGCGCTTTGGATGGATTACAGTAATCAAATTGCGGACTGTTTCTACGAATGGGAAAAGGAAATGGGTACCTTTATGGCTGCCTACACAGAGCATAGCATGGTCAGGACACCATTCATGACTTCGGTGGCGATTAATGCATTGAAAAGCTTTTATAGTATTTGCCCTACGGAAGCATTAAAAAGGGTAATTTTAGGTGCTGCGGAGGATATGGTGCTTCATTGTATCTCCAAGCGCACCGGATTGTTTATATACAAGGAATTCCCAAGTGCGGATCAATCAGAGGTAATTGCAACGATTTTAGGAGCCCTAACTTATGCGTATCAATTGTCCGGAGACGTAACATATTTAAAACATGGTCTTCCTACCTTTGAGGCAATTTTAAGAACGATGCCATCTAGACCAAGAGGTATCAGACTGGGGTATCATTTGATGATAAAGTTTGATGGCGGTCCTTCTAATAAGGACTTTGCACAGAATGCTCCGAATCTGATGCTGTATTATAAAGCGGTTATGGATAACTATCTGCTGTAAGGCGAAAGCGGAAAGAATGTGTGTATACATGACAGGAGAAATTAAATGAATCAAAAAGTAAGAGCGATTTTTAAAGAGCTGCTTTCTGGGGATAAGCAGGTTCATATCAAGCTTTTGGGAGACTCTATCACCCATGGTGTAGGCGGAACAGGCTTTGAACAGGACGGAGAACCAATTGTGGAAGGATTTGCACGTAATCCGAATGGGTATTGCTGGGCAAATATGTTTAAATCCTATATGGAAGAGCATTACAACTGTACGGTAACCAATAATGCATGTACCGGCACCAGAATAGAATTTATTCTCAGAAATTTCGAGACTTTGGTGGACGAAGAGGATGATTTGGTTATCTGCATGATTGGTACCAATAACCGCCATCAGGCTGTTTGGGATAAGGCAGTTTATACTCCAAGTGAGTTTGTGGAGAAATTTTATCAGAATATCAAACTGTTATATCAAAAACTTCAGGAGGCAGGCAAGACAGTTATCTTTATGGCAAACATTCCTGCTTCTGAAGCAAATGAGAATGAAACAAGAAAAATATTTCATATGGAAGACGTACACCATTTGTATGCCAAGGCTTCTTTGGAATGTGGGTTTGCGTTTGTCAGTCTGTATCAATTATTTTCCGCGTATTTGATCGAGCGAGGTCTTAAGGTGGAAGAGTTTCTGGCAGATGATCTTCATCCAAATGATGCAGGCTACGAAGTAATGTATTCCCTGCTTATGGAAGAGTTTGGATTATATTCATTTATGTGAAAGGAGAACAGTAATGAAAATTTTTTATGCAGGTGATTCCACCTGTGCTAGATACAATATTTTACATTTTCCAAGGAACGGTATCGGCCAGGGGCTTGAGCTTTATGTAAAGCCGGAAATCATCGTTGACAATCATGCGGTAGGTGGCCGTAGTACTAAAAGCTTTATTAATGAAGGCAGATTACAGGTGATTGAGGAGCAGATTGGCAAGGGCGATTTTTTGTTCATTCAGTTTGGACATAATGATGAAAAAGAAAAGAAAGAAGATAGATATACCACCCCTTACGGTACCTATAAAGAATACTTGAAACAATATATTCAGGTGGCGAGAAATGCGCAGGCCATTCCGGTACTGATTACGCCTGTGTCACGCAGATGTTTTGTGGATGCATGGAAACTGGAAGAAAAAACGCATTTAACTGATTATGCAGCCGGTATGAGACAGGTTGCCGAAGAAGAGCAGGTAGCACTGATTGATTTGTACAGCAAAAGCCGTGCCAAAATAGAGGAAGCAGGAGCTGTAGAAACCACGAAATGGTTCATGCATTTGGCAAAGGGAGAGTATCCTTCTTTCCCGGATGGATTGGTGGATGATACCCATTTGAAACAGGACGGAGCCAGAATCTTTGCAGGTCTGGTTGCGGAAGGCTTAAAGGAGCTGGGCGGAATCTATGCTGAGCTGTTGGTAGAAGGGTTTTAATAGAAAATAAAACAGGAAAAGAGAAGGAGACTAAAGATATTATGGAACGTAAAGCATGGAAAGGCAGGATTAAACCTGGATTTGAGGAGGAATATATTAGACGACATGATGAAATTTGGCCAGAGATGGTAGAGATTCTGAAAAAGTCTGGAATATGTAATTATACGATTTTTTTAACTGGAAATACTCTGTTTGGATATTATGAATGTGAACAGGGTATTGCCTACGCGGATAAAGTTAAAGCGGAAAGTGATGTAATTAAAAGGTGGAATGTCTATATGAGTGATATCCTGGAGATAGATATAGACCCGGTACTTGGAACGGAAGCAGAATTGAAGCCGGTTTTCAGGTTGGATTAATGCAATCGCACAAGTTTACTGCATGGATTGTGAGGTTTTGAATAAATGTATACGAAACATAAATGGAATTCAGAAGTGTTTTATAATTTTGGATATGTTACATATTTGCCAAAGGATTATGATGAAAATAAAAAGTATCCATTAGTTTTCTTTCTTCATGGGGCTGGGGAAAGAGGCGATGACTTAGACGTTGCTTCCAGACATGGTTTCATGAAACATGTAAGAGAAGACGGTAAAGATTATCCTTTTATTTTTGTTGCACCGCAGTGCCCTCATGGTAAATATTGGGGATGCTACACCGAATCATTAATCGCATTTTTGGACTATATCTGTGATACCTTGCCTATCGACAGGGAGAGAGTATATCTTACCGGCTTAAGCATGGGCGGAACAGGAACGTGGATGTTGGCAATGGCTGAGCCGAATAGGTTTGCGGCAATTGCGCCTGTATGTGGCAGCGGAATTTGTTGGAATGCCGGAATTCTAAAGGATATGCCTATATTCATATACCACGGAGACTGTGATGAAACGGTGCCTATATACGAGAGCATCACTATGGTGAAGCGTGTCAGCAAATGCGGTGGTAATGCGCAAATCAAGATCTGTTATGGCATAGGTCATAGCGCGTGGGATATAGCTTATGACGGAGATGAACTGGTAAACTGGTTACTCAGTCATAGGAAGCAAATGAGTGATGATACGAGGTAGATAGCTTGTGAAAATAATCGAAAAAATTTATATGGATAAAAAAGAACTGTTGAAGCATGGGGCTATCACAATAGTGGCATTTGGAGATAGTATTACGCATGGTGCAGTAGGTGCGGGAGAAATCGATTACAATACCGTATATTGGAATAGACTTAGAGAAAAAATTCTTGCTATCAGAAACTACGTTCCGATCAATGTCATCAATGCGGGAATCGGTGGTGATAAAGCGACACGAGCAATAAACAGAATGGATAAGCAGGTTTTTTGTCATTTGCCGGATTTGGTAATTGTGTGCTTCGGTTTAAACGATGTGAATGGTACACTGGAAGATTATTTAAGTGCGCTTAGAAGTATTTTTGGAAGGTGTCATGAGCAGGAATGTGATGTGATTTTTATGACGCCCAATATGTTAAATACTTATGTAGCAGAAGGCACAGAGCAAAAATATCTAGAGTATGCGGCCGTGACTGCAGAATACCAAAATGGCGGAAGAATGGATTTGTTTATGGAAAAAGCTTGCCAGTTAGCAGAAGAAATGGAAGTACCGGTGTGCGATTGCTATTCTATGTGGAAGGAACTTAGCAAAACACAAGATACAACCAAGCTTTTAGCAAATCGTATAAATCATCCAATAAGGGAAATGCATGAATTATTTGCAGAAAGCTTATTCCGTATGATTTTTAAAGAAACAGAATATGTAAAATGTACCAATGATAGTACGATGTATGATGCATGATTATAGTCATATTAAAACTTTTGGAAAATTAGTAGGAGATTTAGTTTTTTGGGAGGAAAGATATGATGTAATCAAAAGGTGGAATGCCTATATGAGTGATATCCTGGAGATAGATATAGACCCGGAACTGGGGACAGAAGCAGAATTAAAGCCGGTTTTCAGGTTGGATTAAATGTATACGAAACATTAATTGCATTTTTGTGGAGGAACCGAAGATCGTGGCAGAGCAGAGCTCTACCATGTGGAATAATTAGTTGCCACATAGAAAAATTTAAATGTATAAAATTGGTTGACGGGTTCATACTATCCGTAGATAAGTTGCTAAAAGTATCTGCAAGGTACAGGAGGGAAATCTATGGATAATAAAAATACCAATAATAAAGTCACAGAATTTGAAAAACGAAGTCAGGCCAAAGCAAAAAGCAGAGAAAAATTAATTGTAACCCTGTCAGCGGTATTTGTGCTTACAGCTTTGACTTTTACAGGAATGTACATTAATAATGCTTCTGAAAAAGATCCTATTCAGGAAAATAACTTGTCCGGCGATGTATTAGAGGCCCCGAGAGTGGAGAATACAGATTTACAGAATGTGGACTCTGCAACAGTTGAAAATCCGGGTCGCACAGGTACTGTTGCCGAACAGAATGACGCAAATAAGATTTCTGCAACCAAATCCAGCAACACCTTGGTGGGTGAGCATATTGCAGAAGCAGACGCGGCAGAAGGACTGACAGAGGAAGCGATGTCCGGTATTGTGGAAAATATGATGTTCAGCTTTGATGGGATGAACATGGTTTGGCCGGTGCCGGAAGGAAGTGATATTTTAATACCATATAGTATGGACAAGGCTGTTTATTTTGAAACCTTAGACCAGTACAAGTATAGTCCGGCTATGATTATTTCGGCTGAAGTAGGAACCCCGGTCTGTGCAGTCAGCGCAGGTAAAATCACCAGAAGATACTGGGATTATGAGACCGGTTGGACTTATGAAATGGATTTGGGCGGTGGTTTCAAAGCATATTACGGACAGTTGGACGGCTTGCAAAAAGCAGAAGACACTTATGTTGTGGCAGGGGACGTGCTTGGTTATGTAACTTCTCCTACCAAGTATTTCGCAGAAGAAGGCAGCAATCTTTATTTTGCGATGACCAAAAACAATCAGCCGGTATGTCCGCAAAACTATATGGGAGAATAAGTATGTATATTGTAAATGGAACCATTTATACAATGGATTCGCAAAATACAGTTATAGAGAAAGGTGCCATCCGAATACAGGATGGCATTCTTGTTGATGTGGGAAATATTCCAGTAGAGCCGGAACCGGGGGAAGAAGTAATCGACGCTATGGGCGGCTGGGTTTTACCCGGATTTGTGGAGGCTCATTGTCATATTGGTATCCAAGAAGAAAAAAAGGGCATGGAAGGGAATGACTGCAATGAAACGGTAAATCCCATAACTCCATGGCTAAGGGCTATCGATGCCATTAATCCTATGGATGCAGCTTTTAAAGATGCTATTCGCGCCGGTGTGACTTGTGTGCAGGTGGGTCCGGGAAGTGCCAACGTGGTGGGCGGGCAGTTTCTGGTAATGAAAACCTATGGACGTTGTATTGACCATATGGTAATAAAAGCACCTTCCGCCATGAAAATTGCATTTGGTGAAAATCCAAAAGTAAATTACAGTGGGCAAAACCAGTCCCCGGCCACCCGTATGGCAATTGCAGGTATGCTCCGTCAGGAGTTGCATGACGCCAAAGCGTATTGTGAAAAAAGAAAGATGGCGCTGGAACAGGGTGAACTCTTTGAGACAGACTTTACCAAAGAATGCTGGGTACCTGTTTTCAATGGTGAAATTCCGTTAAAAGCGCATGTCCATCGGGTGGATGATATTTTTACAGCCATTCGTATTGCCAAGGAATATGGCCTGTCCATGACTTTGGACCATTGCAGCGAGGGGCATTTAGTGGCTGAGGATTTGGCAGAGGCCGGGTACGTTGCCATTGTGGGACCGGACTTTGCCAGCAGAAGCAAAATCGAGGTGCAGAATGCGGCTTTTAAGACCGCAGGTATCCTGCACAGAGCAGGCGTCCAAGTGGCTATTACCACGGACCATCCCGTATCATTAATACAAGCTTTGCCATTGTGCGCCGGAATGGCAGTAAAAGCAGGTCTTCCGTTCCATGCCGGATTGCGCGCGATTACAATAGAAGCAGCCCAAATTGCAGGCGTAGCAGACCGAGTTGGCAGCCTGGAAATAGGAAAAGATGCAGATATTAGTATTTTTCGTGCAAATCCTATGGAAATTATGACGGAAACACTATATACTATAATAGATGGGGTAGTGGTTTATTCCTACCTAGATAAAAAACAGGCAGAGTAACAGCCTTGGAGGTAAAGTATGAAAATTGTGGTACTGGCAGGAGGCATCAGCACAGAAAGAGATGTGTCATTATCCTCAGGAACAGGAATATACAAGGCACTTAGGGATAAGGGACATCAGGCTATTTTAGTAGATGTTTTTTTGGGATACACAGGAGATATGTCCCAGGATGTGTTTGAACAAGATAAAGACTGGGCAGCAGATATGCGCGGCGTATCTACAGAAATCAGCGACATTTCCGGGATTCTTGCTATGCGCCCGGACTATAAGAAAAATTTCTTTGGGCCAAATGTAATTGACCTTTGCCAGCAGGCAGATGTAGTTTTTATGGCACTTCACGGAGCTGAGGGCGAAAACGGTAAGATTCAGGCATATTTTGATTTGATGGGCATCCGTTATACCGGAACTACTCATGTAAGCAGCGCCATTGCTATGGATAAGTCTATTGCAAAGGAACTGTTCCGCCAGAATAAAATTCCGACTCCGGAAGGTATCCATTTAAAGAAGAATGAATGGGATCCAAAGACTGTACCGTTTCCGTTAGTGGTAAAGTGTTGTAATGGTGGTTCCAGCGTAGGCACTTTTATTGTAGAGAAGGAAGCTGATTACGAGACTGCCAAGGAAGAGGCATTCCGCTATGATAATGAAATTATTATTGAGCAGTATATTAAAGGCCGTGAGTTTAGCATTGGCGTAATTGATGGCAAAGCATTGCCTGTGATTGAAATTGCTCCTATTAGTGGTTTTTATGATTACAAAAATAAATATCAGGCAGGTTCTACCGTAGAGACTTGTCCGGCAGAACTTGATGAGACCCTTACAAAGCGTATGCAGGGATATGCAGAGGATGTGTTTAAGGCTCTTCGTCTTAGAAATTATGCCCGCATGGATTTTATGCTTGCAGAGGATGGCAGCATGTATTGTTTAGAGGCAAATACGCTTCCGGGTATGACACCGACTTCCTTGCTTCCACAGGAAGCCCAGGCGATAGGGATTTCTTATGGAGATTTATGTGAATGGTTGATTGAGATCTCTTTAAGAGATGCAGAATAATCTTTCGATTGAAAAGAAAGGGAGTACATAATGCAAAATATGACATTGGCAAATATTGCTGCTTGCCTGAATAGCCCGCTTTGTGGTGGCGAAGGCCAAGAAGCATTTGAAATAACCGGTGCGGTGTTAGATTCCCGCAAAGTAGAGCAGGGATTTTTGTTCTTTGCAACTAGAGGAGAGCGTGTAGATGGACATAGTTTTATTCCACAGGTGGCAGAAAAGGGTGCGTCTCTGGTGATTTGCGAAGATGCGCCGGAAGTAGACGTGCCATATATTCAGGTTCCGGATACGTTTGCGGCTTTGAAAAAAGTGGCAGCCTATTACAGGGAGCAACTGGACATTCCAATCATCGGTGTGACGGGAAGTGTAGGCAAGACCAGCACGAAGGAAATGATTGCAGCCGGACTTAGTACGAAATTTAACGTATTAAAAACCCAAGGGAATTTTAATAATGAAGTGGGTTTACCATTGACTATCTTGAGCATCCGTGCAGAACATGAGGCAGCAGTCGTGGAAATGGGTATAAATCATTTTGGTGAAATGCACCGATTAAGCGAGATTGCCAAACCTGACATTTGTGTCATAACCAATATCGGCCAGTGCCATTTAGAAAATTTGATTGACCGCGACGGCGTGCTTCGTGCAAAATCAGAAATTTTTGATTTTATGAATAAAGAAGGCTTTGTAGTCTTAAATGGTGATGATGATAAATTAGTGACTATCAATGAGGTACATGGTCGCAGGCCATTTTTCTTTGGCATGGGTCCGGATGGTGCTGTGGCAAAGGATGCTTTTGCAGTAGAAATTCAGAGCAAAGGCTTATTTGGCAGTGATTTTCAAATGCAGCTTATGGGGGATGATGTGGATGCATCCGTTCCGCTTCCGGGACAGCACATGGTAAAAAATGCTCTGGCAGCAGCATGTGTAGGCCGTATTCTTGGCATGACCAATGAAGAAGTGCTTGCGGGTATTGCGTCTGTGCAGGCAACTGGTGGCCGCAGTAACATTATCAAATTGACTGACAAGACAATAATCGGTGATTGCTACAATGCAAATCCGGTTTCCATGAAAAGCGCCATCGATTTATTGATGATGGCTGAGGGGCCGAAAGTAGTAATTCTGGGTGATATGTTTGAACTTGGCACCGATGAATTGGCTTTGCATCGTGAAGTGGGATATTATGCAGCGATGGCGCCATTAGATAAAATGATTTTTGTTGGCACCATGGCTAAGGAAATGTATGACGGTGCCATGAAGCTTCGAGCAATGCCGGAATACTATCCGGATAAGGCAGCCTTTTTTGAAGCTCACAAGCCGGCAGATTTTGCAGACACAACAGTACTTGTAAAGGCATCTAACGGTATGCAATTTAAAGAAATTGTAGAGTGGCTGAAAGTATAAACAAAAATTAGAGGTAAAGACTTGAAATTTTGGAATAAGAAACTATACGAAAAATTTAACGAAGCACTGATGGCGGTGCTTCCTATAATAGGCATTGTGCTGGTACTAAGTTTTACGATTGCGCCGATTACGCCCAGCATATTGCTCTGCTTTTTGTTGGGAGCATTAATGGTAATCGTGGGAATGATGTTTTTTACTTTGGGTGCAGAAACATCCATGACCCCTATGGGCGAATCGGTTGGTGCCAAAATGACACAATCCAAAAATATTTGGCTTGTTTCTGTTATGTCCTTTGTATTGGGTATTATTATAACAATATCCGAACCGGATTTGCAGGTATTGGCAAGTCAGGTTCCTTCCGTGCCAAATATGACACTTATTCTTGCGGTGGCTATTGGTGTAGGTGTGTTTCTTGTATTTGCAATGCTTCGTATGTTGATTGGCGTTGCACTTAGAAACCTTTTGGTGATTTTCTATATTATTGTATTTGTACTGGCATTTTTTGTGCCATCTGATTTTAGAGCAGTTGCATTTGACTCCGGCGGCGTTACTACGGGTCCTATGACAGTTCCTTTTATTATGGCATTGGGTGTCGGTGTTTCTGCAATCCGTAACGATAAGCATGCAGCAGATGATAGCTTTGGTCTTGTATCCTTGTGTTCTATCGGTCCGATTTTGGCAGTGCTTATTTTGGGGATGATTTATAAGCCTACGGAAAGTGACTACAGCATGGCGCAAATTCCTCAAGTGGAAGATTCTGTGGAACTATGGGATATGTTTGCGCATGGCATTCCGGAGTATATGAAAGAAATTGCGGTTTCTTTGTTACCGATTGTTTTGATTTTTGGACTGTTCCAGATTTTTGCCCTGAAATTGTCACGCAGAAGACTGGGCAAGATTGTAATCGGTCTTGTTTATACTTACATTGGATTGGTGCTGTTTTTGACCGGTGCCAATGTAGGATTTATGCCTGCCGGAAGTTATCTTGGCAGAGTGCTTGCATCCGATGAGTTTAAGGTTTTACTTATTCCGTTGGGTGCACTTATCGGTTACTTTATAGTAAAAGCAGAACCGGCAGTTTATGTTTTGAATCATCAGGTAGAAGAGATTACGGACGGTGCTATTTCTGCAGGAGCAATGGGAATCAGCTTGTCTGTGGGTGTGGCTGCTTCCGTGGCACTGGCAATGGTTCGTGTGTTGACAGGAATTCCGATTTTATATTTCACTATACCGGGATATGCCATTGCATTAATATTGTCCTTCTTTGTTCCAAAGATTTTCACTGCTATAGCATTTGACTCCGGTGGGGTTGCCTCCGGACCAATGACTGCAACATTCCTTCTTCCTTTAGCGCAAGGAGCATGCATTGCAGTTGGCGGCAATTTAGTTGCGGATTCTTTTGGTGTAGTAGCGATGGTAGCTATGACTCCTTTGATTACTATTCAGATTTTGGGCGTGGTATATCAGATCAAGCAGCATTTGGGCAAAAAGACAGAAGTGGAATATGCATTTGCGGCACTGGATGAAGACGCAATTATCGAGCTGTAGTGAGGGATAAAACATGAACAAATTATATATGATGGTGACGATTACCAATCGTAATCTTACCAGAAAATTTACAAATTTTTATGAAGAAAATGGTGTGGATGTTTCCGTAACAACCGGTGGACGAGGTACAGCAGCAAGCGAAATCTTAGATTATTTTGGATTGGATGGTGCAGAAAAAAGTGTTCTTTTTCACGTGGTAACCGGAGCGGTCTGGAAAAATATTAAAGTCGGTCTCAGACGAAAAATGCAGATAGATGTGCCGGGAATCGGTATAGCATTTTTGGTACCTATCAGCAGTATTGGTGGTAAAAAGGCGTTAAGTTATTTGACAGACGGACAGAATTTTGTTAAGGGAGAGGAATCAACATTGAAGGATACAAAATACGAATTATTGGTAGTCATAGCAAATCATGGATATACGGAACTGATTATGGATGCTGCAAGAAGTGTACACGCAGCAGGCGGAACGGTAATTCATGCAAAAGGTACCGGTGCTCAGAAAGCAGAGAAATTCTTGGGTGTAACTTTGGTGCCGGAAAAGGAAATGGTATTTATCGTTGTGCGTAAAGACCAAAAGAACGATATTATGCGTGCCATTATGGAGCAGGCAGGATTGGAGTCCAAAGCACGTTCTATCGTATTTTCCCTGCCGGTTACAGATACTGCAGGTATGAGATTAGTTGAAGAAATTGAAGCGGACGGAATGGACGCTGAATAAAAAATCGCTTTATAAAATTTATATAAAAAGTGCGACGAAAAGCCTTGCTTATGCATATATGTAATGAGGAATATTTTTAGAACTCAAATAATATGCAAAGTGAGGTTTTTCTATACAAAAAAGACAACGATTAGAGGATTTGAATGTACTGGATGATTTCATGCTAAATGCCATTGCCAATGACCCGGAAGTGGGCGAGGCATTCTTTCGTGAGGTGCTTTCGGTGTTGTTGGATCGTGATATTGGAGAGATTACGGTGCGAGCACAGTCTGTAATTCCCGGAGACACACCGGAACTTCGGGGGATTCGGTTGGACGTAGAGATTCAGGAAGATAATAATTCGCCTGCAAAATGTCGACTGTATAACATGGAGTCGCAGACCTATACGGGCGAAAACTTACAAAAGCGAAGTCGATACTATCAAGCAAGAAAAGATAGCAAACAACTGAAAAGTGGTGAGAAAAATTGGGACAAGCTACCGGATTTATATATGATTATGATTACCACGTTTGACCCTTTCGGCAAAGACGGTATGATTTATACCTTTGAGAACACTTGTAAGGAATATCCGGATATAGAAAATAAAGATGGCCTTAAATACATATACTTTAATACCGCCGGAACAAAGGGTGGGACGGAAACCATAAAACAATTGCTTTCTTACTTAAAACATAGTAAAATAGAAAATGTAACAAACGAAAAGATAGCACATATACATGATTATGTGAAAACAGTGAAGCAGGCTGCGGAAGTGAGGGACAGGTATATGACGATTGGTGAACTAATGGATGTGAGCAAAGCCGAAGGGATAGAGTTGGGACGTTTGGAAATGATAAAAAACCTCATGCAATCAATGGATATCACTGCGGAAAAGGCGTGTGAATTGTTGAAGATAGATGAGGCTGATTATGAAGCAGTTAAAGAAAATCTAATAAATCTATAAATAGATAACAAAGCCTGATATTCAATCAGTTTGGTTGAATATCAGGCTTTTGATATTTATAAACAAGTGCCCAAAACCATCTGAATTCATGGCATGTGAAAAATCTTGAAAAAAGTATTCAAAATTAATGGCGTCAGTCTCTTGTTCAGTGTTACATGCAATACTTTCTGCATTGTTGGATAAGGGCTTACCATTTACTTAAAATATAACTCTTTATTCTTCTGGTATGTTTCTGCAATGATGCCCTGCACATAATCACCAATGTGCTTTTTGTCTTCGCGGTCAAGCGTATTCATATCAATTGGAGTACCAAACTCGATGACAACGCGGGTTTTTTTGATGCGTGGCATATGATCTTCAAAAATATCGGACATATTCACTATGGTAACAGGAACAATCGGACAGCCACTTTTCTCGGCAATTTTAAAACTGCCGCCCTTAAATTCCATAAGAGTTTCCGGAGTTTTGTTGCGGGTGCCTTCCGGAAAAATAAAAATGGAAATGCCGTTCTTTACTTTGTCGATAGCAGTCAGGATAGTTTTGAGTCCTTCTTTTACATTGCTTCTGTCAAGGAAAAGGCAATGCATGCGCACCATCCAATAGTTTAAAACCGGAACTTTTTTCATGCTGATTTTGGAAATATAACCGGTCAGGTTCGGAACTAAGGTGTATGGAATGATGCTGTCAAAAATACTGGTGTGATTACCAATATACAACACAGGCTTATCCTCCGGTATATTTTCCTTGCCGATTACGGTAACATCTGTTCCTGCCAAATGTGTAACACTTCGCAATGCCCAGCGGACGATTGCGAAACTCATGCGGTCGATTTTGCCTGGAAAACGTTTGTATAAAAGCCCAAAAATCAGCAAAACCGGTATTGTAAATATAAAAAACAAAACAATAAAGATAATAATTGCAAGAAATCTTATCATGGAATTTGTCCTTTACTGAAAAAATAAATTTCGAAGAATTATAAATAGTATAACTTGTTTAAAAAAGAAAAGCAACTGCCATTCTGTCATAATGAGACGTGGTGTTCTCATATATTTTTACAAAAAGTTATTGGAGAAATGCATGAAAAAAATTATCAGTGTGGCAGCGGCAATTCTTTTGATGTTTACTTTGACAGCATGTGATATGGGAATTAAGTTAAATGATATGTACAAAGGGGCCGGAGAAAAAGTGCGGGAACTGGAATACACGATTTTAAGCGACGAGCGTATTCCAAAGGAACTTGTACCGCTTTTGGAAGAGCGAAAAGAAGAACCTTTTGAAATGACCTACAGTGACAAAGAATATTTGTATATTTGCATTGGTTACGGACGGCAGGAGTATAGCGGGCACAGTATCGTGGTAAATGACCTGTTTCTTGGGAAAAACGGAATTTTGGTGGACACTTCTTTGATCGGGCCGGAAGCCGGAAAAGAAAAAATAAATACGGTACAGTTTCCTATAATAATATTAAAAACAGAACTGGTAGAAGATGTTCCGTTATTTGCAAAATAATGACACGTGCGTCATAAAATTGATGAGCGATAGGAGTAAATTTACAACTGTACAATTAAGGTTGTTGATGTTAAGATAATAAATAAGAGATTGTGTACAACAAAGAGAGGTTTACTATGCTACTGATAAAAAATATAACCATTGCTGATCCAAAGAGCATGACAGAGTTTCTTGGCGATATTTTATTAAGCGATGGCAAGATTATTGAAATAACCGGACCGAATGAAATTCAAAGCCGTGAGGGGATGGATGTAATTGACGGAACCGGTTTGGTAGCAGGACCGGGACTTGTAGATGTCCACGTACATTTTAGAGATCCGGGACTTACCTATAAGGAGGATATTTATACCGGTGCGAAGGCGGCAGCAGCAGGCGGTTTCACAACAGTTGTTATGATGGCCAATACCAGACCTGTCATTGACAGCGTTGAGACTTTGACTTATGTACTTGAGAAGGGCCGCGAGACCGGAATTCATGTAGAAAGTTGTGCTACCGTTACCGTTGGCATGCGGGGGAAGCAGATGGTAGACATGGAGGCGTTAAAAGCTGCAGGTGCTATCGGCTTTACCGATGATGGCGTGCCGATTTTAGAAGAGAAGCTTGCAAGAGAGGCTATGGAAGAGACAACCAGACTTCAGGTGCCGATTAGTTTCCATGAAGAACATCCGATGTTTATTTCCAATAACGGTGTGAATCGTGGCAAGGCATCTATGCATTTTGGTATTGGTGGCAGCGACCGCCAGGCGGAAATCAGCATGGTAGAGCGAGATGTGCATCTTGCATTGGAAACGGGTGCTTATATGAATGTGCAGCATATCAGTAGCAGCGAAGCGGTTGATTTGGTGCGCGGCGGCAAGGCACAGGGTGGTCATATTTGGGCTGAGGCAACACCGCATCATATTGCGTTGACAGAGGACGCGGCAATTGCCCATGGTACTTTGGCAAAGATGAACCCGCCACTTCGTACAGAGTCTGACAGAGTGGCTATTATCGAAGGGTTGGTAGACGGTACTATCGATTTGATTGCCACAGACCATGCACCTCACAGCGTGGAGGAAAAGGCTAAGGATATTACCCAGGCACCAAGTGGTATTATTGGTTTAGAGACCAGTTTAGCACTTTGCATCACATACCTTGTAGAGCCGGGATATTTAAACCATGCCAAGCTGATGGAGAAAATGTCTTACAATCCGGCGAGGTTGTATCATTTGGAAGAAAGTCGCGGACATATTTCCGTAGGAGCAGAGGCGGATTTGGTCCTTTATGATCCAAAGGAAGTTTGGACCGTTGATTCCACCTTTGAATCCAAGGCAGTAAATACGCCTTTTATAGGGACGACGCTTACCGGTAAGGTGCGTTACACTATTTGCGGTGGTAAGGTAGTATATCAAGCGTAAAGGCTTTTCCCGGTTTGATAAATATTAACGACAGGTGAAACAGATACAAGAAAAGAGGAAGAAAAACATGGCTCAAAAGA